>NZ_SMJW01000509.1 GCF_004348335.1 Actinomadura bangladeshensis | reverse complement strand
CCCCGGTTCGCTCCGCTCATGCCCGCCTCCTGTGGGGGGGCGACCCCCCACACCCCCCGGTTCGCTCCGCTCATTTGTGGTGCTCCCCCATCTTCGTCCCCCACCGCAGGTAGTCGGCGGCGTGGCGGGCCCGTGCGCGGACGTCGGCGAGGTCGGCGCCGAGCGCGGTCACATGGCCGATCTTGCGTCCCGGCCGCGACTCCTTGCCGTACATGTGCACCTTGACGGCCGGGTCGTGGGCCATCACGTGGATGTAGCGGGAGTACACGTCCGGGTCGTCGCCGCCGAGCACGTTGGCCATGACCGTGTACGGCGCGGTCGGCTCGGTGGAGCCGAGCGGCAGGTCGAGGACGGCCCGGAGGTGCTGCTCGAACTGCGACGTGCGGGCGCCCTCGATCGTCCAGTGCCCGGAGTTGTGCGGGCGCATGGCCAGCTCGTTCACCAGCAGGCCGGCGTCGGTCTCGAACAGCTCGACCGCGAGCAGCCCCACGACGCCCAGCTCGTTCGCGATGCGGAGCGCGAGACCCTGCGCCTCGACCGCGAGGTCCTCGGACAGGCCCGGCGCGGGCGAGATCACCTCGGTGCAGATGCCGCCCTCCTGGACGGTCTCCACGACCGGGTACGCGGCGCCCTGCCCGTACGGGGAGCGCGCGACGAGCGCGGCCAGCTCCCGCCGGAACGGGACGTGCTGCTCGACCATCAGGTCGACGCCCTCCGCGAGCAGCCGCTCCACCTGGCCGGACGGCTCGTCCACCACCCAGACGCCCTTGCCGTCGTAGCCGCCGCGGGTGGCCTTCAGGACCAGCGGCCAGCCGTGCTCGCGGCCGAACGCCTCCAGGAACTCCACCGGCCCGGACGACGGCACGTGCGCGTACTCGGGGCACGGGACGCCGAGGCCGCTGAGCCTGTCCCGCATGACCAGCTTGTCCTGCGCGTGGGCCAGGGCCGCCGCGCCCGGACGGCACGGGACGCCCGAGTCCTCCAGCTCGCGGATGTGGGCTCCCGGGACGTGCTCGTGGTCGAACGTCACCACGTCGCAGCCCTTGGCGAACGCCAGCAGGTCGTCGCGGGAGCGGTCGTCCCCCACCCGCACGTCGGACACGACCTTGGCGGCCGACTCGTCCGCCGCCCCGGCGAGGACGCGCAGCGACACGCCGAGCGCGATCGCGGCCTGCTGCGTCATCCGGGCGAGCTGGCCCCCGCCCGCCATTCCGACGACGGGCATATCAGCTGGAACTGTCACGTCAGAAGGTTATCGGCCGGGCGGCATGAACGAATCCCCGGCCGCCGGCGTCGAAAGTGTGTGGGCATCTCGGCAACGGGCAGGGAACGCCGGGTGAGGGTGAAACGTTCATGTTCCGACGTCCCCGCCGCCCCGGGCGTCTATCCTCGTGGTGCCTCCGCATCAGCCGCCGCGCCGCCCGCCGTGGCGTACAACGAAGTCCGGAAGGACGGTTCCCCTTCGTGAGCCTGGTCGCCAAACTCCACCGGCGGTTCGCGCACCTCGTGCAGGAACTCGCCAAGTTCGGCAGCGTGGGCGCGATCGCGTTCGTGATCACGGTCGTGATCGGCAACGGCCTGCACACCGGCATGGGAGTGGGCCCGCTCACCTCCAACGGGGTCGCCACGATCATCGCCACGACGTTCTCGTACCTGGCGAACCGGTACTGGACGTTCCGGCACCGCGACCGCACCGGGCTCGGCCGCGAGTACGTGCTGTTCTTCGCGCTGAACGGCGTCGGGCTCGTCATCACCGAGCTGTTCATCGGCTTCTCGCACTACGTCCTCGGCCTGGACGGCGCCGTGTTCTACAACATCGCGCTGATCATCGGCACCGGCGTGGCGACGCTGTTCCGCTTCTGGTCGTACAAGAAGTGGGTGTTCCTGCCGGCGAGCGCCCCGAGCGTCGACCCCGCGTCCGGCCTGCCCGAGGCCCCCGCC
>NZ_SMJW01000508.1 GCF_004348335.1 Actinomadura bangladeshensis | reverse complement strand
GGCGTCCCGTTGGTGATCTCGAAGGTGGCGAACGGGTCGTCCTGGCCGGGGTCCTTCGTGCACTGGACGTCCTTGCCGCCCGCCCAGACCTCGCTGCCGTCGGCCTTCTTCGGGTCGATGCGCTGCAGCATGTTCTGGACGAAGATCT
Organism: Actinomadura bangladeshensis; assembly: GCF_004348335.1. Taxonomy (GTDB): domain Bacteria; phylum Actinomycetota; class Actinomycetes; order Streptosporangiales; family Streptosporangiaceae; genus Spirillospora; species Spirillospora bangladeshensis. Next base: position 1,798 of record NZ_SMJW01000508.1, on the reverse strand, counting down.
CGCCCGGACCGGCCTCGCTGAAGACCAGCTGCGGGGCGTCGCCCTCGGCGACCAGGTCCCAGGTCGCGCCGGCCTGCTGCGGGATGTCGTGCGGCGGGATGACGACGTCCACCGCCACCGGCAGCTCCGGCGACTCGGGCACCGACAGGACCGCGTCGGCGGTGGCCGTCCCCTCCAGGGTGGTGGCCTTGACGGCGCGGAGCCCGTTGGTGATCGTGCCGGTGATGTGCGCGGTCGCCTTGATGTGGAAGGCGGGCGTCAGCTCGCCGACCGGGATCTGCGTCGGGATGTCGGACTCGACGTCCACCGAGAGCGGCTGGTTGCCGATCAGCGGGAAGACGCAGTGGTAGTTGATCGTCTGGTGGACCGGCTCCGCCATCGCGGGTCCGGCGGCGGCGAGCACGCCGAGCATGGAGAGTCCGAGACCGCCGACGGCCGCGGCGGCGAGGCCCTTGGCCCCGGTCCTCCTGCGCTTGCTCAGTTTGGCTTCCAACGTCCTGCCTTTCGTCCGGAGCGGGCAAATCCGGGACTGTTCAGGCCGGTAAGCTACCGGCCCCCATGGGCACTGTCTTTAGGGCCGACTGACAAAACCGAGGCCATTCTCACTAACTGACTCATGGCTTTCCGAATTTCCAGGAACGCGCATGATTCGACATATTCCGGAGGCCCGGCGGCGAGGAATGCTAGCGATCTGACAGGTTTTTTGCCGGATTATCATCCGATGCTTGTTTCCGCGCTCGCGCGGGCCGGTCAGAGGTGCTTGTAGGTGGTGTAGTCGGACGCGAAGTCGTTGTAGCGCAGAAAGTTGGTGAAGCTCATCGTGATCGTGGCGTCCAGGCCCTCGACGTAGTGCCACCAGCCGATCGGGATGAACAGCAGCTCGCCCGGCGCGAGCACGCACTCCAGCACCTGCGCCTTGCGCATGGCCGGGAACCGCTCGTAGTCGACGGCGCTCGCGTCGACCTCCGAATAGCAGTGCACGGTGTTGTAGACGAACGCGGTGTCGTGCAGCGGCACCATCTTGATCTGCTTGCGGCCCACGACCTGCGCCATGAAGTTGTTGGTGAGGTCGTGGTGGTAGGGCGTCTTGGTGCCGGCCGGGCCGAGCCAGAAGAAGCTGCGCCCCCGGGCGTCCCCGTCGAGGTACTCCGAGAGCGGGCCGATGTCGTCCCAGAGGACGTCCAGCGCCCGCTGGTTCCGGGACGTGTTGTTGGCCGTCATGTAGAAGTCGTTGGTCGTCCCGGCGGACTCGACCATGTCGACGTAGTCGCGGAACGGCATCAGCCTCTTGTGCCGCGGTCCGTTGATCTCGTAGTTCTCGTCGGACTCGCGGCCGAACTGCACCTCGACCTCGTTGCCGCCGCAGGTGGCGCGCAGGTAGTCGAAGTCCCACCGGGTGCGCGCGGGCCACGATTCGAGCATTCCGGTGATGATGACCGGGCGGTTCTGGAAGTAGTACTCCTCGAAGAACTCGTCCCGGGAGAGCCGCTCCCGGCGCTCGATCTCGCCGCCGTGCGCGCGCATCCGGGCGAGCCGCCCGTAGACGGTGAGCGTCCATTCGCGCTTGCGGAGCCGGTTGGCGATGCGGGACGCGCCCTGCACGTAGGGGCTGGCCAGCGCACCGGAGACCTCGCGGGCGGCCTCCTCCTCGGTGAACCCGTTCTTGACCAGCGCCGGGCGGATCACCTCCGGCGGATTGCCGAGCAGCAGGTTCTCGGCGATCCAGCGGCGCCACTGGTCCGTGGGAAGTGTCGTCGTCGTTGTCATCGCGGTCCTCTCCTTCAGGGGTGGGCACGGG
>NZ_SMJW01000507.1 GCF_004348335.1 Actinomadura bangladeshensis | reverse complement strand
GGCGGGGGCCGGCGGGAGGCTAGCGGGGCCGCCTGACGTGCACGGGGACGTTCGTTGCGAGGAGGTCCGGGAAGTACTCGGCGATGTGCATCGGCATCCGGACGCAGCCGTGCGACGCCGGGTACCGGGGCACGTCCAGAGCGCCGTGGAAGGCGATGCCGCCGTTGAAGTAGATCGGGTTGTAGAGGCGCCCCAGCGGTGAGGTCTCCCAGCCCGCGAAGCGGCGCCCCGTCCGGAAGTCGCCCGTGCCCGTCGTCGCGTAGCGGCACCGGGCGACGGTGGCGCCGCGGTCCTTGGCGCAGTAGTACTCCCCCGAGCCGGACGAGATGTGCGAGATGAGGCGCGGCCTGCCGTCCTTGTAGAGGACGAGGTACTGCCTCTTCAGATCGACGTCGACGCGGTCCCTCTCGCGCTTCTTCGCCATCGGGCGCGGCTGCTCGGGCGCGTCCAGGGCCGCCCAGAACGACCCGCCCAAGGTGCTCTTCTGCTTGAGGCGGTTGACCGCCTGGAACGCCCACACGGCCATCTGCGTGGACGGCCCGTACTTCCCGTCCGCCTTGCCGGGGTCGTAGCTGAGTGCCTTGAGGCGCTGCTGGAGGACCTTGACGTCGGCCCCCTTCGCCCCCGGTTTCAGCGTGCGATGCGCGGGGGACGGCGTGGACGTCGCGGCCGGCGTCGCGGCCGGCGTCGCCGGTGCCGTCGCGGCCGGTGTGCCCTCCTGCGCGCGGGGCTCCGCCCGCTCCGTCCCGCTGCAGCCCGCCAGGGCGACGGCCGCGGCCAGGAGCACCGCGCTTGTCCGCACGTCGATCGGTATCCCGCGCATGCGGAAAGCTTAAAGTGCTTCCCATGCATCCGAATGCCGAAATCGTCGCGAAAGCCCTGCGCGACCAGGGCGCGACCGGGACCGTCGTCGAGCTTCCCGACTCCGCGCGGACGGCGCAGGCCGCGGCGGAGCAGCTGGGCTGCGCGGTGGGCGCGATCGCCAACAGCCTCGTGTTCGACGCCGACGGGGCGCCGCTGCTGGTGATGACCAGCGGCGCGCACCGGGTGGACACGGCGAAGGTGGCGGCGCTGGTGGGCGCGGCGAAGGTGCGGCGGGCGACGCCGGAGTTCGTCCGGGCGGCGACCGGGCAGCCGATCGGGGGCGTGGCGCCCGTCGGCCACCCGGCGCCGGTCCGTACGCTCGTGGACGTCTGGCTGAACAGGTACGGCGAGGTCTGGGCGGCCGGCGGGCACCCGCACACCGTCTTCCCCACGTCGTACGAGGAACTGCTGAGGATCACCGGGGGCACCCCCGCGGAGGTGGAGTAGATGGAGATCTGGCACAACCCGCGCTGCTCGAAGAGCCGGGCCGCGAAGGCCGCGCTGGACGAGGCGGGCGTCGAGTACACCGAGCGCCGCTACCTGGACGAGCCGCCCACGGCCGACGAGCTGGACGAGGTGCTCAAGCGCGCCGGCGCCGAGCCGTGGGACGTGGCGCGGCTGAACGAGCCGGTCGCCAAGGAACTCGGGCTCAAGGACATGGAGCACGACCGGGCCCGGTGGATCGAGGTCATGGTGGCGAACCCCGTGCTGATCCAGCGGCCGATCGTGCTGGCCGGCGACGCCGCCGTGGTGGCGCGCGACGAGGAATCGGTGCGCAGGGCACTCGACAGCCAGTGACACGGATGTGATTCTGGGGAGTCAGGGCACGACGATCGGTGACCTCCGGAGGGGCGATGACCGCGCAGATGCGCACGGGCCCGGCGGCGCGCGACCCCGAGTTCCGCGGGATCGACCCGCCCGCGCTCGACCAGGTCATCAGGCAGCTGCAGGACGCGCAGAACGCGATCCGGGGCTGGCTGAACGCGCACCGTCCCCCTCCGGGGGTGTCCGCGGCCGGGTACCGGCAGGCCGACCAGGTGGCGCAGTGGGCCGCCGACCAGCTCGGGATGCTGTCGCGCCGCTACAACTACGCGGTCGCCCACCCCTCCCCCGG
>NZ_SMJW01000506.1 GCF_004348335.1 Actinomadura bangladeshensis | reverse complement strand
TGGCGGGGGTGTGGCGCGGCGGGGGCGCCGGCGGACGCGCGCGGCGGCCTCCCTTCCGGGGGGCCGCCGCGCGGTCTCGGTCATGGTGCGGGGCGTTACAGGTACTGGCCGGTGTTGGCGACGGTGTCGATGGACCGTCCGGCCTCGGCGCCCTTGGTCCCGGAGACGAGCGTGCGGATGTAGACGATCCGCTCGCCCTTCTTGCCGGAGATGCGGGCCCAGTCGTCGGGGTTGGTGGTGTTGGGCAGGTCCTCGTTCTCGCTGAACTCGTCGACGCAGGCGGCGAGGAGGTGGCTGACGCGCAGCCCCTTCTGGCCGGTGTCGAGGAACTGCTTGATGGCCATCTTCTTGGCCCGGTCGACGATGTTCTGGATCATGGCGCCGGAGTTGAAGTCCTTGAAGAACAGGACTTCCTTGTCGCCGTTGGCGTAGGTGACCTCCAGGAAGCGGTTCTCCTCGCTCTCGGTGTACATGCGCTCGACGGTCCGCTGGATCATCGCCTCGACGGTGGCCTCCTCGGAGCCGCCGTGCTCCTTGAGGTCGTCGGGGTGCAGCGGGAGGCCGCTGAGGATGTACTTGGAGAAGATGTCCTTGGCCGCTTCGGCGTCGGGCCGCTCGATCTTGATCTTGACGTCGAGTCGGCCGGGGCGCAGGATCGCGGGGTCGATCATGTCCTCGCGGTTGGACGCGCCGATGACGATGACGTTCTCCAGGCCCTCGACACCGTCGATCTCGCTGAGGAGCTGCGGGACGATGGTGTTCTCGACGTCGGAGGAGACTCCGGAGCCGCGGGTGCGGAAGATGGAGTCCATCTCGTCGAAGAACACGATGACGGGGGTCCCGGCGGACGCCTTCTCCCGGGCGCGCTGGAAGACGAGCCGGATGTGCCGCTCGGTCTCGCCGACGTACTTGTTGAGCAGCTCGGGGCCCTTGATGTTGAGGAAGAAGCTCTTGCCCTCCTGGCCGGTCTTCTCCGCCACCTGCTTGGCGAGGGAGTTGGCGACGGCCTTGGCGATGAGCGTCTTGCCGCAACCGGGGGGCCCGTAGAGGAGGACTCCCTTGGGCGGGCGGAGCTGGTGCTCGCGGAAGAGGTCGGCGTGCAGGTAGGGAAGCTCCACGGCATCGCGGATCATCTCGATCTGGGAGCCGAGGCCGCCGATCTCGTTGTAGGAGATGTCGGGGACCTCTTCGAGGACGAGTTCTTCGACCTCGGCCTTGTGGATCTTCTCGTAGGCGTAGCCGGACCTGGACTCGAGCATCAGGGAGTCGCCGGCGCGGAGGGGGACCCCGCGCAGCGGCTCGGCGAGCTTGACGACGCGCTCCTCGTCGGCGTGCGCGATGACGAGGGCCCGTTCGCCGTCGTCGAAGAGCTCCTTGAGCATGACGACCTCGCCCTGCTCTTCGAACGCGAGCGCCTCGACGACGTTGAGCGCCTCGTTGAGCATGACCTCCTGGCCGCGCTGGAGATCCTCGACCTCGACGGCGGGGCTGACGTTCACCCGGAGCTTGCGCCCGCCGGTGAAGATGTCGACCGTCCCGTCGTCGCGTGCTTCGAGGAAGACGCCGAATCCGGATGGTGGTTGTGCGAGCCTGTCGACCTCCTCCTTGAGCGCCACGATCTGTTCGCGAGCCTCTTTGAGGGTCGCTACGAGTCGCTCGTTCTGGCCGGTTACGGCGGCCAGGTTCGCCTGTGCCTCATGGAGGCGTTCTTCCAGTACGCGTACTTGGCGCGGGGATTCCGCGAGCTTGCGGCGCAGCACGGAGATCTCCTCCTCCAGGAAGGAGATCTGCGTTTGAAGGTCCCTGACCTCCTTTTCGTGCTGCGCCCTGCGCGCCCCAGCATCGTCACGAGCGGCCACGCCCCGTCACCTCCTCACGAAGAGAGCCGACGACCTACTGAGACCCTACCTATCTGGAGGGCTTCCGTAACCTGCCCATTCGGTGTTCGTGTCGTGCGGGGGTCTTCCCGGAGGGTCGGGAGGGGTGCCGCGGGGGCGGTG
>NZ_SMJW01000505.1 GCF_004348335.1 Actinomadura bangladeshensis | reverse complement strand
GCCTGGCGCTCGGGGCTCAGTGCTCGCCACCGCGACCCGATCAGGTCCCGGTGATCGCGCACCAGCCCGGTAACGAAGGTCAGGGTCGGGCGCGACAGATCCAGCGCGGCACGGTAGAACAGCACGTAAAGTTCCTGTGCGGACAAGGTTGATCTTGGTCGACAACCTCATCTAGCAGGAGCTTCACTCATTCACAGCCCGCTTCCGTCGCCCGCGACGAACCTGTGACCTGCACACTCAGGTTGGAATGGGCTCAGTCGTCAGCCCTCTACGATGCGGGTTTTGTTGCCAGCCTGGTCCTCGCTGTCGATTTCTTTCGGGCGATCGCGGCGCGTGTAGGCTGACGTTGGATCCTGGGACGGGGGCGGTGTTGTCGACGGAACTCGCTGAGCGTCTCGGGCTGTTTGAGCCGCTGCTGGATGACTTGGCGGCCGTGTTCTGCCCAGGTGCGAGTTGGCCGGGCGAGACGTCCGGCGATCCCGTCTTCGATGCCTATCAGCGCTGCGAGGTCAAGCGATTCCAGATCGGTGAGGCCTGCGCGAGCGATCTGGACGCTGTGCGGGAGCATGCGGACCAGATCATGCATGCCATAGCCCATGACCACTGTCCCAGCGGCGACCGCCAGTTGGTCGAGCCGCTCGTGCGAGTTCTCGGTGCGCGGCAGGTCATGGAGCGCATCCTTGACTACCTCGAAACCGGCTCGGCCGCCGAGCGGCTGGGAGCGGCGAAGGCCTGGTACTGGGCAGTGCCGTCCGCGCAGTACGCGTCTATGGAAGACCTCCGTGCCGACCAGGAACACCGGGGCCCCGGTGAGGGTGCGATCCGGGTCTCCCTCAATCCGATGGCTGCCACTCCGACAACTAGCAACGCCGAAGCCGCGGCCCTGCGCCGCGATTTCGAGCCCCGCTTCCGGACCGGCTGCCTGAGAGCGTTCATTGCCTCCAGCAGGCCGGGAGATCGCCTCTATCTCTCCTACCGGTTCTCGCTCGACCCCTCTGATTACCCGCCTGAGTCGCAGGCCGAGGTAGAGATGGCCGCGCGGATTGCCGCGGCTGATCCCGAGCATTACCGGCACGGAGACCTGACCCGCTGATCAGTCCGATGGAGATCTCCGGACCAGCCGGCGTGCTCGTCCAGGCGCGTTAGCGGGCTGTCGAAGATCTGCTCTCGGACGACCTGGCCCTCCGTGGCCGCATCGTCGCGCTGGTTCTCCAGGGGTGGGCCGGAATTCAATGGTGGTGACGAAGAAGGTGCAGGACTCGCGGATCGACTCGAAGTGGCAGTCCGTCTCCGTGGGGCCGGCGCGGTAGCCATCACCGGGCAAGCATAGGTCCATCTTGCGGCGGGGCTTGGCCATTTCCGAGGCCTTGGAGTGTCTGTCTCCGAGTTCGCGCCGGCGGTCGTAGAGCGCTCGTGGCCCTGCCGCCCGGAGCGCAGCAAGGATCAGACGTACCCAACCCCGGCCACCCACCGTTTTCGGCCTTGCGGTGGTGGAAGCTGAACCTGTCGTTGGAAGTGGGCGCGGCACTGTGGTCGGTGTGTGCTCGTTCCTGTCATGGTTTTGGCGGGGGATTGATGGTCCGAGGCGCCGGGCTGAGATAAGTATTGGAGCGACTGTCGAGTTTGGCGTGTTCAATCTTCAAGCAGTCGGTGATTGAGACAGGAAAGCCAGTGCTGGCGAGTTCGGATTGCGTGTGCTCCTTGAGGACGCTTCGGCGGACGATCAGCTGTACTTCTTCGAGCGTTGGGTCAGTCGAAGAAGTCAGATCATGAATGGCTTGGCCGAGGGTGGTGATGGTTTGGTGGCCTTTGGTTCGGGCTCTTTCGTAGCAGGTTGTGAGTTCGAGGCCTGATGCTGGTATTCGGGGGAAGCGGTTGGGATATTTCTTGTGGCGGTCGAGGGCGTAGAAGGTGGCTGCGTCGTTGATGGCGGCCTGGTGGTGGGCGGCGAGTGTGGTGCAGGCTTCGATGGTTTTGAGGGTGATGGTGGCGAGTTGGGCTGCGTGGGTGAGGGTGGGGGCGAGTTGGTGG
>NZ_SMJW01000504.1 GCF_004348335.1 Actinomadura bangladeshensis | reverse complement strand
ACCCTAGGAAGATGATGAACGAGCTGAACACCCTGCGATCCGCCGTCGAGGGACGGGTGCGGCTGCCCGGCGACCCGGGCTTCGACGACGTCCGCCGCCCCTGGAACCTGGCCGTCGAGCAGCCGGCCGCGGCCGTGGTCGAGGCGGCCGACGCGGCCGACGTCGCCGCGCTGGTCCGGTACGCCCGCGCCAACGGGCTGGCCATCGCGACCCAGCCCAACGGGCACGGCGCCACCGGACGCACCGGCGGCACCGTCCTGCTCCGCACCGCCCGGCTCGACACGGTGGAGATCGACCCCGCCGCCCGCCGCGCCCGCATCGGCGCCGGCGTGCCGTCCGGGCGGCTGCAGGCCGCCGCCGCGCCGCACGGGCTGACCGGGCTGCCCGGCAGCTCCCCGGTCGTCAGCGTCACCGGCGTCGCCCTCGGCGGCGGGCTGAGCTGGTTCGGCCGCGCGCACGGCTGGGTCGCCGACAGCGTCACCGCGTTCGACGTCGTCGACGCCGACGGCTGGCAGCGGCATGTCACGGCGGGCAGCGATCCCGACCTGTTCTGGGCGCTGCGCGGCGGAGGCGGCGACTTCGCCATCGTCACCGCCCTCGAACTCGCCCTGCACCCCGCCCCGAGCCTGTACGGCGGCCGGATGCTGTGGACGGCCGGGCACGCCCCCGAGGTGATGGACGCCTACCGGCAGATCACCGCCGAGGCCCCCGAGGAGCTGACCGTCTGGCTCGATCTGCTGCACTTCCCGGGAGCCGACCCCATGGTCGCCATCGACGCCACCTACCTCGGCGACGCCGGACGGGCGCGCGATCTGCTCGCTCCGCTGGACCGCCTGCCCCGGCCGCTGTCGGACTCCCGGCGGACCATGGCGGTCTCCGAACTCGGCACGATCACCGCGGAGCCCACCGATCCCGGCCCCGGGCTCTCGCGCGCCGAACTGCTCACCGGGCTGGACGACACCGCCGTGAAGACGCTGCTCGCGGAGCCGATCGCCCCGCTGCTGAGCGTCCAGGTCCGGCATCTGGGCGGCGCGTTCGCCCGTCCGAGCGACGGCCCGCACGGCCCGCTGACCGAGCCCTACGCCCTCTACCTGTTCGGCATCCCCTCCGACCCCGCCACGGCGCGCGCCGTCACCGCAAGGCAGCGCGCCCTCGCCGAGGCCCTCCCCGCCAGCGGACGCAAGCCCTTCAGCTTCCTCAACCCCGCGGAGACCGCGGCCGACGCCTTCGCCCCCGCCGCGCTCGACCGCCTGCGCCGCATCAAGCAGGACCGCGACCCGCGCAACACCTTCCGGAGCAACGTCCCGGTCGCGGGCTGAGGATTCTTTTCGATACGCACGTTGCGTTATTGGCGGCCGGGCGAGTACGGTCGAATTACGAAACGTGCGTATCGAAAGGACGGAGAGGTGCCTCCTCCAGCACGCCGCGGCCGGCCGCGCGACGCCGGTGCCGACGCGCAGATCCTGCGGGCCGCCGAGGAGGAGCTGCTGGCCAACGGCTACGCGGCCTTCGCGGTGGACAAGGTCGCCAGGTCCGCGGGCGTCGCCAAGACCACGCTGTACCGGCGCTGGCCCACCAAGGACCACCTGGCCATCGCCGTGATCGCCCGCATGCAGGACGAGGTCCCCGTGCCCGACACCGGGGACCTGCGGGCCGACCTCGTCGACTACCTGGAGCAGATCGCGCTGGGGCTCGACCGGACGCGCCGGGCCGGGCCGGGGCACGCCCCTGACGACCCCTCGTCCGGTCTCGTCGGCGAGCTGGTCGCGGCCGCCGCGCGGCACCCCGACATCGGGGCGCTGGTCCGCGCGGTCTTCGAGCAGCGCAACGCGCTGGTCCTCGGGCTGATCGACCGGGCCCGCCGGCGCGGCGGCCTGCGTCCGGACACCGATCCGGAGCTGCTGTTCGACCAGCTCGCCGGCGCCCTGTACTACCGGCTCCTCATCACCGGCCGCCCCATCGGCCGCGCCTACGCCGAACACCTCGTCGACGCCGCCCTCTCCGGCGTCCTCCCCGCGAAGGAGAAGCGGACATGACCACCACGTCCCCCG
>NZ_SMJW01000503.1 GCF_004348335.1 Actinomadura bangladeshensis | reverse complement strand
CCGCCTCACGTTCACGACGCCGCAGTAATCCTCTAAGTGGTTGACCCTTCACCGGCGCTTTCTCCCTCCTTCTTTTTTTTTTCGAGGGCCTCCTGCTGCTCCCGGAGGTACTCCTCGAACTCCATCGAGTGCGCGGTCGGCAGTGTGATGATGCCGGGGTTGGCGTCCACGAGGAGGGTGCGGCGGCCGGTGGCGCCCGAGTGGGTGAACACCATCGCGGTCGGCGGCAGCTCCTGCAGCTGCGGCGGCTCGATCAGCAGTTCGCGGAAGCGCTGCTTGCTGGTGCGGCGGTCGGCGACCGTTCTGCCCCAGGCCGTCGCGGAGCTGATGCCCTCCACCAGGACGGAGTCGTCGGCTGCGGGGGCGGGCAGCGGTGACCAGACCGGGTCGGTGAGGCCGTCGCCGCGGGGGCGGGCGAAGGCGACCGTGCTGGCGTAGGTCTCCCCCGCGACGTCGAACAGCGTCTCCCCCGCCGCGTCGGTGATCTCGGCGACGATGAGCGGCTGCCCGGCACCGATGTGCTCGGCGGCGACCCGCGCGTCTTCGGGGTTGCCGAGCCGCATGAACCCGACGGCGGCATGGCCCCGGCGGCCGAGGCGCTCCCGGACGTGCCCCGGGATCGACCGGTACATCAGCACCAGTCCGGTGCCGGTCGCTTCGCAGGCGTCGATGAGCCGGTCGAGGACGTCCCCGCGCAGCTTCTCGGCGCCGCAGAGGAAGAGGGTGTGGTCCCAGCGGCCGCCGGGCGGGGCCTCGCGGACGCGGTGGGTCAACGCGGTCGTGACGTACGTCCCGAGGATGCGGTTAGTCAGGACGCCGGCGCGGCGATCCATCGACACCACGTGCAGCCTGGACGGCGGCAGCCGCACCGGCTCCGTCGCGAGCTTCTCCAGCTTGCGGAGCTGCGCCTCCAGCGCCCACGCCCGCCGGACGACGATCCGGTCGGTGGCGTCCCGCCCGAAGAGTGTGGCAATGCGTTCGAGCTGCTCGTCGGTCAGCAGGCCCTTGCGGAGGTCGTCGCGCGGGTCGCCGACCTGCGCCAGGACGCGCAGCGCCGCCGTGATCCGCGGGATCGTCGCGTCCGGCCCGAGGACCTCGATGAGCCGCTCCAGGATGGAGTTGTCGAACGACAGGTCACGGGTGCCGCCCTCCTCTTCGCCGGCGCTGACGACGAGCGAGAGGACGTCCGCGAGCGCCTCGGGATTCAGGCCGCGGGTGACGTCCAACCGAGGGAGGTCGGCGGGCAGCACCCACACGAGCGGGTCGTCGCCCCGATCCGAGGCGAGACGCAGCAGGTCGTGCGCGACCGCGCCCTCCGACAGGTCGATGATGGTGAGCCGCGCGCCCACCGCCAGTCGTGCCGCGCCCATGGTCGTCACGGCCGCGGACCACCCCGCGAGCGTCCCGCCGACGACGTCCACCCGGTCGACTCCCGGCGGGACGGCGACCGGGTACCACTCGCGCTGGTCCTCGTAGGCGGCCTGCCGGCGCTCCCACTCGGCACGCGCCTTGGCGTACGCCTTCTCGGCGGCGTCCCGTTCCCGCCGCCGCTCGGCGCGCTGCCGCTCCTCCTCGTCCCGCTCCTGCGCGAGCCGGGCCCGGACGCCCCGCTCGTCCCGCCACAACCCGCCCCCGGTGAAGCCGAGGATGACCAGGCACGCCAGCAGCGCCACCCCGGCGAACGCCCACGGGACGACCCCCAGCAGCCCGCACACCAGGAACAGGACGGCGAACGCGACCGTGCCGCCGACCACGATCCGCAGCGGCCGGCCGGCCATGTGCTCCGCGGGCCGCCGCGCCGGCGTCGGCAGCGGCGCCCGTTCACGCTGCTCGGGCGGGGCCGGGGGCGGCCCCGGATCGGGGTGGACCTGCGCGTAGCGCCACCCCACATGGACGCGGTCCGCCTGTGTGAGCCGCGCCATCGCGGACCCGCCCGCCATGTCCGTCACGTCGAGAGACCCCTGGGAGTCGCGGGAGTATATGGAACGCCTCGGGGTTGCCGGTTCGGTTGCCTACACAGCCCAGGGTAAAGAGCTTCCCACCTCCCCGCCC
>NZ_SMJW01000502.1 GCF_004348335.1 Actinomadura bangladeshensis | reverse complement strand
TCCATGCCGCCGGCACCTGCGGGCTCGGCGTCCCGGCGTCGCCGTTGACATAGACCTGCAGCTTCTTGGTGGTGTCGTCGTACATCCCGACCAGATGGGTCCAGGTGTCCAGCTCCGCCTGGTGCGGGGAGTACGCCTGATACGCCCCCTCCTCGGTGGAGTCGGACTCGACCTTGGACAACACCCACTTCTGGGTCGCGGGCTCGTACTTGAGGTAGAACCCGCTCTTGCTCGTTCCGTCCTGGCTGAGCACCGTGCGGGTGCGCCCGCCAGGATCCCCCAGACGGACCCAGGCCGACACCGAGAAGCTCTTGCCGGTATCGACCAGTGGTGTGCCGGTGGAGGCGTAGCCGGTTCCGTCCAAGGTCAAAGCGGTCCCGAGCTGCCCCGGCTGCCCGAGGTTCGCGCCGCCCTGCAAGGTCGCGGTGACCGCCGGTTCACCATCGCGCGTCTGCGCCGCCGCGGTCGTGGAACCGGCCGCCTCGTCCAGCGTGAAACGCGCCTTGGCCGGAGCGCCCTCATTGGCCAGGAAGTTGATGCTCGCAGCCGCGGAGTTCTGCCCCGAGGGTCCAAACGCCACCACGGTCACCGAGTTGGGTCCGTACTGGTTCGGGGCGAGCCTGATCGTCCGCGCAGCACCGGCGGTGGTGGCCACCGACATGATCGGCACCTGGTTGAGCCTGACGTCGTACCGGTCGGCGACCCCCTCAGGGTCGGTGATGGTGAACAGCCCTTCCTGCCCCACACCGCCGTGCCACTGGTCGTCGTCGGGATAGTCGGTGGAGGTGATGGTCGGGGCCGGCTTGGCCGGGTCGTAGATGAAGTAGCAGGCCGGCGGTGCCCCTGCCGACGACCAAGGGCTGTACTGCTCCCCGTCGTAGGCCCGCGCGTGCCAGCCGATGAGCGTCCGCTGCGGGATCGTGTCCGGCATCACGGTGCTGCGCTGCGTCCCCGACTTGGCCGCCGGAGCGATCAGTCCCGACGACCACCGCTGGACGAAGCCCTTCCCGTCACCGGTGTCCCAGTTCGAGGCGAACTCGGGCAGGACCTTGTTCTCGTCCTCGTCGTCGGGATCGGAGAAGTAGCCCGACAGGGTCGGCACCCGGTTGATGACGACCGGGTCGCTCTTCGGCGCACACACCCCGCCCGGCTTGGTGGTCATCGACTTGTAATTGGGGGCGTAGGGCGGATTGTTGTACTGGATCGACAGGTAGGCGTCGTCGGCGAACCGCTTCCACCAGTCCATCGTCGACTCGCTATAGGCCCTCAACCCGAAGGTGATGGTGCCATACCCCTTGTCCAGAGCCGACTGCACGTGAGAGCGCAGCAGCGACCCGCCGAACTCCACCGGCGCCCTCGAGCAGTACGCCACGTCCCGCGAAGTCAGACGCTCTCCCCACACCGATGAGTTGTTGGTGTTGCTCCAGGTCGCATATGACTGCAACTTCGTTGTGCGCCACAACTGCACCGAGGTGGCGTTCTTGCAGTTGTAAGCACTGGTCTCGTACGCGGTGAACTCCACCGCCTGGACATACCGGCCCTTCAGCGACGGCAAGGACACCCGGTAGAACAACCGCTTGGTCTGGTTCTTCACACAGTTGGCGTCCTTGGCCACCTCGCAGCGTCCAAGGCCTTCGGTCGACTTGCCGTTGAACATGTAATAGGACTGGTCCGGATATCCGGACGACACCATCCCCCAGGCCGACGCCTTATGCGCACCCCACACCGGGTCGATGTACACCGGGAACGTGGTGTCCGCCGCGGTCAGCAGCCCCTGGTCGGGGATCAGCGTGAGCGCGCCACCGGAAGCGGTCACCTTGATCGGCGCGGTCTTGGCCCCCTCCGCCGGGCCCTGGTCAGGGTCCGCGGCCGCCCCTTGCGGCGGGGTCGACGTCGCCGACCTCTGGGCGCCGGCCGGTGCCTTGGTGGAGTCCCACATCATCGGCGACGGCGCATCGAACACCGCCGTCCCCGCGGAGGTCCTGGCGGTCAGCACCCCGCCGGCCGGCTCCTGCGTCACCGACAGGCCCGGCGCCGACAGCGACAGCGCGAGCCGCGCCAACCGCGGATCCTTGGCGGCTTCGGCCGTCTTCACCACCAGCGTGTGCGCGAACCCGTCCGCCTC
>NZ_SMJW01000501.1 GCF_004348335.1 Actinomadura bangladeshensis | reverse complement strand
GTGCCGCACCCCCGACCACCGGCACCGACGCCCCCGGTCGGACGAGCGGACTCACCTGCCGCCCCGAAACGTCCACACCGTTCGAACCCCCACCCGCCGCAGGAGGCTGGACCGGCGCGGCTCGCCCAGACCCCGCAGTCGCCTCTGCACGCGGCGGCGCCTCGACCCGTGGCATGGACGCGCGGGACCCGCCCACACGCCCGCCCCGCCCGGCGACCGGCGCCCCTGCCGTGCGTGCCTCGGGCCGCATGTCGGAGGCAGGTCTCCCCGGCCCGGGGGCCGGAGACGCGATCGCACGCTGAACAGGCGCGAACGGCTCGCTACCCGCAGGCCCACGCCGCCCACGGATAGCGGGTTGGATCGGCGAACTCACATGCCGCCCCGAAGCATCCGCAGCGGGCTGGACAGGCGCGGCTTGCCCCCCACTCGGCGTCGCACCTTCACGCGGCGCCGCCCCGGCCTGCGGCGCGGCCGTGCGTGCCTCGGACCGCATGTCGGAGGCAGGTCTCCCCGGCCCGGGGGCCGGAGACGCGATCGCACGCTGTACGGGCGCGGACGGCTCGCTCGCAGGCCCACGCCGTCCACGGATAGCGGGTTGGATCGGCAAACCCACATGCCGCCCCGAAGCATCCGCAGCGGGCTGGACAGGCGCGGCTTGCCGCCCACTCGGCGTCGCACCTTCACGCGGCGCCGCCCCGGCCTCTGGCGCGGCCGCGCGCGACCCGCCCAGCCTCCCGACCGCCGCATCCGCCACGCGCGACTCGGAGCGCGCACCGGACGCGGGACTCGCCGAGGACACGGTCGCACGCTGTACGGGCGCGGACGGCTCGCTCGCAGGCCCACGCCTTAGACGGGCAGCGGGTTGGATCGGCGATCCAACCTGCCGCCCCGAAGCGTCCGCGGCAGGCTGGAGAGGCGCGGCTTGCCCCGGACTCGGAGTTCCACTTGCACGCGACGCTGCCCCGACCTGCGGCGCGGGCGCGCTCGACCCGCTCACACGCTGGCCCTGCCCGGTGACCGGCGCATTCGCCGCGCGCGACTCGGAGCGCGCAATGGACGCGGAAGCAGGGGCCGCTGCCGCACGCTGAGCGGGCGCGGCCGCACGCTGAGCGGGCGCGGCCGCAGCAGCCTCGCGCCCTGCGCGGGCAGCGGGTTGGACGGGCGAACCCACATGCCGCCCCGAAGCGTCCACAGCAGGCGGGACGGGCGCACCTTGCCCCGCACCCGAAGTTCCAGTCGCACGCGGCGCCGCCCCGGCCTGTGGCGCGGGCGCGTTCGGTCCGCTCACACGCTCGGCACGTCCGGCGACCGGCGTGCGCAGCTCGGAGCGCGTACCGGACGCGGGGCTCTCCGGCACAGGAGCCGAGGAAGCAGCCGCGCGCTGGACGGGGGCGGCCTGCCCCGTACCCGGAGTTGCACCTGCACGCGGCGGCGCCCCGACCTGCGGCGCGGGCGCGCTCGACCCGCTCACACGCTCGCCCTGCCCGGTGACCGGCGCATCCGCGCCGCGCGACTCGGAGCGCGCAGCGGACGCGGAAGCAGGGGCCGCTGCCGCACGCTGAGCGGGCGCGGCCGCAGCAACCTCGCGCCCTGCGCGGGCAGCGGGTTGGACGGGCGAACCCACATGCCGCCCCGAAGCGTCCACAGCAGGCGGGACGGGCGCGCCTTGCCCCGCACCCGAAGTTCCAGTCGCACGCGGCGCCGCCCCGGCCTGTGGCGCGGATCCGCTCGGTCCACTCCGCTCGCCAGTCGGCGCCGCTGTGGTGCGTGGCTCGGAGCGCGTACCGGACGCGGGGCTCTCCGGCACAGGAGCCGAGGAGGCGGCCGCGCGCTGGACGGGTGCCGGCGGCTTGCTCACCGTAGGTCCACGCCGTCTGCGGGGAGTGGGTTGGATCGGCGAACCCGCCTGCCGCCCGGAAGCGTCCACAGCGGGCGCGGCTTGCCTCGCAGGCGGAGTTGAACCTGCACGTTGCAGCGCCTCGGCCTTTGGCGTGGACGTGCTCGGCCCGCTCACAGGCTCGTCCTGTCCGGTGACCGGCGTTTCCGTCGCGCGCGGTTCGGGGCGCTCGCCGGAGGCGGGACCCGCCGAGGACGCAGTCGCGCGCTGGACGGGGCCGGGTGGGAGG
>NZ_SMJW01000500.1 GCF_004348335.1 Actinomadura bangladeshensis | reverse complement strand
CACCAGGCCGCTCCACCCGGCCGCCCCGCCCCCGCACCGGACGATTCCGCACCGGACACATCGGCACCGGGCACATCGGCACCCGCCGGTTCGGCACCGGACGATTCCGCGGCCCAGGCTCCGCGAGGCGACGCACAGTCGAACGAGAACAAGCCTGCTCCACGTCCCCGCACCCGGGCGGCCGGGCACCGGCAGCCGGTCCTGAACCACATCTGGGCCAAGTACACGGGCCGCACCCCCTTCGGGGTCCTCACCTGATTCCCGCATCACGCGCCGCCATGGGCGTCCCGAGCGCCCATGGCGGAACCGCCGCGCGGCCGAGGAGGGTGCAGTACCGTGCCCATGTGGATCACGACGACAGACCGTCCATCGCGGACATCCCTCACGATGTGCCCACGTCGGCGCGGGCCTACGGCTGGCTGCTCGGCGGCAAGGAGAACTACGAGGTCGACCGGCAGTTCATCCGGGCGCAGCTGGAGCACCATCCGGCCGGGCTGGACATCACCCGGCAGAACCGGCTCTTCCTCTACCGGGCCGTCCGGTACCTGGCCACCGAGGCCGGCATCCGGCAGTTCATCGATATGGGCTGCGGCCTGCCGACCGACGCCAACGTCCACCAGGTCGCGCAGCAGTTCGTCCCGGACGCCCGCGTCGTGTACGTCGACATCGACCCGATCGTGCTGGCGCACGGGCGGGCGCTGCTGGCCGGCGACGCCTCCACCACGGTCATCCAGGGCGACATGCGCGACCAGGAGGCGATCCTCGCCGACGCCGACCTCCGGCGCCTGATCGACTTCTCCGAGCCGGTCGCGACGCTGTTCCTGTCGGTCGGCCACCACCTGCCGGACGCCGACGACCCGCACCGCGTGCTGCACACGATCATGGACCGCGCCGCGCCCGGCAGCCACCTCACCTTCTCCCAGGTCGCGTGCGACGACCCGGTCCGCAGCGCGGAGATGACCGAGCAGGTCACGAGCGCGGGCATCCCGTGGCAGACCCGGACGCCCGCCCAGATCGACGCGCTGCTGTCCGGGTTCGACCCGGTCGAGCCGGGGCTGTGCAACCTGGTCGACTGGCGCCCGCTGGACCTGCAGCCGCCGCTCGCGCCCGTCCCGGAGGAGCTGAAGCAGTACGAGGGCGCGTCGAGGCTGGACCGCGGCATCTACGAGTACGGCGGCGTCCTGCGCAAGCGGTAGCCGCCCCGGCGGTGGGCCGGGTCAGCGGGACGGGTCCGCCAGGACCTGGCCGAGCACCTGCGCGTACATGCGCTCGGGGCTCGGGACGGACGCGGGCTCCAGGAATCCGGGCAGCGGCGGCGGCTCCCCGGTGAAGGGGCGGATCCGCTCGTACAGGGCGGGCGCGTCCGGCGGGCGGTTCTCGGGCTTCTTCTCCAGGAGGTCCTGGACGAGGACGTCGAGCTCGGCGGGAACGCCGGGAAGGCCCGGGGGCCGCTCGCGAACGTGCTTGTCGAACACCGCGTAGGCGGTCGGGCCGGCGAACACCTGCCGTCCGGTGAGCATCTCGTGCAGCACGCAGCCGAGGGCGTACAGGTCGCTGCGCGCGTCCGCGACGCCCTGCTCGATCTGCTCGGGCGCCATGTAGGCGGGCGTGCCGAGGATCTGCCCGTGCCGGGTGAAGTGCGCGACGTCGGCGTCGCCGAGAACGGCGAGGCCGAAGTCGAGGACCTTGACGCTGCCGTCCGGGCACAGCATCAGGTTGGTCGGCTTGAGGTCGCGGTGCCGGATCGACAGAGCGTGCGCGGCCGCCAGCACCGCGGCGGCCTGCGCGGTGATCCCGGCGGCCCACGGCACCGGGAGCGGCCCGTGCTCGGCGATCAGGTCGGCGACGGTGACGCCGTCGATGAACTGCATGACCTGGTACAGCCGCTGCTCGAAGGCGCCGAAGTCGTAGAGGGTGGGCGCGCCGGTGTGCTCCAGCCGGGCGAGGATGCGGGCCTCCCGGACGAAGCGGCGCTCCAGCTCGTCGTCCGCGCCGCCGCCCGGCAGGTCGAGGAACTTCACCGCGACGCGGCGGCCGAGGCGCGTGTCGTCGGCGGCGTACACGGCTCCCATGCCGCCGCGGCCGAGCGGAAGTTCGGCCAGCTCATACCGGTCGGCGATGAGCATGTCTCTCCCGGGAGGGTCATGGG
>NZ_SMJW01000004.1 GCF_004348335.1 Actinomadura bangladeshensis | reverse complement strand
GAGTTCAGGTTGCCCTTGGCGCCGGCCTTGAAGTCCTGGTAGGTGCCGCCGTAGTTGCTGTTGTAGTAGACGCGGACGGTCTTGCTGCTGCGGTTCCAGACCGAGGCGGCCTCGTTCTTGATGCAGAGCCCCTTGCCGTTGCCCGCTCCCTTGAAGTCGTAGCAGGACGGCTGGGTGGTGCCGTAGTCGGCGACCGATCCGGTGAAGTCCGAGACCGATCCGGCGTTGTTGCTGTTGTAGTAGTAGCAGAACTCGCCGCTCTGGCACACGCCGTCGCGGCTCGCCGCCGATGCGGGCGATGCCGGGATGAGGACCGCCCCGCCGATCGCCAGCGCGGCGCCCGCCGCGCTGAGCCGCGGGATCAGCCGTGCTCTTCGTGTCGACACAGTTGACTCTCTCCTCTGGTGAGTCCGCTGCCCGCTATCGGACGTTGTAGCCCTGGGAGTGCCAGAACGTGGTCGGGTTCGGGTTGTTCAGGACCGGGTCGTTGACGCTCTTGGACGCGTGCGTCTGCCGTCCGGTGCGCATCTCGACGTGGGTGTGGGCGCCGGAGCTGGACGACACCCCGCGCCACGACTCGTCCGCGATGACCTGGCCGCGGCTGATCGACTGGCCGACGCTCAGCGAGGAGCGCGGCGCGGAGTGCAGGTAGATCACCGTCTTGTTGGCCGACGAGTTGTAGATGGCGATCGTGGAGAGCCCGGAGCTGCCGGTGGCCCCGCGCGCGATGTAGGTGATCGTGCCGCTGACGAGCGCGTGCACGTCCGAGCCGACGCTGCGGGCGATGTCGATGCCCTCGTGCCGTCCGGGGGTGGTGGTGTAGCCGTCGAAGCCGCAGGTGATGATGCCGCCGCTCGCCTTGTACAGCGCGTACGACATGTTCGTGCGCGTGGACGGCGAGAACTTGTGGGAGGCGTTCTGGTTCTTCAGGCTTGAGTTCAGGTTGCCCTTGGCGCCGGCCTTGAAGTCCTGGTAGGTGCCGCCGTAGTTGCTGTTGTAGTAGACGCGGACGGTCTTGCTGCTGCGGTTCCAGACCGAGGCGGCCTCGTTCTTGATGCAGAGCCCCTTGCCGTTGCCCGCTCCCTTGAAGTCGTAGCAGGACGGCTGGGTGGTGCCGTAGTCGGCGACCGATCCGGTGAAGTCCGAGACCGATCCGGCGTTGTTGCTGTTGTAGTAGTAGCAGAACTCGCCGCTCTCGCAGACGCCGTTGCGCGCCGCGGCCGAGGCGGGCGCCGCCAGTGCGGCCGCCGTGCCGCCGACCGCCACCGCGGCGGTCGCCAGCGTGAAGATCTTGCTCAGCGTGGTGCTCATAACCGTTCCCTTTCCTTTCGCCTGCTGTTCGCGTTGCCGGAATTGCCGAAGGTCAGCTGCGCTGGTACTCCTCCCAGGTACGGATGGCGACCCGCGGACCGTCGTCCGGGCCGCGGTTCGCCAGCCCGTTCAGGCCGAGGTAGTAGTCACCGGTCTGGTGCTGGGCCTGGCTGGAGAGGTCGGTGTCGCTGATGGCGGCGGCGTGGATGTGCCACGGCCAGTCGCCCTGGTCGGGGCTGCGCACCCAGGCCGCGAAGCCGACGCGCCGCAGCGCGCGGGCGACCGAGGTGCGCGTGGCGGCGCTCATCCCCTGCACCGAGATGTCGACGACGCCGCCGCCGTCGTGGGTGCCCGCGGACGTGGGGTCGCCGCCGGGGTTGTACGACCCCTGCTCCAGCACGAGCTTGCGGCCGAGCAGCCGCTCGGCCTCGGTGAGCATGCTCTGCGTGCGGGTGTTGACGACGACGCCGCCGGTGGACACCCGGGCGCCCGGCCCGATGGCGTGCGTGACGGTGAACCGGCCGGCGCCGAGCTTGGTGAGCGACGTCTTCCCCGGCAGGCCGCTGGCGTCGAGGCCGGTGTAGCCGAGCGACTTCTGGTACTTGGCGTAGGCGGCGATCGTCGTGGTGCCGAAGTAGCCGTCCACCCACTGGTCGTCCAGCAGGTTCCGGTCGCGCAGCGCCCGCTCGACGAGGAGGACGCTCGCCTTGGCGCCCGGGGTCAGCGTGTCATCGGCCCGCCGCGGGTCGATCTGGGCCGCCTTGACGGTGGCCTCCATGTTCACGCTCGGGACGGCGGCCCGCGCCGCCGGTGTCCCCGGCGCGCCGGCCAGGGGGACGAGCAGTGCGGCCGTCGCGAGGGCGGCGGCGATTGAGGGCAACTTCATCGTGGTCTCCTGGTGGCGGGACGAAGCTCGCGGCGGAGACCAAAGTCACGTATTGCCCCGGGTGTCCACAAGAAGATCCGTGTTGTCAGCTTGTCCGGCGCGCACTCCCGAACAGCCCGAACGCACGATCTGACAGCCCCCGCCGGGCCGGGGACGGCGCGTTCCCCCGGCCCAACGCGGCCCCTACCAGCAGATGGCCGTATCGACCAGGGCGCGCGAAGTGACGACCGCACAGGGCGCCCGGGCCGCGGTCGAGGCCCGGCACCGGCGTCCGCGGCCGGGCCGCGGACGCCGGTGGGTCAGACTCGGGCGGGGGCGGGCTGCCAGGCGAACCCGTCCGGGTCGGTGAAGGGCTCGCCGCCGCCGGCCAGGACGAGCCGGTGCGAGCCGGTGCCCTCCTCGGCGACGCCGGTGTCCTTGGCGAGGGCGCGGCGCGGGTAGAGCGCCAGCGTGACGGCCGACGACGGGGTGGCGAACTCGACGTACTTGCCGCCGAAGCTCCTGCCGACGGCAAGGCCGCGATCGACGTAGAACCGCTTGGTCGCCTTGACGTCCGCGACTCCCAGCAGCAGCGCGACCTGGTCGAACTCCGGAGCGGCGGGCGCGGAGTCCTTCTTCTTGGAGCAGGCGATCTTGATGATCGTCCCGTCCGGGGCCTGGACGACGGCGCCGTAGCCCCAGAACGACTTCGCGGCGGGCTTCAGCGTCGTGGCGCCCGCGTCCAGGGCGGCCTGGACGAGCGCGTCGACGTTGCCGGGCTGCGACGCGACGAGCGACAGCGCGAAGCCGCGGAAGCCGCCGGCGGGCTCGTCCGAGGCGCGGACGTTCACGTAGGGGGCGAGGCCGACGGCGTCGTAGAACGCCTGCGCGGCGGCCGAGTCGGAGACTTCCAGGGTGAGGGATTCGAAGGAGGTCATGGTGCTTCTTTCTGGTGAGGTGGGTCGTCGTCTGGTGGCGGCGGCTGTGCTCAGCGGTCCTGGATCAGCCCGAGGACGTTGCCGTCCGGGTCGGTGACGGAGGCGACCAGGCGTCCGCCGCCGACGTCGTGCGCGGTCTCCTTGACGGCCGCGCCGGCGGCGGTCAGCTCGGCGAGCTTCGCCTCGATGTCCGGCACGTGCCAGTAGGCCACCGGCGAGGTCATGCCCTGCGGTCCGCCGTCCGGGACCAGCCCGATGTGCTGGCCGCCGACCTCGAACCCGACGTAGTAGGGCGAGTCGGTCTGCGGTGCCTCGCCGAGCAGTGCGGCGTACACCGCCTTGGCCTTCGCCAGGTCGCTCACGGGGTGCAGCACTGTCCTGATGCCCTGGACGGGAGAGTCGCTCACGGTCACTCCTGGATTCGTGGGCCGCATCGGCCCGTTGCTCAACTGCTCATAGCCTCGCCCCGGGCCCACCCCGGCCACATCCGTGGCGGATACGGAGCCGCCTACGGACCGGCCCTACGCACCACGGGCACGGAGGCGGCCCGGAGGCGGCACGGAAGGGGCACGGACGGCGTGCGCCAGAATGGGGCAGTGACCGCCACAGTGGATATTTCGCCCCGGGAAGCCGAGGTGCTGGAGCTGGTCGGCGACCATCTCAGCAACGCCGAGATCGCGGCGCGGCTGTTCATCTCGGTCCGCACCGCCGAGAGCCACGTCTCCGCGCTGCTGCGGAAACTGGACGTCCCGGACCGGCGGGCGCTCGCCGGGCGCGCCGCCGCGAGCCGCGGCGCAGCCGGCGCCGCGCAGCCGGTGCCCGTCCTGCCGGCTCCGCTGACCTCGTTCGTCGGCCGGGCGCGCGAGCGCGCCGAGCTGGCCGAGATGATCGGCGGGCACCGGCAGGTGACCGCGGCCGGCCCCGGCGGCGTGGGCAAGACCCGGCTCGCGCTGGCCGTGGCGGCGGACGCGGCCGGCGCGTTCCCGGACGGCGTGTGGTTCGTCGATCTCGTGCCGGTCACCGACCCGGGCATGGTCGCGCACGCGGTCGCCGGCGCGCTCGGCCTCGGCGAGCAGCCCGGCCGCGCCATGACCGAGTCGGTGGCGGCGGCGCTGGCCGACCGGCACGCCCTGCTCGTCCTGGACAACTGCGAGCAGGTGCGCGACGGCGTGGCGCTGTTCCTGGAGCGGCTGCTGGTGGCGTGCCCCCGGGTGACGGTGCTGGCGACGAGCCGGGCCCGGCTGATGGTGCCGTTCGAGCGGGTGTACACCGTCCCGCCGCTGTCGCTGTCGGACGGCGGCGAGTCGGACGCGGTCGCGCTGTTCAAGGAGCGGGCGACGGCGATCGGCTGGCCGCTGGACCCGCCGCTGCACGACCACATCCGCTCGATCTGCGAGCGGCTGGACGGCATGGCGCTGTCGATCGAGCTGGCCGCCGCCCGGTATCCCACGCTCGGGCTGGACGGCCTCACCGCCGCGCTGTCCCACCCGCTGCGGATGCTCACCGGCGGCTCCCGCGCCGACGACCGGCACCGCTCGGTGCGCGCGGCCGTGGACTGGAGCCACACCCTGCTGGAACCCGCCGACCGGGAGCTGCTGCGGCGCGTGTCGGTGTTCGTCGCGCCGTTCACCGCCGCGGCGGCGGCGGAGGTGGCCGGGACCGCGCGGGTCGCCGCCGCCGACGGGCTGGCCCGGCTCGCCGAGCAGAGCCTGCTGGTCGTGCGGGCGTCCGCGGCCGCGACCGAGTACCGGGCGCCGGAGACGATCCGCCAGTACGGGACCGAGCGGCTCGCCGAGGCCGGTGAGCTGGCGGACATCCGCGCCCGGCACCTGCGCTGGTGCCTGGCCGGGGCGGCCGGCCTCGACGTCGCGGGCGCCGGGTGGCGGTCCCGGTTCGACGCCGTCGCCGACGACCTCCGCGCCGCCCTGGCCTGGGCGGCCGGCGAGCCGGAGCACCGCGCGGACGCGCACGACCTCGCGCGCCGCCTGGCGGAGCTCGCCTTCACCCGCAACCTGCTCGGCGAGTCCCAGCAGCGCTACGAGCAGGCCGCCGCGCTCGCCGGCGAGCCGGCCGACGCCGCGGCGATGCTGCGGCACGCCGCCGCCGTCGCCGGGTGCCGCATGCACGGCGACGACATGTACCGCCTGTACCGGGCCGCCGCGGACGCCGCCCGCCGGGCCGGCGACCCGGCCCGCGCGGCCGCCGACCTGGCGACCGCCGCGAGCACCGTGTACCGGTTCGCGGGCACGTTCGTCCGGACGCCGGCGCCGGAGGAGACGCTCGCGCTGATCGCCGAGGCGCGGGAGCACGCGGCCGGCGACCCCGCCGCCCGCGCGGCCGTCGCGCTGGCCGAGGCCGCGTCGGCGGCCGGCGCCTTCGGCGCCGACCAGGACCCGCGGGACGACGTCGTGGCGGAGACGCTCGCCCGCGCCGAGCACGCGGTCGAACTCGCCCACCGCACCGGCGACCCGCCCGCCGAGTCCGCCGCGCTCGACGCGCTCGCCGCCGTGCGGAGCTGGGCCGGTGACGCGTTCGCCACCGCCGCCACGGCCCGCCGCCGCGTCACCCTCCTGTCGTCCGCGCCGGTCACGCCCGCCGTCACCCACGAACTCGTCCAGGCGCTCGGCGAGGCGGCCCAGACCGGCATGGGCGTGGGGGACCTGCCCGGTGCCCGGGACTGGGCGCGGCGGCTGGCCGCCCACCCGTCGCTGGCCGAGGTGGGGCACCGCGCGACGAGCTGGCAGCTGGTCGCGGACGCGCTGGCGGGCGACGGCGACGGCGTGCTCACCGGCGCCGTCCGGTTCCTGGACGCGTGGCAGCGGAGCGGCAGCCCCGTCTGGCCGGACCTGGCACCGGCGGTGGCCGCCGTCGCGACGGTCCACGGCCTGCGCGGGGATCCGGACGCCCGGCACGAGTGGGACGCGATCCTGGAGCGGTTCGGCACGTCGCCGAACCGGGTCCACGGCTACGGCGCGGTCTTCGACGCATTGCTGCTGCTCCACACAGGGCGGGCGCCGGAAGCGCTGGATCGGCTGGCCCCCGAACCGGGCGGGGTGTGGAAGTGGGTCACCTTCAGCTGGCTCCACTGGTACGTGGCGCTGCGCGCCGAGGCCACCGTGCTCGCGGGCGGCCCCGAGGCCCGCGACCGCTTGGCCGGCGCCCGGACGCTCACCGCGGGCAACCCGGTCGCCGGCGCCATCGTGGAGCGGGCCGAGGCGCTGCTCGACGGCGACTCCGCGCGGCTGCTCGCCACGGCGGACGCGTTCGACGCCGCCGGTTGCCGCTACCAGTCGGCCCGGACCGCGGTACTGGCGGGCGGTGCGCACGCCGCTCGCGGAGCGGCCGCCCTCGCCGCCCTCGGCTTCACGCCCCCGCCCGCCGGGTGACCCGCCGCGGCCGTCGTCCCCGATGAGCCGGTGTCGCCGATGAGCGGTTCGGCACACGGCGGTCCCGCTTGACAGGACGCTCTTGCATGATCTTAGTTATTGCATATTAGTTGCAACTACTAAGGGGATGCATGAGTTCGTCGGCGGTCGCCACGCGGGTCGCGGTCGCGGGACCCGGCGGCGACGATCTGGCGGCGTCCTCCCGGCGGCGCCGGTACCTGCTGCTCCTGCTCGGGCTGCTGGCGGTCTTCTGCGGCACGGTCGTCGCGGCGATCGGGCTGGGCGCGGTGCGGGTGCCGCCGCTCACCGTCCTCGACATCGTCGGCCACCACCTGGTCGGCAGCCCCGCCGAGGCCACCTGGCGGCCGGCGCACGACTCGATCGTGTGGCGGGTCCGGCTGCCGCGCGTGCTGCTCGGCGCGGCGGTCGGCGCCGGGCTCGCCGTCACCGGCATGGCGCTGCAGGCGATGGTGCGCAACATGCTCGCCGACCCGTACCTGCTGGGCGTCGACTCCGGCGGCTCGACGGGCGCGGCGGCCGCGATCCTGTTCGGGTTCGGCGCGGGCTGGGGCGAGCACGCGCTGCAGCTCGCCGCCTTCCTCGGCGCGCTCGCCGCCTCGCTGCTGGTGTTCGTGATCGCGCGGACGGCGGGGCGGATCACCTCGACCCGGCTGCTGATGACCGGGGTGGCCGTCGGGTACGCGCTCTACGCCCTGACCAGCTTCCTGATCTTCGCGTCCGACTCGGCCGAGGGGTCGCGGTCGGTCCTGTTCTGGCTGCTCGGCACCCTGGCGCTCGCGCACTGGTCGGTGCCGCTGGCCGTGGTCGTCACCGCCGTCGCCCTGGTGACCACCCTGCTCACGCTGTGGGGACGCCGGCTGGACGCGCTCGCGATCGGCGACGAGACCGCGCACACCCTCGGCATCTCGCCGACGCGGTTCCGGCTCGTCCTGCTGGTGCTGGTGTCCCTGGCCGTGGGGGTGCTGGTGGCCGCGGCGGGCAGCATCGGCTTCGTCGGGCTGGTGATCCCGCACCTGGCCCGGCGCGCCGTCGGGGCCCCGCACCGCCGGGCCGTCCCCGTCGCCGCGCTGATGGGCGCGACCTTCCTGCTGTGGGCCGACCTCGGCGCCCGCATGGTGCTGAGCCCGCAGGAACTGCCGATCGGCATCATCACCGCGCTGGTCGGCGCGCCGTTCCTGCTCGTCCTGGTCCGCCGGCTGCACGCCGGAAGCGAGTGAGGCGGCCGTGATCGAGGGACGCGGGCTCGGCTACGCCTACGGCGCGGCGACCGTGGTACGCAACGTCGACGTCCGGGCCGAGTCGGGGCGGATCCTCGGGCTGCTCGGCCCGAACGGCAGCGGCAAGACGACGCTGGTCCGGATGCTCACCGGGATCGTGACCCCGCGCAGCGGGCAGGTCCTGCTGGACGGGCGGCCGCTCGGCTCCGTCCCGCACCGCGCGCTCGCCCGCGAGGTCGCGGTCGTGCTGCAGGAGTCGTCAGGCGATCTGCCGATGACGGTCGCGGACATGGTCATGCTCGGCCGGGCGCCGCACCAGTCGACGTTCTCCCGCAACAGCGCCGAGGACCACCGGATCGCGGCCGCCGCGCTGCGCCGGGTCGGCGCCCGGCACCTCGCCGACCGGACGTTCGTCCGGCTGTCCGGCGGCGAGAGGCAGCGCGTGATGATCGCCCGCGCGCTGGCGCAGCAGCCCGCGCACCTGGTGCTCGACGAGCCGACCAACCACCTCGACATCCGGTTCCAGCACGAGCTGCTCACCATGATCCGCGGACTCGGCATCACTACGGTCATCGTGCTCCACGACATCAACCTGGCCGCCCGGTACTGCGACGACGTCCTGGTCCTCCAGCAGGGGAAGGTCGTCGCCCACGGGCCGTGCGCGGACGTCCTGACGCCCGAGCTCCTCGAAGGCGTCTACGGCGTCGGCGTCGAGCGCCTCGAAACCTCGCGCGGCATCCAGTTCCTCTTCCACCCGCTCGACGCCGAGCCCGAGCCCGCACCGGCATCGGCATCGGCGGACGCCCGCGGGCCGTTCGCCGCCGCGCGCCGTCCCACCGATCACGGCAAGGAGCGATCCGCACAGTGACCCGCCCAGTGACCCGCCCAGTGATCCGCACGAGGAAGCGACACCTCGCCTGGGTGACAGCCGGCCTGCTGGCCGCCGCGCTCGCCGGTTGCGGCTCGACCGGCCCCGAGGCGGACGGGAGCGCGTCGGGGAGCCGCCCGGTCACCGTCCGGAACTGCGGTGCGGAGGTCGAGCTGGAGAAGACCCCGTCCCGCGTGATGATCGTCAACAGCGCTCCGCTGCAGTACCTGTCCACGCTCGGCGTGCTGGACCGGCTGGGCTCACGGGCCGGGAAGTTCCCGCCGGAGTACTACTCGACGGAGACCCTGGAGGCGGTGAACAAGGTTCCGTCCCTCACCGACCGGCTCGGCTCCGACGGGCACCTGAAGATCTCCGCCGAGGCGATCATCGCCGAGGACCCCGACCTGCTGCTCGGCCTGCCGGAGGGCGTCACGCGGGAGTCGCTCGCCGCCGTCGGCATCCCCGTGCTCATCGAGCCCAGCTTCTGCCCGCAGGGGATCGAGGACCCCGGCTACGAGACGATCTACGAGCAGATGCGGCTCTACGGCAAGGTCTTCGACCGGCGGGACAGGGCCGAGCGGGCCGTCAAGGAACTCCAGCGGCGCGTCCGGACGGTCGAGGACGGCCTGTCCGGCCAGAAGAGCCGCAAGGTCGCCGTCCTCTGGCCTTACCGGGGCGAGGGGACGGTCGGGGCCTACGGCGGCCAGAGCATGGCCACGCCGCA
This sequence comes from Actinomadura bangladeshensis, assembly GCF_004348335.1. Taxonomy (GTDB): domain Bacteria; phylum Actinomycetota; class Actinomycetes; order Streptosporangiales; family Streptosporangiaceae; genus Spirillospora; species Spirillospora bangladeshensis. Next base: position 70,222 of record NZ_SMJW01000004.1, on the reverse strand, counting down.
ACTCGCGACGCTCGGCGCGCGCAACGTGTTCGCCGACGTCGACAAGCGCGTCTTCGAGGTCTCCATGGAGGAGCTCCTCGGACGCGACCCCGACGTCATCGTCCTGCTGCACACCGACGGCACCGACCAGGAGATCAGGCGGGCCCTGCTCGACATCCCCGGCGCCACGGACCTCCGCGCGGTCGAGAACGACGCGCTCACCGTGCAGCTCTTCAACTTCACCGAACCGCCCACGCCTCTCGTCCTGGACGGACTGGAGCGCCTCGCCGCCTACTTCAAGGGGAAGTGAACGCCATGCCCGCGAACCCGACGGTCCCACCGAACGCGACGGTCCAGGAACGGATCACCTGGTACTGGAACCAGGACGCCCCCGGCTACCAGCAGTTCCAGGAGCAGCGGCTGGCCCATCCCGACTACAGCGCCGCCTGGACCCGCATCTGGCGGGACGCCCTGCCGGACGGCACCGGGACCGTCCTCGACATCGGCACCGGCACCGGCCACGCTGACCGGCCTCTACGACCTCGACGGCGTGCACGGCGTCGCCGCCGACCACCGCCGCACCCTGCAGTACCTGATCACCGCCCGGAACCCGGCGGCCTGACCCGCCGGGTTCCGGGCGCGAGACGTCAGAGACCGAGGGTCACCGGGATGGAGAGCGGGCCGATCGTGAAGAACGACGGGGAGTAGGGGACGTCGCCCGGGTCGATGGCGAGGGAGAGGGCGGGCAGCCGCCGGTACAGCGTGGACAGCGCCAGCCGTCCCTCCAGCCGGGCCAGCGACGCGCCGATGCAGTAGCGGGGGCCGTGGCCGAAGCTGAGGCGCGTGTTCTGCTCGCGGGTGATGTCGAACTGGTCCGCGGTCTCGCCGTGCTCGGCCGGGTCGATGCCGGCCACCTGGTAGACGACGCCGACCGCCTGGCCCTTGGGGACGTCCACCCCGGCGATCGTCACGTCCTGCGCGGTGAAGCGCCAGCTGGTCATCATCACCGAGTGGCGGTAGCGCAGGGTCTCCTCGACCACGTCGTCCCACCGGTTCCCGGCCTTGGCCAGCGCGAGCTGGTCGGGGTGCTCGGCGAGCGCCAGGATGGCGTGGCCGAGCAGGTGGACGGTCGTCTCATGGCCGGCGACGAGCATCAGCCACAGCACGCCGACCAGTTCCTCGGTGGTGAGCCGGTCGCCTTCGTCGTGCGCCTGCACCAGGCCGGAGGTGAGGTCGTCGCCGGGGGTCTCCCGCTTCCGGTCCACCAGTTCGTGCAGGTACGCCTGGAGGGCCTTCTGCGTCGCGAAGGCCTCCTCCGGCGGTGTCGTGTGCGCCAGCAGGGCGGCGGTCCAGGTGCGCATCTGGTGCCGGTCCGCGGCGGGCACGCCGAACAGCTCGCAGATCACCCACATCGGCAGCGCCTCGGTGAACGCGGGGACCAGGTCGACGCCGTCGCCGGCCGCGATCACGCCGTCGAGCAGGTCGTCCACGATCTGCTGGACGCGCGGCTCCATCGCCTGGATCCGCGCGGGGGTGAACGCCTTCCCGACCAGGCCGCGCAGCCGCCGGTGGTCGTCGCCGTCCTTGGTGGACAGGTGACCGCCCTGGACGACGGCGCGCAGCGGCCAGTCCTCGGGGATCGTCCCGTCGTACAGGGCGGGCCAGTTCTCGGGCTCGCGCAGGAACGTCCTGTTGTCTCCGGCGAGGACCTCCTTCACGGCGTCGTGGGTCAGCGCCAGGTAGGCGGCGACGCCTCCGGGGAACTCCACTTCGACCACGGGGGCGATCTCGCGCAGCCGGATGCAGGTGTCGAGCGGCTTCTCGTCCGCGGCGGGGAAGGCGGGCAGGGCCATTGTCATGTGATCCCTTGTGGGTGCGGGGGTTGGGGATTGCGGTGGCGCGGCGGCGCGGTCGGTCAGCGCCTGGACGTGGTCTTGGTGAGGACGTGCTCGACCATGGTGATCAGCACCTGCTTGGCCGAGTCCCGGCTGCGCACGTCGCACAGCACCAGCGGGACGTCGTCGTCCAGGTCCAGGGCGATCCGCACGTCCTCGGGATTCTTGCGCTCAGCGCCGTCGAAGCAGTTCACCGCGACCATGAACGGGGTGCGGCGGTCCTCGAAGTAGTCGACGGTGCCGAAGCAGTCGGCGAGCCGGCGCACGTCGGCGAGCACCACCGCGCCGACGGCGCCGAGCGCCAGTTCGTCCCACATGAACCAGAACCGCTGCTGGCCCGGCGTCCCGAACAGGTACAGCACCAGGTCGTCCGGGAGCGTGATCCGGCCGAAGTCCATGGCCACGGTGGTGCTGACCTTGCGGTCCACGCCCGTGGTGTCGTCGACGCCGACGCTCCGGTCGGTGAGGAGCTCCTCGGTGCGCAGCGGGCGGATCTCGCTGATCGAGCCGACCATGGTCGTCTTGCCGACCCCGAACCCGCCCGCGATGAGGATCTTCGCGGCGGTCAGCTGACCGCCGCCTCCGGGGCCGCCCGGATTCCGGACGGCGGTGTCAGAGTGCGCGTAGTCCATGCAGCAGCTTCCTTAGTACGAGCTCGTCCGGGACGTCGCCGGTGGGAGTCGGTTTCAGCACCCGGAGCGCGTTCTCGTCGCGCAGGTCGTCGACCAGGACCCGCACGACGCCGACGGGCAGGTCGATCTCGGACGCCAGGTCGGCGAAGGTGATCGGCTGCCGGCAGATCGCCAGCAGCCTGCGGTGCTCGGGGTCGAGCCGCACCCGCCGGGGGACCGGTACGCCGGTCGCCTCCAGCACGGAGATCAGGTCGAGGCCGTCGTCGCGGAGCCTGGTCCGGCCTCGCGTGACCGTGTAGGGACGGACGACGGGGCCCGCGTCGCCGTCGAGCCATCGGTCATCGCTCATCGGTCACCCCGGCCTCACCTGGCGCCCGATCCCGACAGCCGGGGGATGAACGGCGGCCGCTCGGCCAGCTCCTCGGCGAGCTGGAACATCCGGAACACGACCGCGCCCGCGTCGGCGTCGGCGCCCGCCAGCACGGCGAGGCACGCGTGCTCGCCCGCCGGGACCATGAACACCAGCATCGAGTCCATCTCGATGACGCTCTGCAGCAGCTCGCCGCCGTCGAACCGGCGGCACGCGCCGCGGGCGAGGCCCTGCACGCCCGCGACCAGCGCGGCCAGATGCTCGGAGTCCTCCCGGCCGAGGCCGGAGGAGCAGGCCACGACCAGCCCGTCCCGGGACAGCAGGACCGCACCGCCCACCAGCTCCGCGGCGCCGCCCACCCCGTCGAGCAGCCGGCGCACCTCATCGGCGCTGATCGCTGCTTCCGTCATCGTCCGTCCTCCTCGTCACGTCCTGCGGGCGGGGCCTGCGGCGGTTCGCTCCGCCCGCGCCGCCATCCGCTCTGCATCGAGGCCATGACCGAACTGGCCCGCTCCGGCGAGCGCGCGCTCCGTCCGGGCGGCCGCCGCTCCTCCCTGGCGGGCGGCGCGGCGTCGCGCAGCTGCGGCGCCAGGTTCGCGCGGCGCACGCGGCGCGGCATCCCCGCGTGGGTGTCCGCGGACGTGGACGCCGGCTGCGCGGGCTGCGCGGACTGTGCCGGCTGAGGCTCGGGCTGAGCGCTCGTCGCGGGCGCCGGGGCGGGCGCCGAGCTGGGCGGCGGCATGCCGAGCGGGTCCTGGTCGCCGTGCGGCTCGGTGCCGCCGGCGCGGTGCCGTCCGACGGAGTCCATCGCGTTCTCCTGCGTGTCGTGGCCGACGATGTCCAAAGGCCCGGAGTCCGCCGGCGCCGCGGCCCGCTCGGGGACGTCCGCCGGGACGTCCGCCTGCTCGGCGCCGGCGTCGCTCCTGCGGCCGACCCGGTCCGCCGGGACGACGAGCGCGTGCGGAAGCAGCACGACGGTCTTGATGCCGCCGTAGGCGTTCGGCTCCAGCGCCACCTTGATCCCGCGCCGGTGCGCGAGCGTCCCGACGACGAACAGCCCGAGCTGGTCGCCGTGGGTCAGGTCGAACTCCGGCTCGCGGCGGAGCTGCTCGTTGATGGCCGCCAGCTTGTCCGGGTTCATCCCGAGGCCGCGGTCCTGGATCTCCACGACGAAGCCCTGGCCGACCAGCCCGGCGTCCACCTCGACCGGCGTGTTCGGCGGCGACAGGACGGCCGCGTTCTCGATCAGCTCGGCCAGCAGGTGGATCACGTCGGCGACGGCCGAGCCGACGATGCCCTCCTCCGCGGTGCTGACCACCTCGACGCGGGCGTAGTCCTCGATCTCGCCGATGGCGCCGCGCAGCACGTCCAGGATGCCGACCGGGTGCCGCCAGCCGCGGCCGGGCGCGGCGCCGGACAGGATGATCAGGCCCTCGGCGTGCCGCCGCATGCGGGTGGTGAGGTGGTCGATGGCGAACAGGTCGGCGAGGGCGTCGGGGTCGGACGCCTTGCGCTCCAGCGTGTCCAGCATCGCGAGCTGCCGGTGCAGCAGCGACTGGTTGCGCCGGGCGAGGTTCTGGAACACCTGGTTGACCGCCGCGCGCAGCTCGGCCTGCCGGACGGCGGCCGCGACGGCGGTGCGCTGCACGGACGAGAACGCGGCCGACACGTTGAACACCTCGGCCGTCCGGCCGACGTCCAGTGGCGGCGCCTCCGCCGCCACGTCGACCTCGTGCCCGTGGCTCAGCCGGCGCACCACGTCGGGCAGCCGCTCCTCGGCCATGGTGCGCGCGGCGCCCTGGAGGCCGAGCAGGTCGCGGCTGATGCGGCGGCTGAACCGCAGCATCAGGAACGCCGTCAGGGTGATCGCGACCAGGCCGATGACGCCGATGAGCAGGAGCCGCAGCAGGGTGTCGTCGGAGGCCTTCTTGGCCTCGGCGGCGTTCACCGCCCGGGACTTCCCGAGCGCGCCGTCCACCGCACCGATGGACGCGCCCGCGACCGCCTTCCAGTCGGCCGGGCCGATCCGCAGCCTCGCGCCGGGACGGGTCGCCAGGATGTTGTCCTCGACCGCGGTGAAGGTCCGCTCGGCGGGGGACGCCAGCGCCTGCTCGAAGGGGGCCGCGATGGCCGGGTGGAGCTCGGCGAGGTTCGAGCTCTCCAGGAACCGCCGCTCGTACACCAGCCTGCTGACCGCCGCGTACTCGCCGGCGGTCATCCGGCCGCCGTCGGTGAGCACGCCGCCCACCAGCGCGATCTCGCGTCCGCGCAGCTCGATGCCGCGCGACATGGCGGCGGTGTGCGCGGACTGCTGGAGGCCGTCGCCCGCCACCAGCACGTTGACGTACTGGAAGTGGGCTTCGAGGACGTCGTTGTAGGCGTTGAACGCCTCCAGCCTCGTCAGCGCGCGCGAGTCGACCCTGCTCCGCAGCTCGCCGATCCGGTTGAGCCTCCCCATCAGCGCCGAGAGCCGCCGCTTCATCGGGCCGGTCAGCGTGGCCTGGAACTCGTCCGCGTTAACAGCTTTGTTCATTTGGACGATCGTGCCGTCCATTTTCGTGCGGACGGCGTCCAATGACGTGCGCGGCAGCCGCTCGTTGCGGCTCAGCCAGGTCACCGACTCCTGCCGTTCCTGGGCCAGCGTGACCAGCATCGGCTGCGCGGCGCCGCCGTAGATCTCGTTCGTGGTGTCGAGGTTGCGCTGGTTGATGGCCTTGGACGCGGTGCTCTGCGCCGCGAAGGCCCACAGCGTGATCAGCGACACCATCGGAATGATGATCAGGCCGAAAAGGGAGAACCGGATCGAGCGCCGGCGGCGTGGGGTCCTCACCGGACGGAAAGTCCGAGGTCAACGCGGATATGGCGGGCGTGGTCGTTCATGGTGTCTCTCTCAGGCTTGGCGGGGGCACCGGACGGCCGAACTCGGGCAACACCGTAGCCACTGTTTGATCATTTGTCTGGAATTCCGTGGATCTTGCCGGTCCGCCGATGGAATCATGTGGCGGCGTTCGGCGACCCCGAACGCCCACCCATCTCTCGGAAGAGGAGAAGCCACGTGACGCCGCTGCGAGGCGAATCGACCGACCGGCTGGACTGGCTGATCGACGGGCTCGTCGAACGCGTGCCCCAGGTGACCAAGGCGGTGGTGCAGTCGGCGGACGGGCTCCTCATGGGGGCGTCCGCCGGCCTGGGCCGGGAGGACGCGGAGTACCTGTCCGCCCTGGCCGCCGGCGTGCAGAGCCTGGCGCAGGGGGCGCGCAGCCAGTTCGGCGCGGGCGAGGTGCATCAGACGATCATCGAGATGCACAACGCGTTCCTGTTCGTCACCGCGGCGGGGGAGGGCGCGTCGCTGACCGTCCTCACCGACGCGACCGCCGACCCGGCGCAGATCAGCTACGAGATGACCCTGCTGGTCGGACGAGTCGGAGAGCACCTCGCGTCCCGCCCCCGGAACCGCACCGGCTCCTAGGAATGGGGGGATCGGGGAGGAGGGGCGGAAGAGCACCCGCCGGATTCGGAGAACTCCGGCCTACCTGACACCGGTGTGTTGATAGGGCGGCGGCAATTGCTCCCGTGTTCGCCGCGTGCGCCGTCTGCGGCGCCGCTGTGCGGGCGCCGGTGATCGTCGACGCCGAATCAGGTGGCGAGAGTGCATTTCGCCTGGTCATCGATGTGGAAAGCGATACGGTGAATCGGTTCTGAATCGGAGGTTCTATCCTGTGATTCAGTCATGGTGCTGACGTGCAAATCACGGCGGCACCTGACTGAGGAATTGACGACCGTTCCGGTCGGTCGCGGGTCATATATCATAAACCCGGCATCTCGGCAAGTCGAGATTGAATGACGGCAGTTCTGGGCGTCTTCGCTTTATGCGCTCATGCAGGCGAGAAGCCGGACTCTTCCGCAAAGTAGTTCCCGGAAGCGGGCCTTTATGGCCGGGATCCGTTGCGGTTTCTCATGGGAGTAACGTGGCCCGGCTGTCGTCGCAGGGCAGGGTGGGCTTCACCTGCTGCACGAAGGTGAAGCCCACCCTGCCCGTACTCGCGACCTACCGCCGGGAAGATGCGTCCTGACCGGTCAGCGGAGCGGGGGCACGGCTCGCTGGGCGAGGCCCAGGGCGTACTCGCCCCACCAGGCGCCGGCCGCCGGATCGACCACGCCGTACTCGGGGTCCTCCGGACCGGCGGTGCCGCGGGTGCACTGGCCGTCGGATTCGCCGGGACGCTTGACCCAGAGGAACGCGTCCACCAGGGGGTCACCCGTGCGGGTCGAGGGACGGGCGCCGAGGCCGCGGCCGGGCGGGTTGCACCACACCTGGGCGTCGGTGTACTGGTCCGCCGGAGGCGTCCACGGTCCCTGGCCGTTGCGGCTGGTGTCCAGGACGAAGTGCGTGAGCCCGCGCGGGTCGTCCGGGACGCCGGCCAGGTCGGTGTCGGAGCAACTGGCCGCGCCCGTCTCCTGGCGGAAGCGCAGGCACTTGGACAGCCTGGTGCCGTAGGAGACCAGCTCGTCGGTACCGCGGTAGTTCGAGACGTTCAGCGCGAAGCCGTCGGCCTTGGCGATGCCGCCCTTCAGCAGGCGCCCGGCCATGCCGAGCTGCGCGCGCGGTTCGCCGTATCCGGCGTCGTAGTCGTTGAGCGGCTGCCAGTCGGAGTGCCCGGAGTCCACGTAGACGCCGGTGCGCGGCAGCCGCTGCAGGGTGGTGATCGCGTAGTTGATCTCGCGGAAGCGCTCGTCGATGCGGCCGGTGTCCTCCGGCGTTCCGGTGGTCCCGCCGCCGCCCTCGTTGCACCACGGCTCGCTGGACAGCAGTGCCAGCCCGTCGGGCTCGACGATCACCACGGCCCGTCCGCCGCCGACCCCCTTGGCGAAGGCGTCGATCCAGGCCCGGTAGGCGGCCTCGTCCGCGGCGCCGCCCGCCGAGTACTGCGAGCAGTCCCGTCCCGGCACGTTGTACGCCACCAGCACCGGGACGGCGCGCTGCCGGGCCGCGCCGGCCATCGTCCGCCGCACCGCCGCCCGCACCTCGGCGGGGGTGCCGCCGGTGAACCAGATCGCCTGCGACACCTTGGACAGGGCCCGCATCTGCGCCGCGTCGGCGCCGCGCCCTTCGGCCGCCCAGAGGTCGGCCTGCTTCCCGGCGTTGGTCGAGGGCTCGACGTAGAACCTCGCCTTCCCGGCCAGCGGGTCACCGTGCGGCCGAGCGTGTCCCGGCGCATGTCCCGGTGCATGCGCCTGCACCTGTGCCTGCGCCGGCGCGGGCGGCGCGAGAACCGCGACGATGCTCGCCGTGGCGGCGGCGAGGATCCCGATGCGTCGTCTCATCCGGTACTCCAGACTCTCTTCGAGGCTCCGGCGGGAGGCGTGGGAGCGCTCCCATCCAGGGAGTGTGATCACCCCCCGAACGTCCGTCAAGGCCCAAATCACGGCCTGATCCGGCCCTGCCGCCTTTCACGGCCCCCGGTGCCCGCGACCGGTTCGCGGTCGCGGCCGGCGGAGGCCGTCGACCCGAGGCGTCTCCTCTGCGGGAGTGCCTCCGTCTAGTGCGTGCGCACCAGGAGGTGAGAAGCGGCTGGTCCGGACGCATGGCGGGAAGACGGTGGCGGGAGACGATTCCGGGCGGGGCGCCGGCGGGGAGTGTTGGAGGCGCGCGAATCCCGCGCGTTCCCCTTTCCCAGCGGTATCTGGAGTGATCTGCAAGTGGCGAAGTTTCTTTACCGGATCGGACGGTGGGCCTTCCGGCGGCGCCGGCTCGTGGGCAGCCTGTGGCTGGGCGCCCTGGTGCTGGCCGCGGTCGCCGCCGCCATGGCGCCGGCGGCGCAGGACGAGGGCCTGTCCATGCCCGGCACCGAGTCGCAGAAGGCGTTCGACCTGCTGGACCAGCGCTTCCCGCAGGGCAACGCGCAGGGCGCCGAGGCCCGCCTGGTGTTCCGGGCTCCGGACGGGCAGCGGGTGACGGCCCGGGAGAACAGGGCGGCCGTCGAAAACGCGCTCGCCTCGCTGGACGGGGGCGACCAGGTCGCCTCCACCACCGACCCCTACAAGACCGGCGCGGTCAGCGCGGACGGCACCATCGCCTACTCCGTGATCACCTACACCGCGGACGCCGTCGACCTGACCGCGTCGACGAAGAGCGCCCTGGAGGGCGCCGCGGGCCGGGCCCGGGACGCTGGGCTGACCGCGGAGATCGGCGGCTCCGCCCTGGACTCGGACGAGGCGCCGGGCGGCACGACGGAACTCATCGGCGTCGGGGTGGCGGCGGTGGTGCTGCTCCTCGCCCTCGGGTCGCTGGTCGCGGCCGGACTGTCGCTGCTGACCGCCTTCTGGGGCGTGGTCATCGCCTTCAGCCTGGTCACCGCGCTGGCCGAGGTGCTCGACCTCACGTCCACCGTCGCCATCCTGACGCTGATGCTGGGGCTGGCGGTCGGCATCGACTACGCGCTCTTCATCACCTCCCGCTTCCGTGACGAGCACGCCCGGGGGTTCGCGCCGGAGGAGGCCGCCGGGCGGGCGGTGGGCACGGCGGGGTCCGCCGTCGTCTTCGCCGGCGCGACCGTCGTCATCGCCCTGGTCGGGCTCGGGGTCGTCGGTATCCCCGAACTCACCAGGATGGGCATGGGCGGCGCGGGCGCCGTGGCGCTCGCCGTGCTCATCGCACTGACCCTCGTCCCGGCGCTGATCGGCTTCTCCGGCCGCCGGGTGCTGTCGCGCGCCGTCCGCAAGGCCGCCCGGCCGGGAGGCGCCGGACCGCAGGCCGTGCCCGCCGGCCGCCGTCCCGGGCTCGGCACCCGCTGGGCGCGGTTCGTGCTGCGCCGGCCGCTGACCGTGCTGCTGGTCGCCGGGCTCGGTCTCGGCGCCGTCGCCGTGCCGGCGCTGAGCCTCGAACTCGGGCTTCCCGGAGACGAGTCCGCGTCGGTGGAGACCACCCAGCGGCGTGCCTACGACCTGCTGTCGGAGGGTTTCGGCCCCGGCTTCAACGGCCCGCTGACCGTGGTCGTGGACCTGTCGGACGCCGCGAACCGACAGGCCGCCACGGGCCTGGTCACCAGGACGGTACGCGGGCTGGACGGAATCGCGTCGGTCGACGATCCGGTTCTCAACCAGGCCGAGGACACGGCCGTCCTCACCGCCGTCCCGCGGACCGCGCCGAGCAGCGCCGCGACCAAGGACCTCGTGCACGACATCCGGGACGCGGCCTCCGGCGTCGAGGCCGGCACGGGCGCCGTCATGGTGGTGACCGGCACGACCGCGCTGAACATCGACATCTCCGAAGCCATGTCGGACGCCCTCGTCCCCTACCTGAGCGTGGTCATCGGGCTCGCGGTGCTCCTGCTGACGGTGGTGTTCCGCTCGATCCTGGTCCCGGTCAAGGCCGCCCTCGGCTTCCTGCTGTCGGTCGGCGCCGCCTTCGGAGTCCTCGTCGCCGTCTTCCAGTGGGGCTGGGCGGCGGACCTCATCGGCATCGAGCAGACCGGGCCGGTGATGTCGCTGATGCCGGTCTTCATCATCGGGATCGTGTTCGGCCTCGCCATGGACTACGAGGTCTTCCTCTTCACCCGGATGCGGGAGGCGTACGTCCGCGGCGCGTCCCCCGGCGAGGCGGTCGTCCGCGGTTTCCAGTACAGCGGACGCGTGGTGGCCGCGGCGGCGATCATCATGATCAGCGTGTTCGCCGGGTTCATCGGGATGGCCAACCCGACCATCCAGACGATGGGCGTCGGCCTGGCCTCCGCCGTCGCCTTCGACGCGTTCGCGGTCAGGATGGCGATCGCGCCCGCGGTCCTGGCGCTGCTCGGCCGCCGGGCATGGTGGCTGCCGCGTACGCTTGATCGTGTGCTGCCGAACGTGGACGTCGAGGGCGAGGCGCTGGGCGGGCATGCCCCGTCCGCCGCGACCCGGCCCGACGCGACGTCCCCGCGCCGTCCCGTCGGCCGACGCTGAGCCGGCCATGACGAACACGGGCGGCGGTGTCCTGCGTCCGCGCGGGCTGCGGTGGCGGGAGGGAGTGATCACGGCGATCGCGCTCGCGCTCTGCCTGCTGGGCGGTGCGCTGCGGGTCGACGACGAGATCCTCTCCTCGCCGCCGCCCGCCGCCTACCTCATCGCCGCGGCGTCCTGCGCCGTGCTGCCGGCCCGGCACCGGTCACCGGTGGCCGCCATGGCGGCCACGACCGCGATCGGCGCGCTGGTGCCGCCGCTGAACCTCCTGCTGACGCCGCTCATCCTGGCGCCCGCCGTGATCACCGCCTACACGCTCGCCGTGCGCGCCGACCGGCGCACGGCGGGCGCGGTGCTGGTCGCCTCCGCGGCGCTGCTGGTCGCCTCCATCCTCGTGTTCGAGTTCGGGACCCTCTCCTGGCAGGACGCGAGCAGGATCGGAGCGGTGGCGGTGTTCCCGCTGGTGGCCGGCATCCTCGGCCACTCGACGCAGAACCGGCGGGCCTACCTGGCGGCGGTGGAGGAGCGGGCCCGGCGGGCCGAGAAGAGCCGGGAGAGCGAGGCGCGCCGCAGGGTCGCCGAGGAGCGGGTGCGCATCGCCCGGGAGTTGCACGACCTCGTGGCCCACCAGATCACCCTGGCCAACGCGCAGGCCACGGTCGCCGCCCACCTCTTCGACACCCGTCCGGAGCAGACCCGCCGGAGCCTGGCCGACCTCGTCGACACCACCGGCGCCGCGCTCGACGACCTGCGGGCCACGGTCGGCCTGCTGCGCCAGTCCGGGGACGCGGCCGCGCCCGCGGAACCGGCGCCCGGGCTGTCCCGGCTGCCCACGCTCCTGGAGTCGTTCCGCCGCGCGGGTCTGGAGGTGGCGGTGCACGAGGAGGGCACCGCCCGGCCGCTGCCGCCCGGGGTGGACCTCACCGCCTACCGCATCATCCAGGAGGCACTGACCAACGTGACCAAGCACGCCGGTACCGGCAGCGCCCGGGTGCGCCTCGCCTGGAGCCGCGATCGCGTGACCATCATCGTCGCCGACGACGGAACGGGCGCCCGGACGGCACCGTCCGCGTCCACGGCGCCGGACCACCAGCCCGGCTACGGCCTGATCGGGATGCGCGAACGCGCCACCGCCGTCGGTGGGCACCTCTCCGCGGGCAGCCGCCCCGAGGGCGGCTTCCTCGTCTCCACCGAACTGCCGCTCCCGCCCGCCAGGGACATGACGCGCAGGACCAGCGGAACCGGGGAGACACCGTGATGCTCCGGGTACTGCTCGCCGACGACCAGGCACTGCTGCGCGGCGCCTTCCGGATGCTCCTCGACAGCGCCGACGACATCACCGTGGTCGGCGAGGCCGCCGACGGCCGGGAGGCGGTGCGGCTCACCCGGGAACTCCGTCCGGACGTGGTGGTCATGGACATCCGCATGCCGGACGTGGACGGCCTCACCGCCACCGCGCAGATCTGCGCGGACCCGGACCTGCGCGCCAGCCGCATCCTGATCCTCACCACCTACGAGACCGACGAGTACGTCGCCCGGGCACTGCGCGCGGGGGCGAGCGGCTTCATCGGCAAGGGCATCGGGGCCGAGGACCTCCTCGACGCCGTGCGCACGATCGCCGGCGGCGACACCCTGCTGTCCCCGGCAGCGACCCGCTCGCTGGTCGCCCGCTTCCTGGCCACCCCGGACGGCGTCCCGCCGGAGAACCCCGAACGACTCGCCAGGCTCACCCCGCGCGAACGCGAGATGGTGGCCTTGGTCGCGACCGGCCTGTCCAATCAGGAGATCGCCGAGCGGATGTTCCTCAGCCCCTTCACCGTCCGCGCCCACGTCCAGCGCGCCATGACGAAGTTGGACGCCCGCGACCGAGCGCAACTGGTCGTCATCGCCTACCGAACCGGCCTGGCCCAGGCCGCCCCCACCGACCCCCTGCCCTAGCCGCCTCGGAGGGCCATCGGATGCAGAATGGAGTCGAATGAACAGCGTTCCTCCACCAGACGGCCAGAGCGGCCCTTTCCCGGGCGGCGTTCCCGGCGGCGCGGCGCCGGCTCCGTTCCGCGCTCCCCACGCGAGCGGCGCGTACCGGCCGGTGACCCGTGATCCGCTCATCTACTTCCCGGTGATGCTGAACGGCGACCATGTCGGCTACCTGTGGGCGGGGACGGACGACCGTTCCGCGGGCTTCCTGCGCCGACCGGGCTTCCTCGATGTGGCCTACAAGACCCCGATCCTCTGGTCACGGCGCCTCCAGGAGGCGAGCCGGCGGGAACTCCCCTCCCGCGACGCGGTCAGGCAGTGGATCGGACGTCCCGAGGACCCGATCGGCGGCGGCGTCCCCGCGGACGCGACCGAGCGCACCGCCGCCGACTACACCGCGCTCCGCCGGCTCGACGACCCCGGCTACCAGCCGTCCCCCACGGACTCGATCCTCTACGGCGAACTCCCCGACGGCTCGCCCATGGACCGCTCGAAGGGTTGGGGGCCGCTGTCCTTCACGTTGCCTCCCTCCTACGACCTGACCACCACCGGACCCGTCCGTCATCTGCCGGTCGTCGGTGACGACGGCCTCGTTCTCGGCTACCTGTGGGCCGGCCTCCACGGCAACGCCGCCCAGTTCCTCCCGCGCGACGACGCCGCCGCCATCGGCAGCGCCGCGATGAGCCCCTGGATCCTGCGCCTCCGCGAACTGCACGCCGAAGGCGTCCCCGCGATCGAGGCGCTACAGCGCTGCCGCACGTTCCCCGCCGACCCGACCGCCGGGCACGTCCGCCCGGACGCGCCCGCGCAGGAATCGGCGAGCCTGGACGACCTGCGGCGGCACGCGTCCGTCTACGGCCAGTCGCTCCGCTTCTCCGAGAACCCCGTCCCCGGCGCCCCGGACGTCGCCCGCCGCCCCGCCCTGGACCCGCAGGAACGCGACGCCGTGCTGGACTACCTGCGCCGGGGCCTCACCGTCCACGACAGCGGCCGGTTCTTCGCGGACGGCTTCGACCCCGCGCGCCCCCAACGGGTTCCGGACAGCTACCACACCGACGGCACCTGGGTCTGGCGCGGCGGCACCGTCCACCACCTCGACCACCACGGCATCCCGCCCGAGCCCGGTCTGCTCCGGCACATCCGCGGCAACCGGTTCAGGCTCCCGCCCCTCGGCCCGGACGACCGCGAGCGCGGCAAGCGGACACTCCGCCTGCACCGCCTCCTCGTCCCCGCCCCAAGGCCGCCCCGCTGATCGTCCGCTCAGGACGAGGAACCGGGCGCGGCGGCGAGCCGCGCGGTCGTCGCGGTGAGCCAGACCAGGCCCAGCGCCGCCCCCGCGGTGAAGACCAGCACGCTCGCGGCGGAGCCGGCGAAACCGGCCAGGACGGCCACCGGAACGATCCGGGACGCCACCGCCCAGACGCGCTGCCCTTGTGCTGAGAAGCGCCGGGCCAGCACGAAGAACGCCGCGCACAGCGCCAGGTAACCGACCATGCCGCCGAGCATGTGGACGGCGCCGCTCGTGCTCAGCGACGCGGCCGGGCCATCGGGGGTGCCGGCGGGGAAGCCGGCGCCGGGGTCGGCGGTGAACACTGCGCTGACCAGGAACGAGGCGCCGAACACGGCGACGAGTCTGGGTGCCCAGACGCCGCCGGGACCGCCGTCCAGTACCCGCCGGATCCCGACCGCGCCGGCGATGATCAGCACGCCGGTGAGCGCGAAGCCGGTCTTCTGGATCCAGCCGAGGTCGCCCAGGCTGAGCTGGCTGATGGCGTTGCGGGTGAAGTCGTAGCCGTCCCGGAGCAGCCCCTGGACCACGCCTGTCACCAGGAACAGCGGACCCGCGGCCATCGCGCAGCCCAGCAGCGGCCGGACCGCCGGACGGGCGGCGTGCGCGGGGCGGGCGGCGTGCACCGGACGGGTGGCGGCCGGGGTGTGAATCGTCTGCGTCATGAAGAGTCCCTTGATCGGTGGGGGCTGGTCCGAAGCAAGCTTGTCTTTTGCAAGCAGACTTTGTCAACCGAAGTACAGTCTGGGATGTGCATCACGATGTCGCCCGGTCGGCACAGGTCCGGCATCGCCCCCGCTACAACGGAGATTGCCGGGCCGGCCTGGGGCCGGCCCGGCAACGTGGCGCGGAGTCGCGCGCAGTCCGGTGGGAAGTCGCGGGCGATTACGAGTCCTGGTAGACCTCCAGTTCGACGATGCGGGAGTAGTCGCCGCTGTTGGACGCCAGCGCGACGACGCGCACGGACGCGGTGGAGACCACCGGGTCGAGCGGGATCTCCACCCGGCCGGCGGTGTTGCCGCGAATGCTGGACACCGTCGTCCACTCGCCGCCGCTGCCGAGCGTCTGGACGTCGAAGTCCTTCAGGCCGTAGCGGGCGGCGGGGTAGCGCGCGGAGTTCAGCGTGTGCAGGACGACCCGGTCGATCGGCTGCGGACCGCCGAACTCGACCGTGTAGGTGTCCGGGAACACCGCGCGCGTGCCGTCGTTCCAGCCGGTCCGTGCGGACCAGTCCTCGGAGTCGGTGTTGGCGTCGACCGCGCCGCAGACGTTGAAGTTGCCGTGCGTGGACGAGGCGCTGACGGGTCCGCCGAGGGCGAGGTTGGCGCCCGGCCCGGACGGCTTCGGCGTGACCGTGACGGCCGTCTCCTGCGCGGGTCCACGCGGCCCGAGCCGCAGGGACACCTCGTGCGTCCCTCCGGCGGAACCGAGCGGCGCGGAGACCTGCGCCCGGACGACGATGCTGCGGCTCGGCGGCACGTAGGTCGAGATGACGTCGTGCGAGGTGAGGAGCGGACGCTCCGGCGTGATGAACACGTCGACGTACTCGCCCTCGGAACCGGAGTTGGCGAGGTCGATCAGCAGCGGCCTGCCTCCGCACGGGGCGGCGAGCACGTCCAGCGCCCCGGACTGCACCGTCATGGTGACCGACCCGCGCCCCTGCTTGGCGGCGGAGGCCGTGCCGCCGTACGCGGCCACACCCGCGACCGCCGTGAGCGACGCGGCCAGCAACGCGATGATCTTGCGAACGCTCACGTGCGCTTCCCCTTCAGCGGCTCGGGAGGGTCGACTTCGGAGGCGGCCAGGAAGCTCTTGCCGCGTGCGGTACTGGTGGAGTCGGCCTGCAGGCCGGGCTTGCCGTCCTCGACGGCGAAGCCGGCGCGGGTGAACACGGGCGCGCCGCGTTCCCGGACGTACGGCACGACGCGGTAGGACGCGTTCAGCGTGTCGGGCGTGACGTTGAACGTCATGTATCCGCGCTGCCCGTTGTAGAAGCGGATGTGGTCGTTCGCCGCGAGGAACTGCGAGCCGTACTCGTCCATGTCGGCCCCGTCCATGCCGGACGAGATGGACGAGCCGAGGAACTCCGTCGCGATCGTGGGGGAGGCGGGGTCGTCGAAGTCCCGCTTGACGTCCGCGGCCATGCTGCGGTGGAAGTCGCCCGACAGCACGACCGGGTTGCGGACCTTCCGCTCGACGATCCCGTTCAGCAGCCGGTCGCGGGACGGCTTGTAGCCGTCCCACAGGTCCATCCCGAACGCCTGCCCGGGATCGGTGTTGAAGTCGACCTGCGACAGCATCATCTGCTGCGCCAGGACGTTCCACTTCGCCTGCGAGCGTCCGAGGCCGTCCAGCAGCCACGCCTCCTGGGCGTCGCCGAGCAGCGTCCGGGACGGGTCGAGCCGCTCGTCGCAGTCGGTCTTCAGGCCGTCGCCGCACGCCTGGTCACTGCGGTACTGGCGGGTGTCCAGGACGTTGAACTCCAGCAGCCGGCCGAAGGTGAACCGGCGGTACAGCGGCATGTTCTGACCGGCCGGCTCCAGGACCCGCAGCGGCATGTGCTCCCAGTACGCCCGGTAGGCGTTGGCGCGGCGGACGAGGAAGTCCTCCGGCGGCGCCGACGGGTGGGCGAGGTCGGCGTAGTTGTCGACGACCTCGTGGTCGTCCCAGGTGACGATCCACGGTGCCATGGCGTGCGCGGCCTGCAGTTCCGGGTCGAGCTTGTAGAGCGCGTACCGGTCGCGGTACTCCGACAGGTGGACGGTGGGGGTGTGGAACTTGTCCGGCACCGGCGTGTCGGGCCTGCCGCCATTGGTCTGGACGCCGAACTCGTACAGGTAGTCGCCCAGATGGACGACCAGGTCGAGGTCTTCCCCGGCCAGGTGGCCGTACGCGGTGTAGTAGCCGTCGAACCACGCCTGGCACGACACCATCCCGAAGGCGAACGCGCTCGCCGTCGTCCCGGGCGCGGGGGCGGTCTTGGTCCGTCCGGTCGGTGAGATCTCGTTGCCCGCCTTGAACCGGTAGAAGTACTCCCGGCCGGGACGCAGGCCGCGCACGTCGACGTGCACCGAGTGCGCGTACTCCGGCCTGGCGGTCGCCGTCCCGTCCCGGACCACCCGCCGGAACCCCGCGTCCTCGGCGACCTGCCAGCGGACGGGGACGCGGTACGGCTCCATGCCGCCGAGCGAGGCCAGCGGATCCGGCGCCAGCCGCGTCCACAGGACGACCGAGTCGGGCAGCGGGTCGCCGGACGCGATGCCGAGGCTGAACGGATCGCCCTTGAACCGGGACACCTCCCGCGTCAGGGTCGACGGCTCCGCCCGCAACGGCCCGAACGCCAGCGCCAGCGCCCCGATCCCGGAGTAAGCCAGGAAACGCCGCCTGCCCGGATCCCTCAGAGCAGGCCCGGGGTCTACATCTTCGCTCACCTGCACGCTTCCCTTCCCGTCCGCAGCCCTCACACAGGACTGAGTCGATATCAGGATCACCTGCGATCTCGACGTTAAAATAACGTCAAAGTTGATATATGTCTCCCCCTAGTTAACATTCGGGAGCGCCGGCGGGCGCGGGAACTCTGCTGAGCAGTGCCGGGGTGAAGGCGAACAGGAGGACGGCGAGGGCGGCGACCGCGACCATCGCTCCGCGGAGTCCCACGGCCTCGGCCCACAGCCCGACGTAGACGGGGCCGACGAGGAAGCCGAGGTAGGACACGGCCGTGACGACCGATGTCGCGCGGCCCCGGCGGGACTCGTCGACGTTCGCCGAGACGACGCCGAGCAGGGTCGGGAACAGCACCGCGGTTCCGGCGGCGGCCGCCGCAAGACCCAGCGCGGCGATGAACAACGTGGGCGCGGCGGCGATGACGAGCGCACCGGACGCGGCGGCCGACGCGCCGGCGAGGAGAACGGTGCGGGCATGGGCGGCCTTGAGACCGCCTGTGGAGAACCGCGTGACCGCGACCGTGCCGGCGAATACGGCGGGTGCGACGGCGCTCAGCCCCGCACCGGAGTGAAGCTCCACGTGGGCGAAGACCGCGCTCCAGCTCTGGTGCGCGTTCTCACTGGCGAACGCGAGCGCGCCCAGGGCTCCGACCAGCGGCAACGCGACGGCCCCGCGTCGGCCGAGCCGTGCCGGAGACGCAGCGGGGACGCGGCCGTGCCCATAAGCGGCGGCGCCGGAAGCCGGTGCCTTGCGCAGGGAGGCGCCGGCCGCCAGGCAGAGAACGGCCACGGCCGTGAACGGGACCGCGAGCGGCAGGGACGCGGCCGAAGCCAGCCCGGTGCCAAGACTGGCAAGGACGACCAGGCCGGAGAAGACGCCGTGCGCACGGGTGAGGACGGGGCGGCCGATGATCCTCTCGGCTCGTCCGGCGAGCGCGTTCATGGTCACGTCCGCGGCTCCGCTGGCGGCGCCGACCAGGGCGAGCCCGGCGCACAGGGTCGCCGTGTTCACCGCGGCCAGCGACAGCACGGCACCGGCGAGGCCGAGGGCGGCGATGGCCGCGGCCGCGACCGGCGGCCCCCACCGGTCGAGCGCCCTGCCGGCCGGCAGCATCGCGGGAAGAGCGCCCGCGCCCACGAAGAGCAGCGCGAGGCCGAGCCGGCCGTCCCCGACGCCGGCCTGCTGCTGGATCCGCGGCACGGAGGTGCCCCACACACCCCAGAACGAGCCGAACGCGGCAAAGGGCACGTACGCCCGGACGATCACGTGGCGCGGCGACGGATCGGGAGCTCTCGCCATGTGTGTAACGATACACAAGCCACGCTAGGCTGGCTCTCGTGGAATCGTCCGTGGGCCCGAAGCGGGTGACCCTCGCACAGGTCGCCGAGCTGGCCGGCGTATCGGTCATGACCGCCTCGTACACCTACAACCGGCCCGACCGCGTATCGGATCGGGCGCGGGCGAAGGTGCACGCGGCGGCGGCCCGGCTCGGGTACGCCGGGCCCGACCCGAGCGCCCGATCACTGCGCCGCGGCACGACCCGAACGCTCGGCGTCGTGATGGGGGAGCATCTGAGCTACGCGTTCGACGACCCGGAGGCGGTCTCCTTCCTCGCCGGGATCGCCGATGTCTGCGCCGACCGCGGTTACGGCATGACGATCCTGCCGATCACCGGTGCCGCCGATGACGTCCCCCGGATCACCGACGCCGCCGTCGACGGG
Organism: Actinomadura bangladeshensis; assembly: GCF_004348335.1. GTDB lineage: Bacteria > Actinomycetota > Actinomycetes > Streptosporangiales > Streptosporangiaceae > Spirillospora > Spirillospora bangladeshensis. Next base: position 50,978 of record NZ_SMJW01000004.1, on the reverse strand, counting down.
TTCATCGTCTGGACCACGTCCGACGATGACCCGGTATTGGCGGCCGTCCAGGCGATGAAGCGTCCCGCGGTCGTCCATGGCGGGCCGAAGGTTCGCGGAATGGGTCTGGTCGGCATTGACAATCGCGCGGCGGCACGCGCGGTGGGCGCGATCGCGTTCGCGGGCGCCGAACGTCCGGCGGTAGTGAGCTTTCCGCTTTCCCGGGAGCGGACCAGCGCGGTCGTCAGCGGCGCGGACGTCACCGACGTGCTGTTCCCGGTGACGCGGGAGCGGCTGGAAGGCTACCGGCGGGCAGCCGAGGACGCCGGAATCGCCTGGCGGGACGTGACCATCGCGGTATGCGCACGCAACGACGCGGCAGAGGCCGAGCGGATCGCGGCGACCTTGCTCGCCTCCGCCGACCCGCCCGACGCGATCGCGGCGATGAGCGACCAGCAGGCGGCCGGGGTCGTCCACGCGGCCCGCGCCGCACGACGGGCCATTCCCGGCGATCTGGCGGTGACCGGATGGGACGACGCGGCGGTGGCGGCGCGACTCGGACTGACGACGGTCGCGCAATCCCTGCGCGAACAAGGCGCGGCATGCGCGCGCGCAGCGCTCGGACGGAAGCCCGATTCCCGGACCGCGCCATGGTCCATCGTCCGCAGAGAAAGCACGCGCCGATGACGTATCGGCCCCGCGGCTTGTCGTGTAATGAGCAATCCATGACTTGGGAAAATGCGTTTAGTGGTGGTCCGCGGCAGGTACGGCTCGTGGTCGAGAGGGGACCTCTCTCGAGAACGGAGCGATGCCTTGCAGCAAGCCGGACGGATCTCGCCCCAGGTCATGGAGTCGCTCTCGACGCCCGAGCGGGTGGAGACGCATCTGGGCACTCTGGAATTCCCGCTGGGCAGGCCCACGGACGAGACCGCCGACCGCGTCTACGACCATCTGGACCATGTGCAGGCCGTCCGGGGCTTCCTCGACGCGTATTCCGGGGTCAATATGTGGGCGGCGCGCAGGGGCTTCCTCGAGGCCGGTATCAGGGACCACGACGTCCTGCTCTTCTCGGAGTTCATGGATTCCGAGACGCTCGTGCTCACCGGGAACGCCGACACCGTCTATTTCATAAGCTTTCTCGACCTGACCGAGGGCCCGCTGGTAGTGGAAATACCGCCCCTCTCCCTCTGTTTCGTCAATGACATGTGGTTCCGCTGGGTCGCGGATCCCGGTATGGCCGGGCCGGATCGCGGGGCCGGCGGCAAATACCTCTTCGTGCCGCCCGGTTATGAGGGTCCTCTCCCGGAGGGCGGCTACTTCACACAGCCGACTCGCACCACGCGCCTTCTCCTCGGCGGGCGGGCGTTCCTGGAGCGCGACGACCCGAAGCCGGCGGTCGAGCGCATCAAGGAGGGGCTGCGCATCCACCGCTACGTCCCCGGGTTCCTCGGAACCAGCATCGGGGAGATCGTCACGGGGGGCACGGCCCCGCCGTCGCCGTGGACCGCTGAGACGTGGACCGCCGCGCTCCGCAGGGCCGACCCGCCGCGCTTCATCGAGGGCACCGGGCTCGCCGTGAACACGGTCCCGCCCGCGGACGCGACGTACTTCGACTTCGCGAGTGAACTCGTGCACGACCAGCCGGCCGAGGCGCTCGATCCGGAGATCGCCGGCGCGCTGGCCGCGGTCGGGATCGCCAAGGGCCGGCCCTTCCAGCCGGATCCGCGGATGCGCGGCATCCTCGCCGAGGCGGCCGCGGTGGGGAACGCCACGGCCCGTACCCTCGCCTTCCGCCCGCGCCCGGACGAGGGGGCGCACTTCTACGGTGCGTCCTCCCAATGGGTCAACGGCCTGCTCGTGTCCGGCTACGACTTCATGACCCCGCCCCCGGAGATCACCGACCGGGGCGTCGAGCTCCGCAGGAGCGACGGCGCCCGCAGGCTCAACCTCCGGAACTGGTGGTGGTACCTGGGCGTGGGCATCAGCCCGGCGTTCACCGCACCGTTGCCCGGCATCGGCTCGCAGTACCTGTTCGCGTTCGCGGACCGGCAGGACCGGGCCCTCGACGGGGGCGGGCACTACCGTCTGGTGCTTCCGCCGGACATTCCCGCCGCCCGCTTCTGGTCGTGCACCGTCTACGACAACCAGACCCGCTCGATGCTCTCCACGCCGCAGCGCTTCCCCCGGGCCGGCAGCCAGGACTATCCGACCCCGGCGGCGGTCGCCGATGCGGACGGCACGACCACGGTGCACTTCGGGCCCGACCGGCCCGACGGCGTGCCGGAGGGCAACTGGATCCAGACCGTGCCGGGCAAGGGATGGTTCGTGGTCCTGCGGTTCTACAGCCCTCTGCCGCCGTTCTTCGACAGGACCTGGCGTCCGGGCGAGGTCGAGGCGGTGGGCTGACCCGGCGCGGCGGTGATCGGGGCGATCGGTAGGTGTGACGGTCCGGACGGCGAGCCGGCCATGCTTCTAGGAGGAACGCAGTGCCCCACGTGAGCGACGCGCCCAGCCCGGGCGTATCAGCTGAGACCCTCGCGTCGATCGGCGTCCCGGACCGGCTGGAGGCGGTCTTCGGCGCGATGGGCTTCTTCGACGGCCTGCCCCTGCCCGACACCGTCACCCGGAGCTACGACGCGCTCGACCTTCTGCGCGGGATCGAGGTCTTCCTCAACTGCCTGCCCGGCGCCGCGATGGTGGCGATGCGGCGCGGGCTGCGGAGCCTCGGGATCGACTCCCACGCGATCGGCTACACGGCCCCGCGGTGCAGTTCGGCACCCCTGATACTCACGGTGAACACCGAGACCACGTACGGGTTGGCCTTCCTGGCGCTCGATCAGGACGGCCCGACGGTGATCGAGGTGCCGGAGGGCTCGCTGAGCGTCGTCGACGACTTCTGGCAGCGCTACGTCGCCGACATGGGGATCGCCGGACCCGACGAGGGCAGAGGAGGCAAGTACCTCTTCCTGCCCCCGGGCCACGACGGCGACGTCCCGGACGGCTACTTCGTCTCGCGGTCGCCGACCTTCGCCTGCTGGGCGACGTTCCGCGTGCTGGGGGGCGTCGAGAGCCTGCTCAAGACGCGGATGTACCCGCTTTCGGCCGCGGCCGACCCGCCTGAGCAGCGTTTCGTCAACTTCGCCGACTCCGTCTTCAATTCGGTCCCCGCCAACGACTTCTCGTTCTTCGGGGAGGTCGACGAGATCGTCCAGGAGGAACCGCCCGAGGCGCTCGACCCCGAGCGCGCGGGACAGCTCGCCTCGATCGGCATCGTGCCCGGCGAACCCTTTCGGCCGGACGACCGCATGCGCTCCATCCTCGACACCGCCGCGCGGGTCGGGGCGGGCCTCGTACGGACGCTGACCTTCAAACCGCGCGACCCGGATTTCTACTACTACGCGGGCAGCTCGTGGAAGAACATGTTCCCCTCGGGGAGCCACGAGTTCCTATCGCCGCAGGGTGCGCGGCTGCTGGACGCTCGCGCCATCTACCATCACGCGGCCGTCGTGGTCACGCCGGCGATGGCGAAGGCGGCGGTCGGGGCCGGATCGCAGTACGCCTACACGGCCGAGGACTCCACCGGCGCCTGGCTCGACGGCGAGAAGAGCTACACGCTCACCCTTCCCAAGGGCATCCCGGCGAAGAACTTCTGGGCCGTCGACGTCTACGACCCGCAGACCCGGTCGCTGCTGCGCACCGACGACCCCTACCCGAGCGTGAACAGCCTCTCGGACGCCGTGCGGGCCGAGGACGACGGCGACACGGTCATCCACTTCGGCCCGACCGCGCCGCCGGGCCGGGAGGCGAACTGGATCCAGACGGTCCCCGGTAAGGGATGGTTCGTCGTCCTGCGGCTCTACGGTCCGCTGGAAGGCTGGTTCGACCAGAGCTGGCGGCCGGGCGAAGTCGAACCGGCATGAGGTAGACGGCCGTGGGCGAGGCGATCGGTCAGATTCTGTCGTACGGGGTCGGAGTGGCGCTGAGCCCGTTCCCGATCATCGGTGTGGTGCTGATGCTCGCGACCCCCAGAGCGCGGTCCAACGGGCCGGCGCTGCTCCTGGGCTGGGTCCTGGGTCTGTCCCTGGTCGGCACGATCGTGCTGCTGGTCTCGGGCGGTGCGGGCCCGAGCGACCAGGGGCAGCCTGCCGGCTGGGTCAGCGCGCTCGACCTGGCACTCGGCGTGCTGCTGCTGTGGGTGGCGGTGCGGGAGTGGCGCGGCCGGCCGCGCGGCGACGAGGAGGTGCCGCTGCCGAAGTGGATGCGCACGGTCGACTCGTTCACACCCGTCAAGGCGGGAGGACTCGGAATCGCGCTGTCCGCCGTCAACCCGAAGAACCTGCTGCTCGTGATCGCCGCGGCGGCGGCGATCGCGCGCACGGACACCTCGGCCGGCGCACAGGCCGCGGCACTCGCGGTCTTCGTCGTGATCGGGGCGCTCGGGACCGGAGTGCCGGTCGTGCTCTACTTCGTCCTCAAGGAGCGCTCCCGGCGCATCCTCGACGGCCTCAAGCTCTGGATGGAGCGCAACAACTCGGCGATCATGACCGTGGTCTGCCTGATCCTCGCCGCGAAGCTGGTGGGCAACGCGATCAGTGATCTCTCCTCCTGATGAGGCCGAGCATGCCCGGGCTGTTCCCTTCACTGCGGGGGTACCGGCGGCAATGGCTGGGGCGGGACGCCCTGGCCGGGGTGACGGTGTGGGCGGTCCTCGTGCCCGAGGCGCTCGCCTACGCGACGATCGCCGGCGTCTCGCCCGTGGTCGGCCTCTACGCCGCGCCCGTGGCCCTGATCCTCTACGCCGCCTTCGGCAGCTCCAGGCACCTGGTGGTCGGGCCGATGGCGGCGACGGCGGCGCTGTCGGCGGCGATCGTCGGTGAGGCCGCACGCGGTTCGAGCGCGGATGTCCGCACCGCGATGACGGCGGCATTGGCCGTCACGGTGGGCATCGCGGCGCTCCTCGCCGGACTGCTGCGCCTCGGCTTCCTCGCCGGCTTCATCTCCGAGCCGGTCCTGAAGGGCTTCATCGTCGGCCTGGCACTGACCATCATCGCGGGCCAGTTGCCGAAGCTGTTCGGCGTCGAGGCTGCGCCGGGGGACTTCTTCGAGAAGGTCTGGGCGCTGCTCGGCGCCCTCGGCGGAACGAGCGGGCTCACCCTCGTGGTCGGCGCCGGCAGCCTCCTGCTGATCCTCGTCCTCAAGCGGGTCGCCCCGTTCCTGCCCGGTTCGCTGCTCGCGGTGGCGCTGGGGATCGCGGCGGCGGCGGCCTTCGATCTGGAGGACCACGGTGTCGCCGTCGTCGGCGGAATCGCGACCGGGCTGCCCTCGTTCGGCTTCCCCGACGTCTCGGTGGACGACCTCGGCGGCCTCGCCGCCGGGAGTGTCGGCGTGCTGCTCGTCGCCTTCGCCGAGGGACTCGGTGCGGCGAAGAGCTACGCCGCCCGCGACCACTACGAGGTGGACGCCGACCGCGAGCTGATCGGGCTCGGGGCCGCCGGCCTGGGGGCCGGCCTGTCCAGCGGCATGGTCGTCAACGGCAGCCTGTCGAAGACCGCCGTCAACTGGTCGGCGGGCGCGCGCACCCAGCTGTCCGGGGTCTTCACCGCCCTCCTCACCGTGATCACGCTGCTCTTCTTCACCGGCCTCTTCGAGAAGCTCCCCGAGGCGGTGCTCGCGGGTGTGGTGATCGCGGCGGTGGCCGGGCTGGTCGACGTCCCCTCGCTGGCGGCCCTCTACCGCGTCTCCACCCGCAGGCCCGGCCGGGCTTACGGCATCGCCGCGCGGCCCGACTTCGTCACCGCGGTCGCCGCGATGCTCGGGGTCATGGTCTTCGACACGCTGCCCGGCCTCTTCATCGGCATCGGCGCCTCGTTGCTCCTGCTCCTCTACCGCTCCTCGCGCCCGGTCATCAGCGAACTGGGGCAACTGCCGGGGAACGGCCACTTCGCCGCGCTGGACAGGCACACCGACGGCCGCAGGATCCCGGGGGTGATCGTGCTGCGCGTCGAGGCGGGCATCTACTTCGCCAACGCCGAGCGGATCCGGTCCACGGTACGAAGCGCCGTCGGCCGGGAAGGGGCGACGGCGGTCGTGATCGACGCCGAGACGGTGCCCTTCGTCGACGTCAGCGCGGTACGCATGCTCGACGAGATGGCCGAGGAACTGGAGACCCGCGGAGTCCGGCTCCTGCTGGCCGGCGACGTGGGTCAGGTCCGGGACGTGTTGCGCACCGCCGAGGCCAGGCCGGAGTTGAGGCACGTTCATCCCACCGTGCAGGCGGCGGTCGACGCGGCCAGGACCGGGACATGACGCAACCGGGGTAGACCACGGTGGAACCGGGGGCGGCGGCCGCGCGAGACGCCCGTGACAGGACACACCCGGCCCGACTTGCTTAACTATGGACGATCTTGTCGTTACTGTCGTACCCCAAGGTCGGCGAAGCGATCACCGGAGGTAGCGATGAGGTCCGGACGGTGGATGCTCGTCGCCTGGCTGATCATTGGGGCGCTCGCCGCGGGACAGCGCCACTACTACGCCCAGTTCGACGGCAGCTGCGCCAAAATCGCCACGATCGGGATCACCTGGGCCTCCGGCCCGCTCAACTACATCGGTCTCAACCCCACCGCCGACTGCAAGGTCCCCCAGCCGAGCAAGTGACACGCCGGGCTCTACGACCGCGCCTGTCAGATGGCGGGGTGCTGTCGGTGAGGCGCGGTTCTCGTCACCTGCGGCGGCGCTTCTGGTGGCGGTGCTTGGAGGCGGGGCGCTGTTGCGGTGGCTTCTTACGGGCGGGCTGTTGCCGGGGATTGCGGCCACGGGAGCTGTTGGGGGTGCGGCCGCGGACGATGCCGATCAGTTCCTCCATCAGGTCGGTCGTCTCGGCATCGAGCCAGGCCAGGCCGATCTGCGACTGAGGAGCGTCGGTCACGGTCCGGTAGGTGAGGTCTCTGCGGTGGTGGAGGCGGGCCAGAGACTGCGGGAGCAGCAGGACGCCGGCTCCCGACGCCACCAACCCGATCGCGTCGGCGGTACTCCCGGGACGGGTGAAGGCCGGTTGCCCGGGGCGTTCGCCCCAGGTCAAGACGTCGTCGAGCGGCTCGAACACGTCCTCGTCGGCGAGATCGGCGAGATCCACCTCCTCCACTGCGGCCACCGCGTGGTCCTTGGGCACCACGACCACCGTCGTCTCCACGTACAGGGGGATCACATGGAGGCCCTCGCGGTCGACGGGCAGGCGTACGAACGCCGCCTCCACGCCACCGTTCCGCAGCAGGGGGACGACCTCGGCCGCCGGCGTATGCAGCAGGCGAAGCGGCACCTCCCGGACCCGCTCGGCCCACACCCCGGCCCACTTCCCGGGCGTCACGCCCGGCACGTAGGCCAGCCGGAACTCACCATCGGTCACCCCGCCACCCTAGTCACGGCGAGACGGTTCCCTGCCGCTGGCTACCCTTGAGGCCATGGGCACGTCCAAAGCAAAGACCCCGCAGACAATGAAGCCCGCGACCGCGGCCAAGAAGCTGGGGATCCTGCTGTCGGCAGCACCCGCCGAGTTCCAGGAAGGGCCCGTCTCCCGGGACGAGTTGAACGCGCTCCAAGCCGACCCGCCCTCATGGCTGGCGAACCTGCGCCGCGAAGGCCCCCATCCCCGCCAGGTCGTCGCCACCAAGCTCCGCGTCTCCATCTCAGGTCTGGCCCGCGCCGGCATCACCGACCCCCTCACCACGGCCGAGATCGAGGACCTGAAGGCCGAAAGGCCCGACTGGCTGGAACGCGAGCAGGCCGTCCAAGCCGAAGTCCGCAGGGAGGAACTCCGCCTCAAGCGGCAGCGCGCCAAGGCCTGACTCGCGTGACCCCGCCGCGGCAGGGTCCTGACCCGCGGTGTCACCCGGAGGGGACGAGAGGGCGCGTCAGGGAATCGCGGCCTCGATCTGGGCGAGGTGGGCGGCGAGGATCTCATCGAACGCGATCCTGACCGCGTCCGACCTCAACGCCATCGACGCCGCCGTCCCCACCACCGGGGCCCAAGGAGCCCGATACGGCGACCACGGCCTCGGCATGATCGACCGGTGACACCGGCAGCCGAGGCGGACACAACCGTGGTCAGATCGCGGTGGCCACCTTCCATGCCGAGTGCATCGCGCCCTCGATGTAGTCGACCTCGTTGGCGTCGCCGACGAGGTGGACCGTGCCGGGCGAGAGGAGGGCTGGGAACGTTCGCTGGCGGGTCACCACCAGCCGGACACTATTTCGCTGCACCGGCTACGTCTGCGGCCTTCTCGATCATCGAGACGTGCCACTCCGCTCGGAGTTCGGAGGCGGTGATGCGCGCGGCCGGGCGGTGCCCGCGGTGCCCGGCCGCGGGCACCGCCCGGCCGCGGGTGCCGGTTCAGCGGGGGGCGGAGAACCAGCGGTGCGGGTGGCGGGTGAGGCTGTATCCCGCCACGGCCGCCGCGGCGGCGAGGACACCGCCGCCGAGCGTCCACCACCACCGGCTGGACGGCCAGGAGAACCAGCCCTTGACGCGCTCGGCGGGTTTCGGCGCGGAACCGGCCGCGGTCGGAGACCCGGACGGCGACGCGGGTGCCGCCGCGTCCGGGGCCAGGGTGGCCCCCGGGTTGACGGGCGGGGACAGCGGCGCCTTCAGGTTCCCGCCCGCCGGTTGCGCGTCGCCGTCCTTCGCGGTGATCCGCACGTCCGCCCGGATCGGCAGGCCGAGGTCCTGCTCGGGCAGGGCGCTCGCCGACAGCCGCAGGTAGTAGGTGCCCGGCAGCGGGTCGTCGGACCACGGTTCGGCCCACGCGCGGACCCGCCGCAGTGTGCAGCGGAGGTCGGCCCGTGCGGCGTCGGCACCGACCGTCGCGTTCTGCGGGCCGGCCGTGCACGCCTGGCGGCGGCGCAGCCCGTCGAAGACGTCGGCGGTGTACGTCGCGGCGCCGTGGCGGTTCCCCGCCGGCGGGAGGGTGACGGTCACCGTGACCTGGCCGGTCTGCCCGGCGGCGAGGGCGAACGACCAGTACAGATGGTCGCCGGTCGAGGCGGACACCCGGACCGGCTGGCCCGGTTGCACGGTGGTCGCCGTGAGGAAGGACGTCCCGGCGGTGCCGACCGGCGGCGGAGGGGAGGGCTCGTCCGCGGCGGCCCGTCCGGCGGACGGCGGAAGGACGGCGGTCGCCAGCACAGCGGCCGGCAGGACGAGCAGGGGGGCGGCGCGCACGGTCAGTTCTCCTTCCAGATGGCGACCCGCCAGCGGGCGAGCCATCCCATGACGAGACCGGCGACCAGGCCGGTCCCGGTGAGCACCACCAGCAGCAGCCAGCCGCGGCCCAGGTCGGGCCCGCCCGGTGCGTCCGAGGACGGCACCAGGTCGACGGTCAGCTCCAGCGGCATGCCGGGCGCCGTCCGCACGTAGGCGGGAGAGGAGAAGGAGTTGCTGACGACCAGGCAGACCGGCCGCAGGTCGGGCGAACTGCCGGACCCGCCGTCGGACGTGGGCGACGCGTCCGCCCTGACCTGCCGTTCCGCCCAGCGCAGGCCTGTGGACCTCACGTCGGTGCGTCCACTGCCCGCGTCGGTGCCGCGGACGAGTTCCTGGCCGTCCGTCGACACCGCGCGCAGCAGCACGCCGTGGTCGGGGTTCAGCCTCCGGTCGAGCGAGAGGCTGATGGAGGCGCGCAGTTCCTGCCCGGGAGCCACCCGCACCCGGTACCAGCGGTGCTCGCTGAACCGCTCCCGGTCGGTGTACACGCCGGGCGTCAGCAGCGGCGCGTCGGCGCACTGCGCGCCCCCGGCCACCTGCTGCGGGGTCTGCCGGTAGGTCGCGCCGGCCCGCTGGACGAGCTGGTTGAGCCGGCCGGTCAGCTCCTCCTGGTGCTGGACGGCCGTGTAGGTCCCGCCGGTCGCGTCGGCGATGCAGGTGAGCTGCCGGCGGACCTTCTCGTCCAGGGTGAGCCCGAGGGTGTCCACGACCAGATGCGTTCCCTGGGCGGCCAACTTTCGGGCCACCTCGCAGGGGTCGGGCGGCGAGCAGGTGTCCTCGCCGTCGGTGATGAGGACGATTCGCCGTGTCGTCTCCCCGGTGCCGAGGTCGCGGGCCGCCGCGCGGAGCGCCAGCCCGATCGGCGTCCAGCCGGTGGGGCGCAGCGTCGCGATCGCCGTCTTCGCCTGCACCTTGTCCATCGGACCGACCGGGAAGAGCTGCCGGGTGTCCCGGCAGCCGACGGATTTGGGACTGCCGGGGAACCGGTACTGCGACCCGAGCACCCGGATGCCCAGTTGCGTCTCGGCGGGCAGGGCGTCCACCACTTCGTTCAGCGCCTGCTGAGCGGCCGCCATCCGGCTGCGCCCGTCGATGTCGCGGGCGCGCATCGAACCGCTGACGTCGAGCACCAGTTCGACCTTGGGAGGCTCCGCGGGAGCTTCGGCATCGCCGTCATCGGCGGTGCCGGGGGGCGCGCCGACGAACGTCAGGGCGGCCAGCAGGCCGAGCAGACCGCCGCCCGCGAACCATCGTCTGGTGATCATCGAAGGATCTTAGTGATCTTCGGTGGCCTCGGTGGCCGAGATCGCCGCACTCCGGGCACATGGCACGATCCCGCGCGGGCCCTGCAGCGCCGGCCCTGGGCGCTGGGCGGGGCGGGGGTCGGACGTGAGTCCAGAGCCGATCGAGGGAGTCGCGGTCATGGCAGACGTGGTGCTTGTGGCGCTGACCATCGCGGTGTTCGCGGCGCTCGTGCTGGTGGTGCAGGCGGTGGTGCGCCTGTGAGCGCCGTGAACGCGGCGGGGCTACAACGCCAACTCCGCCCATCCCTTCGAGAACCCCACGGCCTGGACGAACTGGATCGAGATCCTCCTGCTGCTGATCGCGTCCGCGCTGCCTTGCACGCGGCTGCCGGCGTCGCGACTCCCGACCCCCGGCACACGCCGGGAAAAGCGACCATGAACATGCCTTCGCGCGACTCGATGCGTCAGTTGTCGGGGTCGCCGGGTCCGCGGAGGGGGGAATGGTGGTCCAGGCGGCCGGTGCTCGTGTCGGACCGCAGGGCGTGTGCGCACCGTAGGAGGTTCTCGGCCAGCGACTTGCGGTCGACGGCGTCGATCTCGGCGAACATGATCGCTTCGATGTCGTCCAGCGCGCGGTCACAGCGCCGCAGGACGTCCAGGCCCCTGCCGGTGACCCGGGCGCGCAGCACGCGCCCGCCGTCCGGATGCGGATCGCGGCGGATCAGCCCGCGCCGTTCCAGGTCGCGGATGACCAGATTCATCGCCTGCGGCGTGACGAAGGCGATGCGGGCCAGCTCCGCCGACGACGGCCCGTCCCGAAGATGAAGCTCGCTGAGCGCCATGTACTCGGTCGTGGTGACGCCGTGCCGGGCCAGCGCATCGTCGAGACGGGCCCGGATACGTCGCTCCAACCGGAACACCAGATAGCTCACGCGCGGCTGCGGAGCACCGGCCGGCCGGGCCGGTGGGGGAGTGCGGCGGTCGGTCACCGGAAGACCATACCTCCGGAGCCTCCCGGAACTGTCGGCCGTGAAAGTTTTCATGAACACGTCGCAAGGATCTTGATATCAATACCCTTGATACCAGCGGAAACTCGCCTCCCATGATCCGATCGTCCGATGGACGCGGTAATGCGTTGACGGTGATCGACACGCCATTTATATTCCGGTAATTGATGCCGGTCCGATGAAATGACGGCGGCATGTCCCAGGCCCAAATAAAGGAGGGCGGATGAAACGACTCGCGACCATGCTGGCCGGCGCCTGTGCGGCGCTGCTCTGCGCGGTCATGGCGGCCGTGCTGCCGGTACCGCACGCGGCGGCGGGCAGTCTGACGCAGGTCGCCGACTTCGGCGACAATCCGGGCAACCTGCAGATGTACGCTTACGTGCCCGACACGGCACAGGAGTCGCCGGCGATCGTGTTGGCGCTGCACCCGTGCGGCGGCTCGGGGCCCGGCTTCTATTCCTCCAGCGAGTTCGCGTCCCTGGCCGACCGGTACGGATTCGTCGTGATCTTCCCGTCGGCGTCGAACAAGAAGTTCAACTGCTTCGACAACTGGTCCGACGCGTCGAAGGTGCGCGGCGGGCGCACCGATCCCGTCTCGCTCATGTCAATGATCACTTATGCGGAGCAGCACTACGGCGGCGATCCGGATCGGGTGTTCGTGACGGGCAGTTCCTCGGGCGGCATGATGACCAACGCGATGGCCGCCCTGTACCCGGAGGTGTTCAAGGCGGGCGCGGCGTTCATGGGCGTCCCCTTCGCGTGCTTCCCCAACGAGGGCGCCTACCAGCCCGGCGGCAACGCCTCGCCGTGCGTCGGCAAGACCGCGCAGCAGTGGGGCGACCTGGTGCGCCAGGCGAACCCCGGCTACCACGGACCCTGGCCGCGGATGCAGCTCTGGCACGGCACCGCCGACAACGTCGTCTCCTACGCCGAACTGGCCGAGGAGATCAAGCAGTGGACCAACGTGCACGGTCTGAGCACCACGCCGACCGCTACCGACACCCCGCAGTCCGGCTGGACCCGGCAGCGCTTCGCGGGTTCCTCCGGCACCGCCCCGGTCGAGGCGATCACCGTCGCCGGTGCCGGGCACAGCCTGCCGATGAGCGGCATGGCGCAGTACGCCGTCGAGTTCTTCGGCCTCGCGTCCGGCACCCCCACGACGCCCCCGCCGTCCGACTCCACCTGCCAGGTCGGCTATACCGCCAACACCTGGAACAACGGCTTCACCGCGCAGATCAGCATCACCAGCACGACCACCGTCAACGGCTGGACCCTGACCTGGACGTGGCCGGGAGACCAGCACGTGACCAGCGCCTGGAACGCCGACGTGACCCAGTCCGGTGCCCAGGCCACCGCCCGTAACGCCCCCTACAACGCCACGATCGCCGCCGGAGCCGCCACGTCCTTCGGGCTTCAGGCCACCTACAGCGGGACGAACGCCGCACCGACCGAGTTCAGCCTCAACGGCACCGAGTGCACGACAAGTCAGTAGTGAGCGTGGCCGACGCCTCGCCGCGTACGAACGGGCCCTGCCGTGCGGCAGGGCCCGGGACGGCCGGGTACCGCGAGATGCGGTGCCCGGCCGTGCTGGTTCAATTCGAGGTGGTCACCGTGCAGGTGCTGCCGTTGAGAGTGAACGCGGCGGGCGCCGCGGTGTCGCCGGTCTGCGTGGCCTGGAACCCGATGCTGGTGGAGGCCCCCGGCGCGAGCGAACCGTTGTAGCTCATGTTGGTGGCCGTGACGCGGCCGCTGCTCGGGCTGAAAGCCGCGTTCCACCCGGAGGTGATGGTCTGCCCCGACGGCAGGGTGAACACCAGGGACCATCCGTTGATCGCCGTGTCGCCCGTGTTGGTGACGGCGATGTCCTCGGTCATGCCGCCGGACCAGGCGTTGACCTTGGGGGTGACGCGGCAGGAGGCCGGCTCATCCGGCGGGGGAGTGGTGTCGCCGCCGTCCAGGCCGAAGAAGCGGATCGCGTAGGCGGCCATTCCGGCGTGCGGCAGGTCGTGGCCGGCCCCGGCGACGGTGAACGCCTCGACCTGCGCGGTGCCGGACGAGCCGGCGAACTGCCGCCGGGTCCACCCGGACTGCGGGGTGTCGGTGGACGTGGGGGTCTGGCTGAGGCCCAGCACGTCCGTCCACTGGTCGACCTCCTCCTGCAGGTTCGAGTAGTTCAGGACGTTGTCGTTGGTACCGTGCCAGGCCTGCACGCGCGGCCGGGGACCGGTGTAGCCCGGGTAGGCGGCGCGGACGAGGTCGCCCCACTGCCGCGGCGTCTTGTCGCCGCATCCGGCGGGCCCGAAGCATCCGTAGGGGACGCCCGAGAACGGCGCGCCGGCTTTGAACACGTCCGGGTTCACCGCGAGCAGGTTGTTGGTCTCCATCGCGCCGGACGAGAAGCCGGTGGCGAACACCCGCTGGGGGTCGCCGCCGTAGTGCTGCTCGACGTAGGTCACCATGGACACGATCGACACCGGGTCGCTGCCGCCTCCATGGCGCAGCGCCGCGTCCGACCACACGTCGAAGCAGTTCGAGAGGCCGTTGTAGCTGTGCAACGCCTGCGGATAGATGACGATGAAGCCGTACCGGTCGGCCAGCGATGCGAACTCGGTGCCCCGGTAGAAGTCGGTGGCCCGGCCGTTGCAGCCGTGCATCGCCACCAGGACGCCCGGACTTGCCCGCACGCTGTCGGGGACGTAGACGTACATCTGCAGGTTTCCGGGGTTGGGCCCGAAGGCGGACACCTGGGTCAGTGCCGCCGCCGAAGCTCGCGGTCCGGGCGCCGTGACCGCGCACAGCGCCGCGGCGACGATCGCGGCGGCGATGCCGGCGAGCAGTCGAGTGATCCGTCTCAATGCACACTCCTTTCCGAATGCCACTCCATCTGTCAGCTGGTGAATTGCCACCAATTCACGTTGAACAGGTAGCCGCTGCCGCCGGTGAACCTGAAGTACAGGTCATGGGTTCCCGTCGCGCCGTTCACCGGGCAGGACACACTTGTCCACGACTGCCATCCACCGGTGACCGGCACCTGGCAATCGCCCACGACCCTTCCGGTGGAGCCGTCGAGACGCAGCTCGATGGTGCCGCCGCCGCCGGCCGAGGCGACGCGCGCGGTGAAGGAGGCGGCACCGGAGCCGAAGGCGGCGCCCTTGACCTTGATCCAGTCCCCGTTCTCGATCCACCCGACGTTCATTCCGCCTTCGCTGGACGGCTCGGTTTCGATGCCGGACTCCCAGGCGATCGTTTCGGCCTCCTGGCGCACATACGGATTCAATGTCCCCGTCTGCGGTGCGCCCGTGGCGGTCATGTTGATCGTCGGGAAGCCGCCGTCGGCGTTGTAGTTGAACTTCTCCACGGCGACCGAACGGGTGAAACCGCCGCCGCCCGGCAACGCTCCGTTGTGGTAGAAGAAGTAGGAGCCCCCGTTGAAGTCGATGACGCCGGGGTGGTTGGTGAAGCTCCCGCCCTGCGTGGGCATGATCGTTCCGCGGTAGGTCCATGGGCCGGTGGGGCCGGGCGCCGTCGAATAGGCGATGAACTCCGAGCAGCATTTCGCCGCGAAGACGAGGTAGTAGAGGCCGTTGCGCTTGTAGACCCAGGGCCCCTCCTCGAAGAGGGTCGGACGGTTCGGGTCACCGGTGCGGGTGCCGAATCCCGCGGTGGTGAGCGGGATCCGCGTCGGGCCGCCCGAGAAGGACGTCATGTCGGCGTTGAGCTTCAGGTACCACAGGTTCGGGTTCCCCCAGTAGAGATAGGCCTGCCCGTCGTCGTCGATGAAGACGGTCGGGTCGATCTCGTTGTTCTCGACCAGGGGATGCCCGAGGGCGTCTCTGAAAGGTCCGGTGGGGCTGTCGGAGACCGCCACCCCGATCGCGTATCTGCCGGTCGCCCGGTTCGTGACGGGCACGTACCAGTAGAACTTGCCGTTTCTGAAGACGACCTGTCCCGCCCATGCGTTCGCGCTGGCCCAGCTGAACGTGGCGAGGCTCAGGGGCGAGCCGTGATCGGTCCAGTTCACCATGTCGGCCGACGACCAGACCCGCCAGTCCTTCATGGTGAACCAGGTCGAGCCGTCTTCATCGTGTCCGGTGTAGAGGTAGACGCGGCCGTTGTACACGAGCGGAGCCGGGTCGGCGGTGTAGACGTGCTGGACGATCGGGTTGTCCGCCCGGGCCGCGGCCGAAAAGAGCGCCGTGACGCAGAGCATGCCGACTAAGGCGGCGATGACGCGCCTCGCTGGGCGATGGAGTGGGAATTGCACGATGGTCTCTCTCGGGTCGCGGAAATGGAAGTGAGTGTGACTGATCCGGCACTTGTCAGGCTGAGCCGTCAAGTCCTAAGGTTGTCGCCAACATCTTCTGATGCCTTTTGAGAGCGCTTCCATTCTTGGTTTGCTGAGACGATAGGACGGTTCGCAGCGGGCTCGGAAGTGTTGTTTCACGACTTTCATGAGTTCGGCGGTCGGTGGTCTGCTCAAGGGGAGACGTCCCCGAAGATCGCCCAATAGTCGCCACGTTGTGTGCCTTTGTTTGCGTCAACATGGCACCGGCTCGGGTGCTCCCATGACAGCCGGCAGGCGAGTATCCGCCCGCCCCCGAAGAAGGCGCCACCGCCGTGCGCGAGTCAGGGAACCGTCGGGCCACCGGGCCCCACGCGATCACGGCGGTGGCGGTCTCACGCCCCGGCCTTGATCAGACCGGGATCTCCAACCGCAGCTGGAGCGCTACGGCAGGTGCCACTGCTGGTTGCTTCCGCCGTTGCAGGTCCACAGGACGAGCTGGGTCCCGTTGGCGGTGTTGTGCTGCGGGTCGTCCAGGCATTTGCCGGAGGCAGGGTTGACGAGCCGGCCGTTGCTCGCCTGCCATTGCTGGTTGGCACCGGAGTTGCAGGGCCACCATTCGACGAGGGTTCCGTCGCTGTAGTCGGCGTCGGTGATGTCGAGGCAGCCGCCGCCGATGGTGATGGTGCCGTTACTGTTGACCGTCCAGTTCTGCGCGGCGGCGTAGCCGTTGCAGTCCCACATCTGCACCTTGTTGCCGGGGGTCGTGGCGGCGTTGTTGTTGTCCATGCACTTGGCGCTGTTGACTCCGGACGTGATCGGCCCGGTCCGCGAGCCTCCGGTGCCGGTGGCGTAGCCCGCGGCGACGATGTTGGCCTGGACGGCGTTCTCCGTGGCCGCCGATGGATAGCCCGAGGTCATGACGCCTTCATAGAAGGTGCCCGCCGAGCCGATGCTGTTGTCGCCACCGGTGCCGAGGATGATGGCGCCCTCCTTGCGCATCGGGTTGTACCCCGGGACGTTGGGCCGCGGCCCGTCGTAGTAGGTCGAAAGACCTCCCGACTGGGCGTTTCCAGCCCGGATGGACCAGTGGTTCGGCTCGCCCTTGATGATGGCGGTGAGGAACCGGTGGTTGACGGTCGGGTCGTTGGAGTTGTATCCCGCGTTGACCCCGGAGAAGAGGCCGTTCTCCAGGTCGGCCATGACCCAGGGGCCGGGGCCGGTGCCGTAGCCCCAGACCTTGATGTTGCCGAAGTAGATGGCCTCCATCGTGCCGTTGCCGTTGTCCCGGCTGTTGGTCTCGGCGTTGCCGTAGTCGAAGCAGCAGCCGCCGTTGTAGTGGGTGCCGTCGAAGATGGCGTACATGCCCTCCGGCTGGTCGCCGGTGGCGACCCCGTTGGTGTGGTTGTTCCGGTATCCGGTGCCGGGTGCCACGTACACGCCGTAGGCCTTGTTGCCGTTGATCGTGATCGGCGCCGCCTTCGCGTCCGCGAGGTTGTCGTATCCGCCCGGAGCCGGGCCGGAGAATCCGCCCGGGGGCGCCTGAGTGAGATGGTTGCCCCGGCCGGACTGGTCGTAGATGACGGTGATGAGGCAGTTCGTGTTGGCGCAGAACGAGTCCTGGGCGGCGGCGTTGGCGTAGCCGCCCGCACTCAGCACGCCGATGTCGCGCGTGGCGTTGTCCGAGGAGCGCCGCACCTGGTACAGCGGCCCGTTGTACGCGCCGTACAGTGCCCGGGTCGTGCTGTGCGCGGCCACGCAGGCCGTGCCGCCCGCGGCGTAGATGTCGCAGGGCTGCGTCGTCGCCGCCGAGGCTCCGGTGACGGCGAAGCCGGTCAGTTCACCCGCGACGAGGACGAGCGCGCCGACCGCGACGAGCAGCGCCTTTCTCCAGAGGGTCATGGGAGCGGGTACCTTTCTCGGTCGATCGGGAAGTGTTAGCGCTAACATTTCGCCGTGGTCCAAGGCGGGATCGATCGCCGGTGGTTAGGCGGAGTAAATAACGCGAGGGGTGCACCGTCAAGGCCCGTTCGCGCTCGGCCGCCCATGAAAAGCGATGAATCTTGGCTTTCTCGGGATACGGACGGACCGTTAGCGTCTGTCCGGGGGCGCTCAACACCACCCGAGGAGGTTGTGCCCGCCGAAAGATCTCTTCCGTCCAGGTGATATGCGCAGGACGGTGGGTGCAGACCTGCCGCCGTGAGTTCCTCGGCCGCATGTTGATCTGGAGCAGCGGGCCCGGTCAGCGGCCTTGGCTCAGTGACGGGCAGAGGTCGCGGTAGTCGATGCCGGGCGGGACGTACCGGGCCCATTCGGCGCGGGTGAGAGTGCGGCCGGCGATAGAGCAGGCGATCACCGCGGGGTCGGCGGGGACGGCGATGTTCCACCGCCGCACGGTCGCTCTGTCGTCGCTGGTAATCAGGGTCCTCGTGTCCGAACCGAAGAGCACAGAGCGCACCGGCCCGGTGTGGCCCGAAAGGGGCGCGCCGATCTGGATTTGGCCGGTGACGTCCCATAGCTTGACGACCTGGTCGTCGCCGCCCGTGGCCAGCGTCGTCCCATCGCGGCTGAAGGCCAGGGCCGTCACCGCGCCGGAGTGGCCGGTGAGCGGTGTGCCGATCTGGCGCCGCTCGCGGATGTCCCAGAGCACGGTCGTGTTGGTGGTGCCTACGGCAAGGGTGCGGTTGTCGGGGCCGAAGGCGAGCACGTTGGCACGGTCGTTGATCTCGCTGATCGGCGGGGTGAGCTGCTTGTGGTCGGAGACGTTCCAGAGCCGGATCGTCCGGCCGACGCCGGCGGCCAGGGTCGTGCCGTCGGGGCTGAAGGCCAGCGCCGACACCTCGGTGCCCGAGGAGAGGAGCGGCCGTTTGGTGATCAGGGTGCGGGTGCGGAGGTCCCACAGTTGCACCTTGCCGTCAACGGACGGGTTGAGCATCTGGCTCTGTGAGCCTCCGCCGGTTGCCAGGATGCGCCCGTCCGAGCTGATGGCCATCGCGCTGATACTTGCTTCCGGGCCGCCGTCCAGCTTGAACCCGCGCCGCGCCGCCGGTTCCCAGAGCCTGAGCTGACCGTACAGGTCGCCGGTGACGAACGTCCGCCCGTCCGGGGCCACCACGATCTTGTCGGGCGGGGCGGCCGGTGGTACACCCACCTTGTCCGCCGACATGGGGAGGGCGGGCCGTGTCTTCCGCCCGGTGGCGACATCCCAGGTCAGGAAGGCGGGAGGTTTGTCGGACATACGGTTGTCGGTGATGAGGGTCCGCCCGTCGGCGGCGAATCCATGAAGGATGTCTTCTTCGGGGCTTCCGACGCGGAGGGGGCGGTGATCGGGCTGGTGGACGCTGACATCCCACAGCCGGACCGCCTTCGTCGGCCCGTCCCCGCCGACGAGGGAGACCACGGTGTCCTCGCCGGCGAACGCGGCGACCCTCACTGGGCCACCGACGTCGGTGGCGATGGAACCTACGTGTGTGCCGCCACTTTCCCACAGTTGCGTGCCGATGGGCACGACGCGCCCGTCCGGACTGAACGGTCCCACGTCGCTTGTGAGGGGCAAGGGAATGGCGCCGCCTTGTTGCCGGCCGGTCCGGGTGTCCCACAGGTACACGTTGTAGCGGTCGGCCGATAGTGAGTAATCCTTCGTGACGGCGGTCCGTCCCCCGGGGCTCAGCGCGACCACTCTGCCCTTCACGGGGAAGGACGCTGTGCGCCGACCGGTGGCGATGTCCCACAACTGCATGGTGGACGGGCCGTCGCCCGTCTCCTCGCCGGTGGCAACGGTTGCGGCACGGGGACCGATCACGGTGTAACGGTCTGGGTCCTCGTTCGTCGAGTGGGCCACGACGGAACCGTGGCGTTGTAAGGTCCGGACGTCCCAGAGCTCGACCTTCTCGCCGTTGTCGACGGCCACGCTCGTCCCGTCGGAGGTGAAGACCACCGAAACGGGCTGGCCCCGTACGGGCAGGTCACCCAGGGGGCGGCGGGTGCGCACGTCCCAGAGCCGCACGGCTCCCTTCACGTCGTCGCCGGCTTTGTTCGCTGCGCTCGCGGCGGCGGCCAGCGTCCGGCCGTCCGGGCTCAGCGCCACCGACATGCCCCCCAGAGTGGTGGAGGGGGTGAACAAGCGCAGGAAACCGCCGATCTGGCGATGCCTTCGTACATTCCACAATGCGACGGTGCCGTCTTCGTTTCCGATGACGAGCAGCTTTCCGTCGTGGTCGGCCGTGGCCGAGACGGGTGCGCCCTTGTAGCCGCTGAGGACGCCGCGGCCCGGGTTGGCGACGACGTTCAGCAGCGCGGCGCGGCTTTCGGGGGTATCACGAATGCTGTTCGCGGCGACGGCCAGCAGGGCCGCCTTGTCCGGGGCGGTGCCGCCGAACTGCCGGCTCTGCGCGGCCAGTTGCCGCGAGGCCGCGACGTCGCGTTGGTCGACGCTTCTCAGTTGTGCTCGGATCGCCCATCCGGTGGCCGTCAGCGACACGACCGTGGTCACCGCGAGCACGGCGGCGACGGCGCGGATGCGCCGGCTGCGGGCGGTCTGGGCGCGGGTGCTGGCGTCCAGCAGGCCGCGCTCCAGCCGGTTGAGGGACTGGCGGCGGTCGGCGATGGCGGCCCAGTGCACGGCCTCGTCCAGGTGCGCACCGGTCAGCACGTCGCCGCGGCGCCGCCCGTGATCGTCCCAGGTGCGGGCGGCCTGGCGGATGCGATGATGCACCCCCAGCCCCTCGCGCTCGTCCTCGACCCACCTCCGCAGCCGCGGCCAGGCCCGCAACACCGCCGGGCGCGCCAGGACGATCTGCTCGTCCGGTCGGTCGCCGGCTGCGACCAGCAACGGCCCGAACGCGCGCACCACCCGCTCCAGCGCCCGCGCCTCCGCGGGATCGCCCCGGTCCGACAGTTCCGCGGCCGGTACCGCACGGGTGGTCAGGCTTCCGTCCTCGCCGGGCACCACGCACCGCAGGAACACCTCCGGGACCAGACCTCGCTCACGCGGCGGCAGGGCGGCATAGGCGTCCTCGGCGACCTTTCCCAGCGCCGGATCGCCCGGCTCCCACCGAGACCGCAACACCGACTGCGCGGCCCCGGTGGCGACCAGGTCCCGCAGGTCGCCGGTGCCCTCGCGGGGATCGTCGGTCAGCGCCGCCAGGATCGCCCGCGCGGAGGGGCGCGCCAACGGGTCTTTGGCCAGCGCCGCCTCCACCAGCGGACGCAGCATGTCGGGCAGCGCGGTCAGGTCCGGGTCGTGGGTGCGGATCCGGTGGGCGATCTCGGGCAGCGTGCCGCCCTTGAACGCGTGCTCGCCGGTGGCCGCGAACATCATGATCGCTCCCCAGGCGAACACGTCGGCCTCGGCCCCGGCGCGCTGCCCCGCATACAGCTCCGGCGCCATGTACCGCAGCGTCCCGGCGAACCCGCCCTCGGTCGCCGAGTGCGTGTCCAGTACCCGGGCGATCCCGAAATCGATCAGGCGGGGCCCGTCGGGGCCCAGCATCACGTTGCCCGGCTTGAGGTCGCGGTGCACCACCTTGGCCTGGTGGATCGCCGCCAGCGCGGTGGCGATGCCGATCCCGAGACGGTGCAGGTCGTTCCCGGCGAACCGGCGCCTCGGCCGGTCGCCCGCGCCGTTGACGGTGTCCTGCAGGCTCAGCCCGTCGATGTACTCGCTGACGATGTAGGGCCGCGGCGGCTCCAGACGCACCTGCAGGATCCTGGCGGTGCAGAACGAGGCGACCCGCTGCGCCGCGCGCGCCTCGGCGGCCATCCGGGCCAGTTCCCGGGGTGTCTCCTGTGCCCCGTGCAGCACCTTGACGGCCACTCGCGTCCCGTCCGGCCCGTAGGCGTCGTAGACCACGCCTTGGCCGCCGGCGCCCAGCCGGCCCGACAGCCAGAACTCACCGACCTGCTGAGGGTCCCCCGGCTCCAGCCGATCCGGCATCGCGCTCCCTACCTCGTCGCCAGTCTGTCAAGTACCACGGACACTCCTTGTGACGGGGAGAGGCCGGGTCCAGTTCGGCGCAAGATCCAGTGCGTGGGCCGCAGCCACCCCGCGGCCCGGCGGTTCGCCTGCTTGCGCGCAGGTGGGCGGCTCAGCGTTGGGCGGATGTGGCGGCGAGGAAGAGTGTTATCGCGTCGTCGATGAGCGCCTCGCCTTGGGACGTCGTGATCCGGCGGGACGCGATGAGGGTCGCGGCGCCCTGGACGGTCGCGGACAGCACCAGAGTCAGTCGGCCGGCGTCGCGATCGTCATAGAGGCCCGCTTCTACGCCCGCGCTCATGATGCCGGCCAGGACCCCGAAGAGGCGTTCCGCGGCGCTTCGGACCGCCTCGGAAGGGCCGTCCACCTTGGCCGCGAACGAACGCGCTCCGGCGACTTCGGGACGGTGTCTCCGCCAAGAAACTCGTCGTGACCGTCTGACCGGAGCGGCACCGTCCAACCGGCACGGCGAACGGAGACTGAGCCGGCATCGCCCGCGACGGAGCCCGCCGGGAATCATTCGCGAGAGTTACTTGTTCGGCTAACTGTTCAGTGAGTCGAGCAAGGAATGAGGACGGCGGCATGACTGCTTCCTTCGGCGGCCGAGCCCGCGTGAACCCGTTCGAGAGCGTGGAGGTCGGGTTCGGGACGCTCAAGAACCGGGTCGTGATGGCACCGATGACGCGCAGCCGCGCGTACGGGCCGGACGCGAGTCCCACCCGGCTGATGGCCGAGTACTACGCGCAGCGGGCCGGTGCGGGGCTGATCGTCACCGAGGGCGTCCAGCCCAGCCGGATCGGCCAGGGCTACCCCGCTACGCCCGGTCTCCACAGCGCCGCCCAGGTCGAGGCGTGGCGCCGGGTGACCGGCGCCGTGCACGGCAACGGCGGGAAGATCGTCGCGCAACTGATGCACACGGGCCGAATTGGTCATCCGGACAACTATCCTTCGTCCGCCACGCCGGTCGGTCCGTCGGCGGTCCGCGCCGAAGGCCAGATCTTCACCGCCGGCGGACTGCAGGACTTCGTCGAGCCGGTGCCGCTCACCAGCGGGCAGATCCGGGAGACGGTCGCGGACTTCGCCTCGGCCGCCCGCAACGCGATCGCGGCCGGCTTCGACGGCGTCGAACTGCACGGCGCCAACGGCTACCTCCTCCACCAGTTTCTCTCCACCAACGCCAACCGGCGCGAGGACGAGTGGGGGGGACCTGCGGAGAACCGGATCCGCCTGACGCTGGAAGCCGTCCGCGCGGTGGCCGAGGAGATCGGCGCCGGGCGCACCGCGCTGCGGATCTCCCCGGCGAACCCGCTGAACGACATCGAGGAGCGCGACCACGCCGAGACGTACCGGCTGCTCGTCGACGAACTGGACGGCCTCGGCCTGGCCTACCTGCACGTGCTGGAGTCCACGGATCCAGCGTTGACGTCCGTCCTGCGGGCGCGGTGGTCCGGCGTGTTCATGGTGAACCCGGCCACTCCCGGGTCGCGGACCGGGCCGGAACACCTCTCGCTCATCGAGGAGGGTGCCGCCGACCTGGTCTCCTTCGGCCGCCTCTTCATGGCCAACCCCGACCTGCCGCACCGGCTGGAGACGGGCGCGCCGCTTCACGAACCGGACCTGAGCAAGGCCTACGGCGGCGACGCCGCGGGCTACACCGACTACCCCGCCCTGCAGCCCGCGCCGACGGCCGGGGCCTCCTCCTGACGTCCACTACCAGTGGAGGGACACCGCTATGACCACCACCGCACGCATTGACCACGGCACCGGACGGGTCGTCGTCATCACCGGCGCAGCCGGCGGAGTCGGGTCCGCTCTCGTCGGCCGATTCCTGCGCAACGGCGATCGGGTGATCGCCACGGACCTGTCCGCCGCCGCCCTCGGCAAGCTCCGCGCGGATCTGGGCGCGGACGAGTCGCTCGTGACCGTCGCGGGCAGCATCGCCGACGAGGACCACGTCCAGGCGATCGCCGACGCCGCTCGCCGGTCGGGGGGCGTCGACGTGCTCCTCAACGTCGCCGGATTCTTCCCGTTCGACATGTTCGAGGACACCAGCCCCGACCGCTGGCGCATGGTGATCGACATCAATCTGACCGGCTATTTCCTGGTGACTCACGCCCTGCTGCCCCTGATGAGGGGCCGCGGCTGGGGCCGGATCGTCAACGTCGGGTCGGCGTCGATGTTCCCCGGCGTCCCCGGGCAGGTCCACTACGTCACGGCGAAGGCCGGACTGGTCGGGTTCACCCGCAGCCTCGCACGCGAGGTCGGTGCGGACGGCATCACCGTCAACCTGCTGACCCCCGGCCTGACGCTCACCGGGCCCGTGCTGGAGAACTTCCCGGCCGAGCTCATCGCGTCCCAGCGCGAGGGACGCGCCCTCAAGCGGGACCAGCACGCCGGCGACCTCGTCGGGCCGATCTTCTTCCTGGCGTCCCCGGACGCCGGCTTCGTGACCGGCCAGACGTTGAACGTCGACGGCGGCATGTTCATGAACTGACCTCGGCGGGCCGCGCTCCGGCGCGGGGCGCGGCCCGGCGAACGGAAGGAACCGATAATGACCGAGTTCAACGACCGCGTCATCGCGGAGTTCCGGGCGCGCCGCGGCCACGTCGGCGCCTGGGGGACCAACCTGGTCCTCATCCACCACCGCGGTGTACGGACCGGGACCGCGCGGGTGAACCCCGCGATGTCCCTGCGCGACGGCGACGGCTGGCTGGTGGTGGGATCCGCGAAGGGTGCGCCGCGCGACCCGGCCTGGACGGTCAACCTGCGCGCTCACCCCGACACCGAGATCGAGGTCGCGATCGACGGCGATATCGCCACCGTTCCGGTGCGTGCCGTCGAACTGGCCGGCCAGGAGCGCGAGGCCGCGTTCGCGCGCTTCGTCGAGATGGCGCCCGCCTTCGCGTCCTACCAGGCCAAGGCGCCGCGACCGCTGCCGGTGATCCGCTTCGTCCGCCGCGGGCCCGAAAGCTGAAGCGTGTCACGGGCCGGGCCCGCCGTCAGGCCGGCGGGCCCGGCTCCCGCTGTTCGGCGGCGGCCAGGTTGCCTTCCAGGACGTGCAGCGCGTGCAGCACCCGGTCCCGCTCGGCGGCGTCCATCTCGCCGACGGTGAGCGACTCCAGCTCGGCCCAGATCCGCTCCACGCTCTGCTTCAGCGCGAGGCTGGCACGGGTGGCCTCGATGATCGTCGCCCGCTTGTCGGTGGGGCTGGGGGTGCGCCGGACGAACCCGGCCGCCTCCAGCCGGCGGACCGAACGCGCCACCGAAGGCGCGTCGGATTCCAGGGTCCGGACGAGGTCGACCTGCCGCTGCGGTCCGCGATCCCACAGCTGGATCATCAGCAGCTCCTGGCCGGGATAGAGGCCGACGTCGCGGAGCAGCCGGCCCGCGAACGCCTTGTGCAGCCGCGCGACACGGAAGATCGCATGGCTGATCGGACCGAGGCCGGCGACCGAGCCCTCCGCCGGCCCGTCCGCCGCACCCGCTGTCTCCGCCACGGTCTCGAGATTACCGAGCCCGAGCGTGCGGGGTCGCCGCGTCGCGCAGGGGTGCGCCGGTCAGCGTTCGGCGGGGTCGGGCGGGAGGATCCGGCACAGCGCTTCGATGGCCTGCGCGTAGCCGTGGTCGGGAGGGGTGGCGTAGCCGACGACCAGTCCGTCCTCGGTGGGCATGGTGGCGTCGGGGTGGCGGAAGTCGGCGAGCCCGTCCAGGGCGACGGAGTGCCAGGTGGCGGCCTTGACGGTGGAGCGCTCCGTCCGGGGCGGCAGGCGCAGGACCGCGTGCAGCCCGGCGGCGATGCCGGTGGGCGCGATGTGCGGGGCCCGGGCGGCGAGGGCGGCGACGAGCCGGTCGCGGCGTGCGCGGTAGCGCTGGCGCATGCGGCGGACGTGCCGGTCGTAGTGCCCTGATTCGATGAGGTCGGCGAGGGTGAGCTGGTCGGTCACGCCGGCCCATGCCTCCCGCTCTCCCTTGGCCGTCAGGACGGCCGGGACGTGGTGCTCGGGCAGCACCATCCAGCCCAGCCTCAGCGCCGGTGACAGGCTCTTGCTGACCGAGCCGATGTAGACGACCCGTTCGGGGTCGAGGCCCTGGAGGGCGCCGACCGGTTCGCGGTCGTAGCGGAACTCGCCGTCGTAGTCGTCCTCCAGGATCACGCCTCCGCAGGTCCGGGCCCAGTCCAGCGCGGCCACGCGCCGCTCGGGGTGCAGCGGCCCGCCGGTCGGGAACTGGTGCGCCGGGGTGAGCAGCGCCGCCCGCACTCCCTTGAGGTCCGCCAGTTCGGCGGTCCGGGCACCGTGCGCGTCGAGGGTGAGCGGGACGGTCCGGACGGAGGCGGCGGCGAGGAGCGAGCGGTGGAAGGCGAGCCCGTACGACTCCACGGCCAGCGGGCCGCGCAGGACCCGGCCGCCGAAGAGCAGCCGCAGGGCATGGGCGAAGCCGGAGCACACCACGATCCGGTCGGGCGCGGTCCGGATGCCGCGGGCGCGCGCCAGGTACTCGGTGAGGGCGCGGCGCAGTTCGGGGCGGCCCTGCGGATCTCCCGGGCCGAAGGCTTCGTTCGGTGCGGCGTTCAACGCGCGGCGGGCGGCGGCCAGCCAGGCGGAGCGCGGGAACGCGGAGGCGTCCGGCCGCCCCTGCCGCAGGTCGTGCGCCGGCGGCGCGGGGCGGGCCGGCGCCACCTTCGGTACCCGGGGCGGGCGGACGGGTTCGGTGCGCGGTGCGACGCGGGTGCCCGAGCCCTGCCGGGCGATCAGCCATCCCTCGGCGGCCAGTTCGGCGTAGGCGTCGGCGACGGTGTTGCGGGCCAGTCCGAGGTCGGCGGCCAGTGACCGGTACGGGGGCAGCCGGGTGCCGGGGGCCAGGCGCCCGTCCCGCACGGCCTCGCGCAGCGCGTTGCTGAGGACGGCGCGGCGGCCGCCCGGTCCGGCAAGGTCCAGATGCAGGTCGCTGCCGAGCCGTTCCGCCAGATTGACCCATGATTCCGCCACGAAAATGAACCCTATCCAAGGTCTTTCGGGTCCCTAGCGTGGTGGTCATGACGCATGAGAGCACCCACGAGAACACCCCTGCCCCCGCTGCCCGGGTCGACTTCGCCAAGGCCGCCCCCAAGGCGTTCAAGGCTCTGATCGGTTTCGACGCCGCGGCGCGCGAGGGGCTGGACCCCGCACTGGTCGAACTGGTCCAGATCCGCGCCTCGCAGCTCAACGGGTGCGCCTACTGCCTGCACATGCACACCTCCGACGCCCGCAAGGCCGGCGAGAGCGAGGAGCGGCTCCACATGACGGCCGTCTGGCGCGAGGCGGCGGGCTTCTTCACCGACCGTGAGCGGGCGGCGCTCGACCTCACCGAGGCCGTCACCCTGGTGTCGCGGGGCGGCGTCCCCGACACGGTCTACGCCCGCGCCGCCGGACTGTTCGGGGAGGACGAGCTGGCGCGGCTGCTGGCCCTGATCTTCACGATCAACACCTGGAACCGCATCGCCATCAGCACCGCGAAGGTGCCGGGCACCGACGAGCGGGCGCCCCGCGCATGACCGCCGCCTCCTCCACGCCCGCTGTCCTCCCCTCGAATGGAAGGTGACCCTCAGATGGCAGACGAACGGAACGGACCGGCGCGGTTCCGCCGGCCGGCCGCGGCGCTGGCGCTGCTGGCGTTCGCCCAGCTGATCATTTCCCTGGACTACAACATCGTGTACGTGGCGTTGCCGGAGATCGGCTCCGAGCTGGGCTTCTCGGCGCAGACCCTGCAATGGGTGGTCAGCGCCTACGCGGTGGCGTTCGGAGGGTTCCTGCTGCTGGGCGGCCGGGCGGTGGACCTGTTCGGCCCGCGCCGCGTCTTCATGGCCGGGCTGGCGCTGTACGCGGTGTCATCGCTGGCGGGCGGGCTGGCCGGCTCCCCGGTGCCGCTGGTGGCCGCCCGTGCGGTGCAGGGCCTGGGCGGGGCGCTGCTGTTCCCCGCCACGCTGACGCTGGTTTCCACCGGGTTCACCGAAGCCCGCGAACGCAACCGGGCGTTCGCGGTGTGGGGCACCGCCGGAGGCAGCGGCATGATCCTGGGCTCGCTGTTGGGCGGCGTGCTCACCCAGGCGTTCGGCTGGGCCGCGGTCTTCTATGTCAATGTGCCGCTGGCCGCCGCCGCGGCGCTGCTGGCCCTGCCGCTGTTCCCGCACGACGCCGTCCGGCGGGCGGGCCGCCGGTTCGACGCGGCCGGCGCGCTGACCGCGACGGCCGGGACGACGCTGGTGGTGTTCACGCTGGTGCAGGGGCCCGAGTCCGGCTGGGACGCGCCGTCGGTGGTGGGCGCGGCGGGGCTCGGCACGGCGCTGCTGGCGGCGTTCGCCGCGATCGAGGCCCGCAGCGCCGACCCGCTGCTGCCGCTGCGGCTGCTGCGCGGCCGCGACCTGTCCACCGGCGCTTTGGTCACGTTCCTGTACATGGCCACCTTCGGCACCCTGCTGTACTTCCTGACCGTCTACTTCCAGGTCGTCCGCGGGTACGACGCGATGCGCACCGGGCTGGCCTTCCTGGTCCCGATGGCCGCGATCGTCGCCGGATCCCAGCTCGCCGGGCGGCTGGCGACGGCCCGCGGTCCCCGCACCGCGATGCTCGCGAGCCTGGCCGCCGGCGGCACCGGCGCCCTCGTCCTCGGCGCGAGCCTCGGCACCGGCAGCTCCTACCTGAGCCTGCTGCCGGGACTGATCGTGCTGGGCGTCGGGCAGGGGGCGGGCTACACCCTGATGTTCGGCGCGGCCACCGCCGCCACCCCGGACCACCAGCAGGGCATCGCCTCCGCGGTGGCCTCCACCACCCAGCAGGCCGGCGGCGCCGTCGGCCTGGCCGTCCTGGTCGCCATCGCCAACGCCCCCACCGCGGGCGTGACCGGGCCCGCCCTGCGCGCGGCCACCACCGACGGGCTGCGCGCCGCGGTGTTCGCCGCGTCCGCCGGGATCGCCCTCACCGCCCTGGCCGCCCTCGGATTCACCCCCCGCCCGCGGGCGCACCCGACTCGGACGACCGGGGACGCGGCCGAACGCGTCACCGCCTGATCCCGTTCTTCTGGAACTCCCCAAAAGAGGAAGGGAGTCATGGACGCCGGGAAACGCCGTCCGCCGCGGGAAGCCTGCTCGGCGGGCCGGGCCGGACGGCCCGGCCGCCCGGCCCGGCGGCAGCGGTCGGTCAGGTCGAGTGCGGCGCGGAGGATGGCGTCGGCGGTGAGGCGGGGGAGGACACCGCCCCAACCGCCGGAGACAGCAGTTCGATGGCGTTCCCACCGAGGACACCCGCGACCTGGTCGTCCGGTATGACCTTCCGCACCAGATCGATTCCGTGCCGGGTCGACCAGTACGGGTAGTCGCTGGAGAACAGCAGCCGTGAAGGCCCGACCAGGTCCGCCAGCAGGCTGAGGGACTCGGGCTGGTTGCAGACCGTGTCGAACCACATCCGGCGCAGGTAGTCCGCGAACGGCCGGTCCAGGTCGGGCCACCATCCCTTGCCCCGGTACACGTCGATCCGGCCGTGCAGATACGGCAGCGTCCCCCCGACGTGCGGATGAACGATCTTGAGCCGTGGATGGCGATCGAGGACGCCGCCGACGATGAGGGACATCGACGCGAAGCTCGTGTCGAACATGTATCCGATCGTCACTTCCATCTTGTAAGGCGTGACCCTCGGTTCCCGGAAGGAGCGGGTCGGATGCAGGAAGAGGGGGAGCCCGAGTTCCTCCGCCCGCGCGTAGACCGGCCACACCCGCTCGTCCGCGACCGACATCCCATCGATGCTGCCCGGCAGGTAGATCCCGCGCAGGCCGAGCCGGCCGACGGCGTCCTCTAGCATGTCGAGTGCCAGATCGGGATGCTTGAGCGGGAGGTGCGCCAGCGCTGCGAAGCGCCCGGGATGGGTCGCCTGGGCGCGGGACAGCTCCTCGTTGAGGAGCAGACACAGGTCGCGCGCCTCCGCGCGGTCCCGGTCGTTGACGTCGCCCGCCGCCGCCACGCTGACGACGGCCATGTCGATCCCGGCCTCGTCCAGCACCCTGACCTGATGGTCGAGGTCGGTGAACCGCCGGTCGTACTTCCAGACCTCGTCGGGCGAGACTTCATAGACGTAACCCTCCGCGGTCCGTACCGCTCGGGGGCCGTGCGTTCTTCCGATGTGCGCGTCGAGAAACGCGGGTGGGTACCAGTGCCACTGGCTGTCGACCACGGCCATGCCTTGCCTCCGTTGGTGTCGGTGAGAGTCCCGGGGCGGGGGCGCGGGACGGGGAGCGTCAAGACGTCCGGATCACCGGCGGGACGGCGCCCGCAGGTCCGGGACCGCGATGTCGCCGTCGATGACGACCGGCTCGTCGTCGAGGAACAGGCTGCACCCGCGCATGGGAATGTCGAGGTGGCAGGCGGTGTCGTTGGGGCCGCCCAGTTCGTTGTTCGGGCCGATCGAGAACATGACGTTGCCGTAGACGGAGCGCAGCTCCATCCCCATTCCGCCTGGGAACGACGGCTGCGCGAGCCCGTGCCAGTGCGCGCGTTCGTCGAGACCCCACCCGATGTGGGACATGCCGTAGCCGCGCGGGTCGTCGAACGACGTGATGTAGGAGCGGATGAGGTCCGCGTCGAACCCTCCGCGTATGTCGGTGATGAATCCCTTCTCGATCGTGAATTCGACGCGGTCGGTCACGTACGAGTTCTGCGGCAGGAGCACATCACCGGGGCCGAGGACGATCCGGCCGTCGACGCCGTCGTCCGCGGCCCCGGTGAACACGAAGCCCGCCGGCCAGTGGTCCCACCGGCCCGGTGTGTCGGTGTAGCCGTATTCGGGAACGGTCGGGTACGCGCCGAGCCGGTAGGTCACGTCGGTGCCGTGCTCGTTGGTGAAGCGCAGCGTCGATGCCTTCTCCAGCAGTCCGGCGGCGGCCTCGACCCGCTCGCGCAGTGCCGGGCTCGGGGTGAGTCGCGCGAGCAGTTCGATCGGCTCGACGACCGTGAGGATCCTGGTGCCGGCCGCCTGGACGGCGAACTGCTCGGGTGAGAAGAGCAGGAACGCCAGGTCGATGAGCATGTCCGACTGCTTCAGCGCCTCGACCGCTTGCGGGCTCGCGGCGAGCTCGGTCGAGCCCACCGACCAGGTTCCCGCGTCCGGGAGGGGGTGCGGCAGGCGCAGGTGAAAGGTGGTGGCGCCGAGGCTCCTGGCCGCGTACATGAAGGCGTCGGCGTAGTCGAGCCGTTCGCGCCCCCGCGACAGCACGGTCACCCGCTCGCCTTCGTGGACGCCGCACAGTGTCAGCTGGTCGCGGAACAGTCCGTGGATCAGGCTCTGGTCGTACATCGTCATTCCTCTCAGAGGTGGTCCCGCAGGGCGGCCCAGAACCCGTCCGGGTTGTCCCACGGCACCATGTGGCCGGCGTCCGGAACGGAGATCACCGGGAGTGCCGGGTTGGCGCGTGCGAGTTCGGCGGCGTCGGCGTCGGTGACGACCGGGCTCGCCTCGCCGCGCACCAGGGCGGCCGGTGGGAGCAGCCGGCGCCAGAGGTCGTGGAAGTCGTCGCGGTGGAAGCCTTCGAGCGTTTCCAGGACGGCGGCGGGGTCGCAGGTCGGCAGTTCCCGTGCCCTGATGGCGATCTCACGCTCCGGCCAGCGGGGGTAGCGCGCCCGGATCGGCTCGGTGCGGCCCGCGGCCCGGCGGGCCTCGCCGAGCTGTGCGAGGAAGTCCTCCCGGGTGGTCGGGTAGGGCCGCCGGCCCGGACCCGAGAGCGGCGGGTCGACCAGGACGATCCGGCCGTGCCGGCCGGGGTGCCGCACCGCGTACGCCGCCGCGATGCGCGCGCCGAACGAATGGCCGAGGAGCGCCGGCGCGTCCAGTTCCAGGGACGCGACGATGGCCGCGACGTCGTCCACGTGGTGGCCGAGCGTGTAGTGGCCCGCGGGGGCCCGCCCCGATCTGCCGCGGCCGCGCAGGTCCGGCACGTGGACCGTGTACCGGTCGGCGAGGGCGAGGGCGATGAACTCCGCCGCATGCGCGGTGGTGGTGATCCCCGGCAGCACCAGCAGCGGCGGGGCGCCTCCGCCGCCGTAGCGGAGAACCCGCAACCGGAGGCCGCCGGCGTCCACCGGCAGGCCGGCCCCGCTCGGCTCCCGCACGGCGGCTCCCTCCCGCGTCCCTGCGGGGCCCGGCGGTCGGCCGGGGTCATCATCCGATGCCATGGGAGAAGTGGATCCACTTAGGGAGCAGAAAGTCAAGTCCCCCTACAAAACGAGGGAGAGTTGAATACAGTTGGGAAGCGGAACGACACGCCCTGATTCGCCGTGCTCGGGCGTGCCGTCCACCGACTGGGAAGACATGGTGATGAGCGCTGAAATCGGGTTGCCGCAGCGAGCCGACGGCCGCCGGCTGGTCGTCGACATCCACGCCCACGTCCGCCAGCTGATCCTCGACGGGACGCTGCCGCCGGGGTCGACCGTGGCCCAGGCCGAGCTGGCGAGGACGCTCGGAGTCAGCCGCACGCCGTTGCGCGAGGCCTTCCGCATGCTGCAGGAGGAGGGACTTCTCGAGACCGCGCCCAACCAGCGCGCGCGCGTCAGCGACATCGACGTCGCCTACGTCGATCAGGTCTACGGTGCGAGGATCCTCCTGGAGTCCCTGGGCATCGCGCTCACCCTGCCCGAGCTGGACGCGGAGCGACTCTCGGAGATGAGGGCGCACCTGGAGCGGATGGCGGAGCTGGCCGAGGCCGGCGACTGGAGGTCGTGGCAGCAGGCGCACCACGACTTCCACGCGGTGCACAGCACGCGCGTCGGCGGTCAGGTGCGGCAGATCATGTCGAGCCTGGCGGAGCACTGCCAGCGGTACATCACGCAGAACCGGGTGCATGAGGCGCAGACCCTGGACGTCGCCCACAGGGAGCACACGAAGCTGCTCGAGGCGCTGGAGAGCGGCGACCAGTCCACGGCCGTCGAGTCGATAGCCAGGCATCTCGCGAGGACCGTCCTGACGACGATGGCGCACGCCGCGCCCGAGTACGAGCCGGTCGGCGTCCGGACGGCGCTGCGCATGGTCCTGGGCACCTCGCAGGGCTGATCCCATCCCCCTGACCTGCGTTTTCGCGACTCGGCGCGGGGTGGCGGCCGAGCCTTGGGCGGTGCGCCCGCGGCGGCTGCGTGCTCCGCACTCGACCCCAAAGTGGATCCAGTTTGCCTCGCGGACCCTTGACTTACCACGATGAAGTGTGTTCACTTTGCCCCTACGTTCCGTCGGAGCGAGGGGAGCGGGACATGCTGGAAGCCACCTACCGGGAGGCCGGGTTCGGACGCCCCGTGCGTCGCGGCCGCCGCCCGGCCGTGGTCGTCGTCGACTTCAGCGAGGGATTCACCGATCCGTCGTTCCCCACCGGGGCCGACATGTCGGCCGAGGTCGAGGCGTGCGCCGTGCTGCTGGCCTCGGCGCGGGAACGGGGCTTGCCCCGCGTCTTCACCACGATCGCCCACGACGGCCCGCAGGACGCCACCGCGTGGTGGGACAAGGCGCCCGGTCTGCGCACGTTCATGGCGGGGTCGCCGGCCGTCCGGCTGGACGAACGCCTGGGCCGGCGGGCCGGCGAGGCACTCGTGGTCAAGAGGGGGCCGTCGGCGTTCCACGGCACCGACCTGGCCGGCCGGCTCACCCGCGATCGCGCCGACACGGTGATCGTGTGCGGGGCGACCACCAGCGGGTGCGTGCGCGCGACCGTCGTCGACGCCATGCAGCTGGGCTACCCGGTTCTGGTGCCGCGCGAGTGCGTGGCGGACCGGGCCCGGGGGCCGCACGAGGCGAGCCTGTTCGACATGGACCAGAAGTACGCCGACGTCGTCACCCTCGCCGAAGCGCTCGCCTACCTGGCGGGCATCACGGCCGCCGATTGATCCGCGCGGCCGGGCAAACGGGCTCCCGAAGCGGCAGTCACCCCATGGGAGGGGTCAGTTCAATGGTTTCTCTGAGAACCGCATCCACGATGGCGGCCGTCCTGCTGACGATCTCGGCATGCGGCACCGGGCAGGGCGCGTCGGACGGCACCGGCCGCTGCGGCACCTTCACCCTCGGCGCGCTGGACGACGACTCGCACCGCGCGGCCTACCACGCGATCGAGAAGGGCCGCGTGAAGTCCGAGGTGATCGGCGAGTTGAAGATCAATTATCTGCAGATCCCGGCGCTCATCCAGGCGACCGCCTCCGGGCAGTACGACGTGGTCGGCACCTCACTGCCGGGTGTGGTCAACGCGCGCGAGAAGGGTGGTGTCGACCTGCGCATCGTCGGCCTCATCCAGGCGCAGACCGGCGGCGGGACCAAGACCTTCGTCCCCGCCGGATCAGGCATTCGGAGCGGGCACGACCTGAAGGGGAAGACGGTCGGCGTCAGCGGGTTCGGGTCGAGCGTGATGATGTCGACACAGATCGTCTACACGAAGAAGTACGGCCTGGACGCCAAGGCCGAGGGCGGTGACATCAAGTACGTCGAACTGGATCCGCAGACGATGTACAGCGCCCTCAAGAAGGGCGACATCGACGCCGCCGTCATGTTCCATCAGACGGGCTGGCGTGCGGGCAATGACCCCGGCCTCCGGGTCGTGGCCGACATCGACAACGACTTCCGCGAGGTCAGCGGGGCATGGCTGGTGGGTGCCGCCTATGTCGTGCCGGGCGACCTGCTGAAGAAGAAGGCGAAGTGCGTCGCCGAGTTCCAGCGCATGATCGGCGAGTCGGTCGCCTACGCGGAGCAGAACGTGAGCGAACTGGCGCCGGAGATCAGCAGGCAGACCGGCGTCGACGCCGAGTTCATCGAGTACTGGTGGAACCAGAAGTCCTACCGGTTCGGGGGCGGTACCGACGCCGAATGGATCGACTGGGCGGGCAGGTTCTACCGGCTCGCGCACGAGGGCGGGTACCTGCCGAAGAACCCGGACCTCGGCGAGATCGTGGTCAACGGCGGCACCGGTGAGTGAGCACGGCATGGGCGCCATGGTCCTGGACGAGCAGGGCGGCACCGGACGCGGGGCGCGGGACCACGACCCCGTCCCCGGCGGCGGAGCGGCGCGGCCCGGCCGCCGCCGGATCCTCGCCCACCTGCTGGCCGACGGTGTGCCGCTGCTGCTGCTCGCGGCGTGGTTCTGGTACTCGGCGAACGTCTCCGCGGCCGAACTGCCGAATCCCGTCGAGGTGGGCCGGGAGAGCATCGACCTGCTGATCGGCGAGGGCGCGGTGCACACCTGGACCTCGATGGGCCGGATCGTGCTGGCGGTGCTGCTTGCCACGTGCATCGGCAGCCTGCTCGTCTTCCTGGCCGGCGTCGCACCGGTCACCGAACTGCTGATCGGCAAGCGGGTGCTGCCGTTCTTCAACAGCGTCCCGGCTCTCGGCTGGGCGATCCTCGGCGTCATCTGGTTCGGTGTCGGGGACTTCTCGGTCGTCTTCGTGGTGACCGCGATCACGATCCCCTTCTGCCTGGTCAACCTGTGGGAGGGCAAACGCGCGCTCGACCCCGGACTGCTGGAGATGGGCCGCAGTTTCACCCGGTCGCGGGTCCGTGTGCTCTTCTCGATCGAGCTGCCGCTGCTGGTGCCCTACATCTTCGCCGCGGCCCGCCTCTCCTTCTCGGTGGGGTGGAAGGTCGCGCTCATCGCCGAGTTCTTCGGCTCGCAGACCGGGCTGGGACTCGTCATGAACCGGGCGAGGCAGTCCTTCGACTCGCCGACGGTCTTCGCCACGATCGTCGTGGTCCTCGTGATCGTCAGCGTGGTGGAACGGCTCCTCTTCGACCCCCTGGCACATTGGTTCGCCAAGCGGACCGGAACGGCGGTGGCGCGGTGAGCACCCTGGACATCCGGAACCTGGAAGTCCGGTTCGGCGACGAGGTCGTCATCGACGGCATCGATCTCGGCATCCGCGACGGGGAACTGGTCACGCTGCTCGGGCCGAGCGGCTGCGGCAAGTCGACGATGCTGCGCATCCTCGGCGGACTCGCCGACCACCACGGCGGCAGCGTCACCGTGGACGGCCGTCCGGCGGCGCAATCATGGGACCGGCTCGCGTACGTCTTCCAGGCCGCCCGCCTGGCGCCGTGGCGAACCGCGCTGGACAACGTGGTCCTCGGCATGAAGCTGCGCGGTGTCGAGGGCTCGAGGCGCGAGATCCGGGAACGCGCCCGCGGCTTCCTGGAGACGGTGGGCATCGGCGCCCTGGCGGACCGCCCCGCGCACGCGCTCTCCGGCGGGGAGCAGCAGCGGGTCTCGATCGCCCGGGCGCTGTCGGTGGAACCGAGCGTGCTGATGATGGACGAGCCGTTCAGCGCGCTCGACGTGCAGACGCGGCGGCGCCTCCGGCAGGAGATCGTGTCGCTCTGGGAACGCACCGCGCTCACCATCGTGCTGGTCACCCACGACATCGAGGAAGCCCTTGTCGTGGGCAGCCGCGTCGTCGTCTGCTCCCCGAAACCGACGGGGATCCTCGCGGACATCGACGTGGACATGCCCTATCCCCGTGACCCGGCGACCGCCGAATTCGGCGAACACCGCAAGCGCATCGCCGCCCTGTTCGGCTCCGACGAAGCCGCCGGCGGCCGGACCGTGACGGACGTTCGCTGACGTGCGGGTCGATCTCATGCTGAACGGCAAAGGGAGAATTCTGTGAGTGCGGACATTCAGTCCTCAGATGTGCCGGCCTTCCGTCTCGGGACGGCGATCCGCGGTGACGGGCGGACGGTGGTCGTGGAGTCGCTGGGCTCGCTGTACGACCTGGCGGAACTGGTGCCGGCGGCCCCGCCCGCGAGTTCCGTCCAGGACCTGATCGAAAGCGGCTGGGACGCCGTCCTCGACGGGATCGCCGAGGCCCTGGCGGGCGGTCCGGCGGCGAGGCCGCTGGACGAGGGGTCCCTGCGCTGGCAGGCGCCGGTGACGCACCCGCGGAAGCTCATCTGCATCGGCACCAACTACAAGGACCACATCCGGGAGATGGGGTTCAGCCTCGACGCGCTGTCCGCCTACCCGTACAGCTTCCTGGCCCCGCCGACCACGACGCTGGTGGGGACGGGCCAGCGGGTCGCCGTCCCCGCGATCGCCGAGCGGATCGACTGGGAGGCCGAGGTCGCCGTCGTCATCGGCCGCCCCGCCCGCAATGTGCAGGCCGCCGACGCCCCCGGTCACGTGGCGGGGTTCGCGGTGCTCAACGACCTGTCCGCGCGGGACTGGAGCGGTCCGAACGCACCCGCGGTCGGCATCGACTGGGTCATGACCAAGGCGCACGACGGGTTCAAGCCGATGGCGCCGTTCGTCACGCCGGCGCGCTTCGTCGCCGCGCCGGAGAAGCTGTGGGTGCGGTCGTGGGTGAACGGCCGCCTGAAGCAGGACGGCTCCACCAGCGACATGGTGTTCGGCTTCTGGCAGATCATCGAGCACCTGTCCCGCATCATGACCCTGGAGCCGGGCGACGTCATCGCCACCGGCACTCCGGCGGGCGTCGGTCATGGCCGCCGTCCGCCCGAGTACCTCGCCGCCGGCGACCACGTCGCCGTCGAGGTCGAGTCGCTGGGGCGGGTGGAGACGACGCTGGTCGGGCAGGACGGCGCCGCGTCCGCCGCGTCCGCCGTGCCGGGTGGCCTGGCGTGACGGGTCGGGCGATGATGCGGGCGGCCGTCCTGGAGAGGCGCGGCGAGCCGGACGGGTCGTACGTCCGGTCGTGGCCGCGGCCGACACCTGGCCCCGGCGAGGTGCTGGTCGCGGTCCGCACCGTCACCACGGCGTCCTTCGACGTGCAGGCGCGCACGCTGCCGATCACGGAGCTGCCCAGGATCCTCGGGCAGGACCCCGCCGGGGTGGTCGCCGGGACCGGGGCCGGGGCGACCCGGTTCCGGGTCGGTGACCGCGTCACCGTCGGCGGCTTCCAGCCGTGCGGTTCGTGCGGGCCCTGCCGCGGCGGACGTCCGTTCTGCGACCGGCACGAAGTGCTCGGCATACAGCGCGACGGCGGCCAGGCCGAGTTCGTCACGGTGCCCGAAGAACTCGTGGTGCCCATTCCGGACGGCATCGGATTCGCCGAGGCGTCCACCATGGCCATCACCTACCCGGTCGCCTGGAACCTGATCAGCGTCAACGGGATGGTCCGCCCCGGCGACCGCGTACTGGTCATGGCCGCGGCCGGCGGTCTCGGTCTGGCCTGCGTCCAGGTCGCCCGCTCGCTGGGTGCGCACGTCGTCGCGGCGGTCGGCGCGCGGTGGAAGGCCGACCGGCTCCGGGAACTCCTCGGCATCGACTCGGTCGTCGACTACTCCCGGCCGGACTGGACCGAGGACGTACGCAGGATCACCGGTCCGGGCGGAGTCGACCTCGTCGCGGACAACATCTCCAACCCCGCGCTGTTCGAGGACACGCTGCGGCTGCTGGCGTCCGGCGGACGCCTCGTCACCTGCGGGGCGCACGGCGGTGGAGTCGTCAGCGTCGACATCCGCCGGCTGTACCTCAACCGCCAGTCGATCATCGGCGTGAACATCCCCGGCCAGGACGTCGTGACCGCGGTCTGGAGGCACGTCGAGCAGGGGCGGTTGCCGGCGCCCCCGCTCGTCGAGGAGTTCACACTCGACGATCTCCCGGACGTGCACCGCCTGATCGCCGCCCGGAAGACGATCGGCCGCACACTCATCCGGGTGAGTGAGGACGGCCCGCCGGGCGCCTCCCACCCGAACGATCACGACACCGAGGAGTCATAGTGCCCACTCCCCTGCCTCTCGAAGAGCGGTCCGCTCCCAGCGTGTCACCGATCACGCACACGCGATATCTCGCCATCGGCGTCCCCGACTACCACAGGTCGGTCGACTTCTATGGCTCGACCTGGGGTCTGCGGCCCGTCGTGGACGACACCGGGGTGACCTTCTTCTCCGCCGACGGCAGCGAGGAGCAGTTCGTGCTCCGCGTGCGCGCGGCCGAGCAGAGGCGCCTCGACCTGCTGGCACTCGCCGTCCCGACACCCGCCGAGGTCGACCGGCTGGCCGAGTCCCTCGCGCGGGCCGGAGTGCGGCTCGACCTCACGCCGGCGTCGCTGACGGCTCCCGGCGGAGGTTACGGGTTCCGGTTCTTCGACCCCGACGGCCGCCTCATCGAGATCTCCTGCGGCGTCGCGACCCGCGAGGCGCGGGTGCTCGAGGAGCGCGAGGACATCCCGAGCAAGCTCAGCCACGTGGTGTTCAACACCGCGAACCTGGCGCGGACGATCGCCTTCTACGAACGCCATCTGGGCTTCCGGATCTCCGACTGGGTGGAGGACCGGATGGTCTTCATGCGCTGCGGGCGCGATCACCACACGCTGGGGTTCGCGGCCGCCGCCCACGCCTCCCTCAACCATGTCTCGTTCGAGATGCGCGGCGTCGAGGAGTACATGCGGGGGACCGGACGCATGACCAGGGCCGGGTTCCCCGCGCTCTGGGGTCCCGGGCGGCACGGGCCGGGCGACAACACCTTCTCCTACTTCCGATCGCCGGACGGCAACGTGGTCGAGTACACGACCGCGCTGCTGCAGGTCGACGAGAGCACCTGGGTGCCCTGCCGGTGGGAGGGCGACGGCGAGGAGGCCGACCAGTGGGGGACGGCGGGTCCCATCGACGAGTTCATCCCGGTCGCGGTCGGTGACCCCGACCCGGGCCTGTGGACCCCGCCTCCGTTCTGACCAGCCGCTTCCACTATTCAGGAGAGTCATGACCGGCACAGTTCCGCCCGACGACCGGGGTGAAGACCGGCCCGCCGGGCCAGGCACGTCCGGACCGCTGGCCGGAGTGCGCGTCATCGAACTCGGTTCCGTCGTCGCCGGCCCGTTCGCGGGCCGCCTGCTCGCGGACCTCGGGGCCGACGTGATCAAGGTCGAGGCCCCGGGACGACCGGACCCCCTGCGCCACTGGGGGCAGGAGTCGTACCGGGGGCACAAGCTGTGGTGGACCGTGCACGCCCGGAACAAGCGCTGCGTCACGCTCGACCTCCGCACCGAGCGGGCGCAGCGGCTCCTGCTGGCCATGGTCGCCACCGCGGACGTGGTGGTGGAGAACTTCCGTCCGGGCACGCTCGAACGCTGGAACATCGGCTATCCGCGCATGCGGCGCGCCAACCCGGGGATCGTCCTCTGCCAGATCTCCGGCTTCGGGCAGACCGGACCCTACAGTCACCGCGCCGGCTACGCCTCCGTGGCCGAGGCCATGAGCGGTCTCCGGGCCCTGAACGGATACCCCGGGCAGGCGCCGCCGCGCATGGGCATCTCGCTCGGAGACTCGCTCGCCGGCATGTTCGCGGTCCAGGGCGTCCTCGCCGCACTCCTGCACCGAGACCGCACGGGCGAGGGCCAGGTCGTCGACGTCGCGCTCACCGAATCCTGCCTCGCGCTGCTGGAGTCGGTCATCCCCGAATTCGATCGCCTCGGCAGGATCCGCGAACCGGGCGGGACGCGCCTGGAAGGGATCGCGCCCTCGAACCTGTTCCGCTCCAAGGACGGGATCTGGGTCGTCATCGCCGCGAATCAGGACACCCTGTTCAAGCGGCTGTGCGAGGTGATGGGCCGGCCTGAGCTCGCCACCGACCCGCGCTACCGCGACCACGAGGCCCGTGCCGCCAACCAGGACGCCATCGAGGGCATCGTCGCCGAATGGGCCGGACGGCACGACGCCCGCCATATCCAGGAGGTGCTGGCCGACAGCGGTGTCGCCGTCGGCCCCGTGTACAAGGTGGACCAGGTCGTCAGCGACCCCCAGTTCCTGGCCCGGGGCATGCTCACTCCGCATTTCGACGAGCGGCTCGGCGAGGAGGTGCTCGGGCCGGGAGTGGTCCCCCGGTTCTCCGCCACGCCCGGTTCGGTGCGGTGGGCCGGTCCCGCGGTGCCGGGGGCGCACAACGCCGACGTGTATCCCGAACTACTCGGGCTGACAGCGAACGACCTTGAGGAGCTGGCCGATGAAGGCGTCATCTGAAGCCGCGGGGCGCGAACCGGCGGCACCGCCGATGACGACTGCGACCCGCTCCCGTCTCGACATCCGCGAAGTGGGCCCGCGCGACGGGCTGCAGAACGAACGGCCCATCTCCACCGAGGCCAAACTCGACATCATCGAGCACCTCGTCCGAGCGGGCGCCCGCCGTATCGAGGCGACGTCGTTCGTCTCGCCGCGCGCGGTCCCCGCGCTCGCGGACGCGGCGGACCTGGCCGCGGCCCTGCCGCGGTGGCCCGACGTCCGGTGGTCCGCCCTGGTCGCCGGTGTGAGAGGAGCGGAGAGGGCCGTCGCGGCCGGCATCGTCGAGGTCGACTACGTCGTCTCCGCGGCGGACGGGCACAGCAAGGCCAACGTCGGGCGCACGACCGAGCAGGCGCTGCGGCTCGTCCCCCAGGTGGCGGACGTGGTCCGGCAGGCCGGCGGGGTGCTCGAGGTCATCGTCGCGACGGCCTGGGACTGCCCTTTCGACGGCGAGACGCCGCCGGCCCGGACACGCGACGTCGTCGCGCGCGCGATCGACGGCGGCGCCGACCGCCTCTGCCTGGCCGACACCATCGGCACCGTGACACCGGGCCGGCTGACGGCGCTGGTGGAGGCGGCGCGCCGCATCGCACCCGGCGTGGACGTCGGCGTCCACCTGCACAACACCCGCGGCACGGGCCTCGCGTCGGCCTACGCGGCCCTGCTGGCCGATGTCACCTGGCTCGACTCGTCGATCGGCGGTCTCGGCGGATGCCCCTTCGCGCCGGGTGCGAGCGGGAACATCGCGACCGAGGAACTCGTCTACATGGCGCACGATCTCGGCCTGGAGACGGGTTTCGAACTCGAGGAGTTGCTTGCGGCAGGGCACCGAGCACAGGAGATCCTGGACATCTCCCTCCCCAGCGGACTACTGCGGGCAGGCGACCGTACTCGCGCCCCGGCCTGACCGGCTGCTCATCACGTACTGCTTGGGGCGACCCGCCGTCCGAAACGCGCGAACGGCCGACGGCACGGGAACTGGTGGCCGCGGCTGAAATCGAGCACCGGCGGAGAGGCAGGCCGGGCCGGGCGGCCTTTGCGGGGCACGCCCGGCCCGGGGGTGCGGTTCGGGGGCTACTTGGTGGCGTACTTCGCGATGGCGTCGCTCGCCACGTGGTTGTGCCGCCAGGACGGCAGGTGCTCGTAGAGAAGCTCACCGTAGGCCGGTGCGAGCGGCTGGTCGACCCAACCGCGAAGGATCTCCGAGCCGACGGCAAGCCAGTTGACGGGGATCGCGCCGGCCTGGACGAGGCGCATGACCGCCGTGTCGTGTGTCTCCTTGGTGGTCGCCGCAGAGGCGTCGACGACGATGTAGACCTCGTAGCCGCGGTCGAGAGCGGTCAAGGCGGTCAGGGCGAGGCAGACGTCGGTCTGGATGCCCGCCATGATCAGCTTTTTGCGTCCTGCGGCCTCGACGGCCGCGGCGAACTGGTCGTTATCGAAAGCGTCGAAGACCGGCGGACGGTGGATGACGGGAGTGTCGCCGAGGACCTGGGCGAGTTCGGGGTAGAGAGGACCCGCGGCAAAGTCCTCGGGAGCGGCGGTGACGATCAGCGGCAGGTTGAACAGCTTCGCGGTCTTGGCCAGCGCGAGCGTGCCGTTGAGGTTCTCTTCGATCGTGTGCGATCCGATGAGGTTCGAGAAACCGACCTCGTGATCGATGAGGACGACCGCGCTGTTGTCGGCGGTAAGTGGTGTGTGCGGCATGACTTTCTCCTTGCTTGTTTCCTTTGTGGTCACCGTGACGCGGCTGGTGTCAGTCAGCGGGCCTCCCGCGAGTCGCCACGAGCGTGAGGATGTCGCTCACGTCCTCGACGGCCATCTCGATGCGGCCGTAGACGCGCGGGGTGAGGAGCGTGGT
The DNA here is from genome assembly GCF_004348335.1 of Actinomadura bangladeshensis. Classification (GTDB taxonomy): domain Bacteria; phylum Actinomycetota; class Actinomycetes; order Streptosporangiales; family Streptosporangiaceae; genus Spirillospora; species Spirillospora bangladeshensis. The sequence continues at coordinate 8,377 of NZ_SMJW01000004.1, read as the reverse complement.
GCCGTCGAAGTCGCCGGAGGATGCGAAGACGGCGACCGGCAGGGTCATCGATTGGAAGAACCCGAACAACGGGCGAAGGGCGTGTTCCAGGACCAGCGCGTGGTGATCCCCGCCGCCGGTGGCGGCGAGGAAGACCGGCTTGTTCGCGAGTGCGTACTGGTCGACCAGGTCGAAGAAGTGCTTGAACAGGCCGGTATAGGAACCGCGGAACACCGGGGTGGCGGCTATGAGCAGGTCGGCTTCCTCGGCGCGGCGGAGCGCGTCCTCGATCTCAGGGGCGATGCCCTCCCTCTCGAAGGCTCCGGTGAAGGCGGGGCCGAGCCGGTACACGTCGATCCGGGTGTGCTCGACCGCGACGTCGTGGGCGGCGAGCACGCCGGTGAGTGTTCGCAGCACGACGCCGACCAGTCCGACGGTCTTGGACTTCTCGCTCGGGCTGCCGTTGACGACCACCACCCGCAGTGTCCGAGCCTCCTCCCGGGAGGGGGGACGGCCGGTGCGGCCGCCGGTGAGAGCCCGCTGGTCGCTCACGGTGGTGGTCACGCCGCCCGCTCCTTCCGGGAGCCGACCTCGCGGCGTACGACGGGGGCGACCTCGGTGCCGAGCAGTTCGATCGCCTCGAGGACGTCCTTCTGCGGCATCCCGCCGAAGCCGATCTGGATCAGTGCGCGGTCCAGGCCGTAGAGCTCGTGGTAGGCCAGCAGCTTCTCGATGACCTCCTGCGGGCTGCCGACGACGAGTCCGGCGTTGGGGGAGGTCTGGGCCTCGAAGGCGGCCCGCGGCATCGCGAACCCGCGGCCACGCTGGTGGTTGTTGGCCATCATGCCCTGCGCGAAGTAGGGGTACATCGTGTCGCGGGCGCCCTGGCTCGTACGCCCGACGTAGCCGTGGAGGTTGATGCTGGTGCGCAGCGTGGCGGGGTCGTGCCCGGCCTGCCGTGCGGCTTCTCGGTACAGGTCGATGGTCTGCCGGTGAGATGTGATCGGCCCGAGCAGCAGCGCCATGGCCATGGGGAGGCCGAGTCGGCCGGTGCTGATGGCGGAGGCGGGGGTTCCTCCGACGCCGACCCAGATCGGCAGTTCCTCCTGCATCGCGCGGGGACCGACGTCGGCGGCGTCCAGTGCGGGGCGGAACCGTCCGCTCCAGGTGATCGGGTTCTGCGCGCGGATCCGCAGTAGCAGGTCGAGCTTCTCGCGGTACAGGTCGGCGTAGTCGGCCAGGTCGTAGCCGAAGAGGGGGAAGGACTCGGTGTAGGAGCCGCGGCCGGCGATGATCTCGGCCCGGCCTCCGGAGAACTGGTCGAGTGTGGCGAACTGTTCCCAGACGCGCACCGGGTCGTCGGAGCTGAGCACGGTGACCGCGCTGGTCAGCCTGATGTTCGTGGTGGCCTGGGCGGCCGCGGCCAGGACGACGGCGGGGGCCGAGCCGACGAAGTCGGTGCGGTGGTGCTCGCCGACGGCGAACAGGTCGAGCCCGACCTCGTCGGCCAGCCGCGCCTGCTCGATGGTCTCCCGGGCGCGCTGGTGCGCGGAGGGGAGCGTGCCGGTATCCGGGTCGGCGGTGATCTCGGCGAACGTCATGAAGCCGATCTCGAAGGGGGATCGTTCGCCGGTGACGGTGGTGGGCAACGTGCTCTCCTCACGGTCTATGTGTGGACGCCGTTCGGTGTCCCGATCATAACAAGATGTCTGCGCAGGCAGATATTCCAGCCGATGTACTGCCTGCGCAGACATGTACGCCCGGCGATGAGGACGGCCCTCGCGGTACACTTCGGACGTGGCGACTCCACGTCTGAGCGACCTTGAGAACGAGGCCTGGCAGGGCTTCCTCTATGCCCACGACCGCATCTGGCGTGAGATCGAGGCGGGGATCGCGCCGCTGGGCGTGAGCATGGCCGAGTACAGCGTCCTGTCCCTGCTCGGTCGAGCCGGTCGCTCCGGCATGCGGATGTCCGAGCTGGCCAGGGAGCGGCTGATGTCGACCGGTGGTTTCACCCGGCTCGCCGACCGGCTGGAGCGCCGCGGGCTCATCGAGCGTCAGCGTGCGGCCGCGGACGGACGCGGCTACGTCGCCGTCCTGACACCCGATGGGCGCAACCTCCTGCGCAAGGCATGGAAGCAGCAGCACGCCGACGTGCGCCGACTCTTCCTCGACCGCCTCGACGACGACGACCTGCACGCCCTCACCCGGATCTGGTCACGCCTCGGGCCGGAGAGCGACGAGGGCGCCGGCCCGCGGTGACCGCACCGGCCTCAGGCGAACCGCGTTGTTCGCCGATGTGGGGCCCAAGGTGCCGGCGTCCCGGCGTGGCGGCGACGACTCCGTTGAGAACCTGAGCCACCACTACGTGTTCCGGCACGCCGGCACCTTGACTGGTCGGGCGGTCAATCACCGCACTGACGGTGGGGACAGTGCTCAGGAATCCGTCTGCGGCAGTTCCCAGATGTCAGAGACCAGCGGAAAGCCCGCGGGGTCGATATAGGAGCCGTTGTTCACGATCCTGTTGTTGGCGTGGCCGAGGGTGTGGAGGCTGAAGGCCGCCTGCAGCGCGTTCCACTGGCCCTGGATCTCCAGGGTCTGATTCACGGCCCTCTTGGCCATCTTCAGCCCGGCGGTGGGGCGGGTCGCGATCCGCTCGGCGAGGGCCAGCGTGGCCGACTCCAGGTCGGCTCGGGGGACGACCCGGCTGACCATGCCGATCTCCTTGGCCTCCGCCGCCGTCAGGATGTCGCCCGTGAGCAGCAGTTCCTTCGCGCGGCGCGCACCGAACTCCCACGGATGCATGAACAGCTCGACAGCGCTCATCCCGAACGCCGTGACCGGGTCGGCGAAGCGCGCGTCCTCACTGGCCACGATCAGGTCGGTGGGCCACATGATCATCAAGCCGCCGGCGAACACGCGCCCCTGGACCGCGGCGATGCTCGGCTTGGGGAAGTTGCGCCAGCGCCAGTGCAGTTGCAGGAAGACCTCGTTCTCCCAGGCCATATCGCCCTCGACGCCGCCGAGCCCCAGTCCGCCCTCCAGCGTCACCTGGTCCATGCCGTCGGTGCTGAAGAGCCCATCGACGTCGTGCCCGATCGAGAAGTCCCGGCCGTCCGCGGCGAGGACGAACACGGAGATCGAGTCGTCGGCCGCGGCGCGCCGGTAGGCGGCGTCGAGCTGGTAGAGCAGGTGGACGTCCTGCAGATTCCCGGTCTCGGACCGGGTGAGCGTCGCGCGGGCGACACGCTCGGCGGGCACGTCGTAGGTCACGCGGTCACCGAGCTTCACCGGCTCGGGCAGGGTGCTGTCGGTCATGTCGTTCGTCCCTTTCACAGTGTTGCGGGCGCTGGGCCCTCGCGGTCGCGGTGGCGACCGGGCTCCCGGGCGGGCGCCACCATGCCGCCTGCGCCGGGATGAGCGAGGAGACCATGGGGATCGCCCTTCCTCGTTGCTGAAGTGACCTAAACAACCTGCCTGCGCAGACACTTATTCCTAGTGGGGCCGTCCTGTGGGACGCCAGTTGTCCGCAGGCGCATGACCCCGAGATGGTGCGGGATGCCCGCTCTCGGGACGCGCCACTTCCGATGACCGACTGGGAGAAGGACGCCGAGATCTTGGTGCTGCGGCATCAGATCACGGTGCTGGAGCGCCAGTTGGACGGGCCGAGGGTGCGGTTCGCCGGCCCGGACCGAGCGCTGCTCGCGGCGCTGCTGCGGGAGAACCCAGGCTGGGGCTACCGGCGGGTGCACGGCGAACTGCTGACGTAGCACCAAGATCTCGTGTCCTGCCTCCCGGGCGATGATCGGCGTGAAAACGATGAAAAGTGCCATTGATCCGGCTTGCCGCCCGGCTTAGCTTCGCCGTGCAGGATTCCGCACCTTGTTCGGCATATCGGACGAGAGGTTCCGGCGCGTGCCGGTGAACGGGGTGCGGAGGTACTTCCATGGCTTAAGTCGAATCGATTCGACGAGGCCGCCCGGAACCAGGACTTCGTCCCCGCCGGATCCCTTCGGCACCGGCCATCGGAGGGCCCCCGGGCACGGCCCGGATGGGGTGGTTTCCGCCATGTCCTACTCAAGGAGTCAGAACTGTGCGTCCTTCCTCAGTGTTCTTGCCGGGCCGTGCGGGCGGTGGGCGCTCGCGGGCCGCCGTCGCCGCGGTTGTGGTGGTGCTAGCCGCACTGCTCGCGACCATGGCGGCAGCGTGGTCGGCGTCGGCGGCCGTCACGGGTCCGTGTGACATCTACACCTCGGGCGGCACGCCCTGCGTCGCCGCGCACAGCACGGTGCGAGCGCTGTACGGCTCGTACGACGGCAACCTGTACCAGGTGAGGCGTTCATCGGATAACGCCACCCGGAACATCGGCCTGCAGAGTCCGGGCGGCGTCGCCGACGCGGCGGCGCAGGACTCATTCTGCGCCGGGACCACGTGCGTGATCACGGTCGTCTATGACCAGTCGGGGCACGGCAACGACCTGTGGTACCAGGGCTCGAACGCGGTTCCCGGTTCGAGCCAGAGCAGCCCCGCCAAGGCGGCTTCCGAGTCGCTGACGGTCGGGGGCAGTAAGGCCTACTCGCTGTACATCAATCCCGGCAACAGCTATTGGCGGGACGGCCATCTGACGGGGGTGCCGACCGGCAGTGCCCCCGAGGGCATGTACATGGTGACGAGCGGCACGCACGTCAACGGTGGTTGCTGCTTCGACTACGGAAACAGCGAGACGACGAGGAACGCCGACGGTCCCGGTGCGATGGATTCGATCAATTTCAGCACGTCATGCTGGTTCGGCGGGTGCTCCGGATCCGGTCCCTGGGTGCAGGCGGATCTCGAATGGGGTCTATTCCCCGGAGGCAGTAAGACCTGGAATCCCAACCAGCGGGCCTTCACCAACAGGTTCGTCACCGCGATGTTGAAGAACAACGGGACATCGCGGTTCGCGCTGAAAGGCGGCGACGCCCAGTCCGGCGGTCTGACCACGTTGTGGGACGGCTCGCTCCCCAGCGGGTACAGCCCCATGAAGAAGCAGGGAGCCATCGTCCTGGGGAGCGGCGGCGACTGCTGCAAGCCCGGCGGAGGCGCCAACCTCAGCGCTGGAACCTTCTACGAAGGAGCCATGGTCTCCGGTTACCCGTCGGATGCGACCGAGAATGCCGTCCAGGCCAATCTGGTGGCCGCCGGTTACGGAAGCACGGGTAACGGCGGTGCCTTCCCGACTGGTTATCATCAGTTGGTCATCGGCAATAATGGGCTGTGCGTGGACGTATACGGTAATACCGGCGCGTCGGGTGCGGCGATCGTCCAGTGGAGCTGCAACGGGCAGAGCAACCAGCAGTTCCAGTTCCTGCCGGGTTCCAATGGCTATGGTGAGTTGCAGGCTCAGAACTCCGGTCAGGTGCTCGGGGTGGCCGGTGGGTCCACGTCGGCCGGTGTGCCTGACATCGTTCAGCAATCCCGAACGGGTGCGCCCAGTACGTTGTGGCGGCCGATTCGGCAATCCGACGGTTCCTTTGAGTTCCAGAATCAGAACAGCGGTTTGTGCCTGGACGTTTATGGTGCGGGCGACAACCCCGGCCAGCAGCTCGACCAGTGGCCGTGCAAGAACGCTCCAGGTACCAACCAGGACTTCATCCCACGCTGATCCCGCCTGGACGTCTCACGTCTCTCCCGGCGGGCGGGCGCCCGGCCTCCGGCGCGTCCGCCCGCCGGTCCGGCGCAGCGGGCAGGCCTTTGCCGGGGCCTCGGGTTCCGCGGGTCGAACGGGGAGCGGTAGGACGGAGGCTCGGGCGCCGGCGGCGCACGGCAGGTCCGCGAGTTGAGGGCCGGGCACCCGCGTTCGCGGTACCCGGCCCTCAACTCTTGTCGGTCACCTCAGCTCGAGGTGGTCGGCCCCGAAGCCGCACACCTGGGTCTGAGGGCCGTCAGGGCAGCGTCCATTTCTGGTTGCTTCCGCCGTTGCAGTCCCAGATCGCCAGCTGAGTGCCGTTCGTCGTGTTGGAGCCGGGCACGTCGAGGCAGCGGCCGGACTGCACGCCCTTCAACGAGCCGTCCGGCTGCGGGGTCCACAGCTGGTTGGTTCCGCCGTTGCAGTCCCACAGCTCGACCAGCGTTCCGTTGGACGTGCCTTGGCCGGTGACGTCCACGCACTTGCCGTCCGAGGCGCCGAGGCGCAGCATGCCGTTGCCCCACCACCACACTTGGGCGGAGCCGCCGTTGCAGTCCCAGAGCTGGACGCGGGTGCCGTTGGCCGTCGAGCCCGCGTTGTCGTCCAGGCACTTGCCGGCCAGACCGGACCTCACCGGGCCGATGTGCTGCTGCGGCGCGCTGCCCGGCGTGAGGGCGAAGTCGTCGAACTGGTCGGTCTGGTAGCCGGTGACGCCCAGGCCGGCCTGACCGCTGGTGTAGGAGGCGTCGGTGGCACTGCCGACGGTCACGCCGTCCACGGCGGCGGTCAGCGTCGTGTCCTGGAGCTTCAGCGACAGCCGGTGCCACCTGTTCAGTCCGAGCGCCGACGTGGTGCCGCCGGCCAGCGTCGTGAAGTGCCACGAGGTGTCGCTCTTCACGATGGACCATGCGCCGGTGTCGCTGACCCGGAAGTGGTAGGCGTTCAGGCCGTTGTTGTTGGTCGCCTGGAGGTTGACGCGGCCGAGTACTTCGACGCTGCCGGGCTGCTCCAGCATCGCGTCGGCGCTGACCGTGTAGTTGCCCCACGAGCCGTCGCCCATGATCGTATAGGGCGCGCTGTAGGACTCGTTCGTCCAGCGGATCGGCGTGGTCGGCGCCATCTGCCGTACGCAGGAGCCGGACCTGCCTCCGCCGCAGGCCACCCTCTGGAACGCGCCGTTCATGTCGGCGAAGTACTTCGGCGACGTGGTGGTGGCCGCGGTCTCGAAGTCGTCGGAGTACGGCAGGGCCATCGGGGCGGCGGGCGGAGAGGTCGCGGTGCCCTTGCCCTGCCCGGTCGTCGTCGTGACGGTGTAGACGGTCCCGGGCTGAAGGGTCAGCGAGTACCGGCCGCCCGAAGGCGTGACGTCCGCGGCGTGCACGAAGTGGTCACCGGGGCTGGAGGAATTCACGTTGGTGGACCAGACGTGGACCTGGCCCGTGGACAGCCCACCGGTGACGGTGAAGGTCGCGGTCTGCGCCGCCGTTGCGTCCATCGTCTCGATGACGGTGCTGTAGTCGGAGCCGTTCGTCGACTTCAGCGTCACGTAACTGCCGTTCGCCCGGTTGCCGCCCAGGAAGCCGCTCCCGGAGTCGATGTAGCGCCAGCCGGGCTTGGTGAACTGGGTGGTGTGCGCGGTCACCCACGTCGTCTTGCCGAGGGAGTAATGGCCCGACCACGGCTGGGGGGCGACCGACATGCCGGCGGTGTTGTAGTGGAGGTTCGGGTACAGCGCCGCGATGACCGGCCAGTTGATGTACGAGGTCATCCGCCCGTCGATGTAGTCGCGGTTGATCGCCCGCGCGACCGCCGGGGCGCCGCCGTCGGCGTCCTCCGAGCCGTTCTCGCTGGCCCACAGAGGTTTGCCGAGGCCCTGGGCGGTCGAGGTGCTCGGACAGGAGGTGAACGCGGTCATGTAGCCGCACGGATAGTGCGTGCCGACGATGTCGACGGCGTTCTTGAAGCCCGGGTCGGCGGCCATGGCGTCGGCGACGTCCCAGCCGCTGTCGGCCGCGACGACCTTGATCGACCCGTAGCCGCCGGCCGCCAGCGTCGACTTGAGGTTCTGGTACCAGCCGGCGTTCCAGCCGCGTTCGTTCCAGCCGCCGAGGTAGTCGATGTTCAGGTTGTGCTGCTTGGCGCAGCCGAGCCATGCCATCAGGTAGCCGACCATGTCCTGGGACCAGAAGTTGCCGCCGCCGATCCAGCCGGGCGCGCCCCAGGCGAGGCCGTAGAGCTTGATGTCAGGGTTGCGGGCCTTGGCCTGCGCGGCCAGCCACCACTCGTACCCCTGGTCGCAGTCCACGGCGCCCCGGATGTGCTCGTGGCTGGCCTCGGCGCCGTCGGTGGAGTTGGTGTCCCCGCCGACCTCGATCTTCAGGATCTGCAACGAGGCGCCGTACCCGGGTTTGAACAGGTAGTCCAGGAGCCGGCTGCGCTGGGGCTCGGGATAGTCGACCAGCAGCCGGGAGTTCCCGCCGCCGCCGCTGATGGCGCCGACGCCGTCGAAGACCAGGCCGGGGCGGGTGCCGTCGAGGGTGATGGACGTGGAGACCGCGGCGTGCGCCGGCCGGGCCGTGGTCAAACCGGTCAGGGCGCCCGCGAGGAGCACCAGTAAGGCCAGGAGGGGGATGTGATGCCGTGCTGCCCGGGTCATACGGGCTCCTTGGGGCTGTCTCTTATACACATATGACGCTGCCGACGATCGCATAAGTGTAGATCTCGGTGGGCGCC
>NZ_SMJW01000049.1 GCF_004348335.1 Actinomadura bangladeshensis | reverse complement strand
GCGTCCACGTGCATGCCGAGGAGCATCGGCAGGTCGCGCTCGGCCGCGAGCCGTTCGGTGGCGGGGGAGGTGCAGGCGACCGTCACCGGCGGCGGGTCGGGGGCGTGCGGGACGAGCGGGACCTCACGGAAGCGGAAGTGTTCCCCCTCCCAGGAGACACGGTCAGAGCGCAGAGAAGTAAGGAGGAGGTCCAGGGATTCGGCGAAGCCGTGTTCGTAGCGGTGCAGGCCGGTGCCGAAGACCTCCAGGTCCCGCCATGGGCCGCCGCGTCCGACGCCCAGGTGGAAACGGCCGCCGGAGAGCAGGGACAGCATCGCCGCCTGCTCGGCGAGCGCCACCGGATGCTGGGTGGACAGGACGCTCACCGCCGTCCCGACGTGGATCCGGGAGGTGACGGCCAGGAGGTGCCCGGCCAGAAGCGTCGCGGACGGGACGACCCCGTACGACATGAAGTGGTGTTCGGCCAGCCATACGTCGTCGAACCCGGCGCGTTCGGCGGCGACGGCGGCCTCGACCGTGCGGGCCAGGGCGGCGGCCGGGTCCTGCCGGGGGAAACGGGTGGTGAGGAGGAAGATTCCGAGGCGCACGTCCTCGTCGTACCCGGCAGCGGGTGTGCGCGAGCCCTCTGCAAGACTGCCAATCATGGATGAGGGTTCGTTCAGCAGGGTCGGGGTCGTCGGACTGGGCACGATGGGCGCGGGCATCGCCGAGGTGCTGGCGCGCGGCGGCCTCGCGGTCGTCGGCATCGAGGTGAACCAGGACGCGCTGGAGCGCGGGCGCGGGCACCTGGAGAGCTCCACCGGACGGGCCGTGAAGCGCGGCAGGCTCACCGAGGACGCGCAGCGCGAGATCCTCGGCCGGGTCGCGCTGTCCACCGACTTCGCCGACCTCGGCGACTGCGACCTCGTCATCGAGGCCGTCCCCGAGCGGCTCGACCTGAAGCGGAAGGTCTTCGCCGAACTGGACCGGGTCTGCCGGGACGACGCCGTCCTCGCCACCAACACCTCGTCGCTGTCGGTCACCGACATCGCGGTCACCACCGGCCGCCCCACCAAGATCGTCGGCGTGCACTTCTTCAACCCGGCGCCGGTGATGAAGCTGGTCGAGGTCATCGCGACCGTGCTGACCGAGCCGGACGCCGTGGCCCGCGTCGCCGCCCTGGTGAAGGGTCTCGGCAAGACCCCGGTCACGATCGGCGACCGCGCCGGGTTCGTCGCGAACCGGCTGCTGTTCGGCTACCTGAACCAGGCCGCCGGAATGCTGGAGTCGGGGCACGCGACCCGCGACGACATCGACACGGCGATGAAGGCGGGCGCCGGCCTGCCGATGGGCCCGTTCACCCTCATGGACCTGATCGGACTCGACACCTGCCTGGAGGTGCTGGACGCGATCTACGCCGAGTCCCGCGACCGCCGCCACGCGGCCTCGCCGGTGCTGCGCGAACTCGTCACCGCGGGCCTGCTCGGACGCAAGACCGGCCGCGGCTTCTACACCTACGACGCATCCGGTGGGACCGAGGCCGCGGCCGACGAGGGCGCGCCGCCGGTCGTCGGCATCGTCGGCGTCGGCCCGCTCGCCGACGCGCTCGCCGCGCTGTGCGACCGCGCGGGCGCCCAGGTCCGCGACTCGGCCGCCGACCTCGCCGGCTGCGACCTGGTCATCGAGGCGGCGGAGGACGCCGAGGCCGGGCGGGCGCTGCTGCTGGCCGCCGCGCAGGCCGCCAAGCCGGACGCCGTGCTCGCCGTCACCTCCGTGGACGGCTCGGTGATCGAGCAGGCCATGGCCACCGGACGTCCCGCGGGCGTCGTCGGGCTGCACCTGCCCGACCCCGCCGGCACGCTCGCCGAGATCGCCGCCACGGTGCTGACCGGCCCGGACGTCGCCGACCGCGCCGCCGCACTGCTCGCCCGCCTCGGCCTCACCGCCGTCCGCTGCCGCGACCGCGCCGGGTTCATCGTGGACGCGCTGCGCTTCCCGTACCTGAACGACGCCGCCGCGATGCTCGGCGCCGGATACGCCGGCGCCGACGCGATCGACGCCGCGATGACGCTGGGCTGCGGCTACCCGACGGGCCCGATCGCCGACCTCGACCGCCTCGGCCCGGCCCGCGCCGTGACCGTCCTGCGCGCGCTGCACGCCGAGACCCGCGAGCCGGCGCTGTCCCCGACCCCGCTCCTCATCGAGCACGTGACGGCCGGCAAGCCGATCCGCTGACCGTCGGGCGCGAGGACGGGCTCTGCGCGCCGAATACCCTTGGAGCATGAGCCCCCGCAAGAATCGCCGTGCCGTTTCCGGACGTCCCCCGAGCGGCGGCGGGTCGTGGGCCGAGGAGACCGAGGAGGGGCCGGACGGCGACTGGGTCGTCCGGTCGATCGCCGGGGCCGGTGCCGCCAAGGCGTACCGGTGTCCCGGATGCGACCAGGAGATCCCGCCGGGCGTCGGGCACGTCGTCGCCTGGCGGGTGGGCGAGGACGGCGACGACCGGCGGCACTGGCACCGCCCCTGCTGGCAGGCCCGCACCCGCCGCGCCCCCCGCGTCCTGCGCTCGCGGAACGCACCCCGTTACTGAAGGAGACCCATGGCGGAGATCAGGGCGGCGACGGTGCTGCCCGCGCGGCGCGAGGAGATCACGCTGCACACCTCGGACGGACTGGAGCTGGTCGGGGAACTGGCGCTGCCGCCGGAGCGGCCGCCGGTCGCGACGCTGGTCTGCCTGCACCCGCTGCCCACGGCCGAGGGGATGATGGACAGCCACGTGCTGCGCAAGGCGTCCTACCGGCTGCCCGCCCTCGCGGACCTCGCCGTGCTGCGGTTCAACACGCGGGGGACGACGTCGGCGCGCGGGACGAGCCAGGGCGAGTTCGGCGAGGGCGAGACCGAGCGGTTCGACGTGGCGGCGGCGCTGGAGTACACCGAGTACCACGACCTGCCGCGCCCGTGGCTGCTCGGCTGGTCGTTCGGCACCGAGCTGGCGCTGAAGTGGGGGCGCGACCCGCTGGTCGAGGGCGCGATCCTGCTGTCCCCGCCGCTGAAGCGGGCCGGCGACGCCGACCTGGACGCGTGGGGCGCGGACGGGCGTCCCGTGCTGGCGCTCGTGCCCGAGTTCGACGACTACCTGCGTCCGGCGGAGGCGCGGGAGCGGTTCAAGCGCGTCCCGCAGGCCGAGGTGGTCGCGGTGGACAACGCCAAGCACCTCTGGGTCGGCGAGCCGTACGTCCGGATCGTCCTGAACGAGATCGTCAAGCGGGTGGCGCCGGCCGCCCACCCGCTCCCCACAGAATGGGACGAACCGGACAGATAAACCGCTGCGGCCGATCGCGGCCACTCCCGTCACATCACTGCGATCGCGGGTGACCATGGCCCAATGACGGTGCAGCTGTACGCAAGGGATGTCGGTTCCGGCACGCCGCTCGTTCTGCTGCACGCGTTCCCGCTGTCCTCGGCGATGTGGCTGGCCCAGCGCGAGGGCCTCGCGAACCGGTTCCGGGTCGTCACCCCCGACCTGCGCGGTTTCGGCGGATCGGTGCTCGGCGACGATGAGCCGTCGGTCGACGCGATGGCCGACGACGTCGCCCGCCTGTTCCGGAGCCTCGGCGTGCGGCGCGCCGTCGTCGCCGGCCTGTCCATGGGCGGGTACGTCGCGATGGCGCTGTGCCGGCGGCACCCCGACCTCGTCCTCGGGCTCGTGCTCGCCGCGACCCGCGCGGCCGCCGACACCGAGGCCGTCCGGGCGCGCCGGCTCCGGCAGGCCGAGCGGCTCGACCGCGACGGCGGCCCGCAGGTCCTGGTGGACGAGGTGCTGCCCGGCCTCGTCGGGCCCACCACCTACCGGCAGCGCGCCCTGGTGTACGGGCGGGTCCGCGGCCTCGTCCAGGCGACGCCGCCGGGCGCCGCCGCCTGGGCGCTGCGCGCCATGGCCGGGCGCCCGGACGCGTTCGACACGCTCCGCGCCGCCACGGTGCCCGCCCTGGTCATGATCGGGGACGAGGACGCGCTCGCCACCGAGGACGAGGCCCGCGCCATGGCGGACGCGCTGCCGAACGCCGAGCTGCAGGTCGTCCCGCGCGCCGGGCACCTGTGCGCGGTCGAGCAGCCGGACCTGTTCAACCAGGCGGTCGCCGAGTTCGCCGCCGCCCTCGCCCGCATCGGCCGCTGAGCCGCGCGGGCCGAGCCGCCCCCGGCTAGAGCGTCTCCTGGCGCGGCATGACGACCTCGCGGATCAGCAGCGAGATCGCCGCCGCGGTCGGGATCGCCAGCAGCGCGCCGACCACGCCGAGCAGCGCCGCGCCGACCAGCGCCGCGACGATCGTCACCGCGGGCTGCACGTCCACCGTCCGCTTCATGACGCGCGGGTAGACCAGGTAGTTCTCCACCTGCTGGTAGATCACATAGAAGATCACGCAGATGATGAGGTCGGTCGTGTCCCCGGTGAGGAACGCGACCAGGCACACGACCACCGCGCCGATCGTCGCGCCGATGAGCGGGATCAGGTCCGTCACCGCGACGATCAGCGCCAGCGCGAGCGCGTACTTCACCCCGAGGATCGACAGGAAGATGTAGGAGGAGACGCCCGCGATGAACGCGATCGTGAACTGCCCGGCGACGTAGCCGCCGATCCGGTCGAGGATCTCGTCGCCGAGCAGGGCGACGCGGGCTCTTCGCGAGCGCGGCGCGAGCTGGTAGAAGAACGTCTTGATCTGCGGCAGCGAGCTGAGGAAGTACAGCGTCAGGATCAGGATCGTGATCGTCTGGAAGATGCCGTTGACCGCGACCTTGCCGATGCCGGTGGCGGTGTCGGTGAGGGTCTTCTGGAAGTCCTCGCCGCTCACCGTCTTCTGGGCGCGGTCCAGCAGCCCGTAGCGCTTGTCCCACTCGGCGAGGGTCTTGTTGTCCTGCAACTGCTGGACGTACTCGGGGATGTTGTGCCGCAGCTCGGTGACCTGCTCGGACACCGGCTGGACGAGCGAGGCGACGAACCCCGCGAAGAAGAGGATCACCAGCAGGAACACCGACGCGACCGCCGCGCCGCGCGGGAACCCGAACTTGCGCAGCCGCTCCACCGCGGGGTTGAGCCCGACCGCGAGGAACATCGCGACGATGATCATCACGATGACCGACTTGGCGTTCGTGGCCGTCTTCACCAGCATCCACGCGGTGATGACGCCGAGCGCGGCGGTGAACCCGAACACGAACGGGTGGGCGCGGCCGAGCGGCTGCCCCGGCCGGCCGAACGGGAACCGCTGGTCGACGCCCGCCTCGCGGCGGCGCTGCTCGACGTCGTGCGCCGGGTCGGGCGCGCCGGGCGCGGGCGGCACCTGCTCGGCGGCCGCCGCCTTCGCCGGAAGCGTGACCGGGGCACCGGTCGCCGGATCGCGTTCGCCCACGGGCTCGTCCGTCTCCTCGGGCCTCAAGGCCCCGCTCGGCGCGGTGCTCGCACCGCCGTCGCCGGTGGTGCCGCCCTCGCCCTGGTCGTCGGCGGGCGGGGTGGGGGCGGGGACGCGGTCGCCGCCTTTGGGACGTCCCGTACCGGGCGCCGCCTCCGGCTCGTCGTCGCGGGAGGTCTCGTCGGCCACGCCGCTCTCCTCTGCCATGGTGGTGAGACGAGGAAAAGCCTAGAGGCGTTTCACCGCCTCTAGGCTCTCCTCGACGCCGTTCTCAGGAACTCACTCCTGCCACCAGTCCTCGTCGTCCTCGTCGGGCTTCTTGGCCGGGGCCTGCTTGGCGGGCGCGGCCTTCGCGGCGGCCGGCTGCTGCTTCGGCTGGGCCGGGGCCGGCTTCGGCTCGGCGGCGGGGATGGCCGGCTTCTCCGGGGGCGCGGCCAGCTCGGGCTCGGCACCCATCGTCGGTGCGACGCCGCCGATGAGCTGGCGCAGCTGGTTGAGGTGGCTGGTGATGCTGTCGCGCTGCCGGGTCAGCTCGTCGACCTGGCGCTGCGCCGCCGTCCGGACGCGGTCGGCCTCGGCCTTGGTCTCGGCGAGCAGCTGCTCGGCCTGCGCCTTGGCCTCGGCGATCACGTTGTCGGAGTTCTTGCGCGCGTTGGCCATCAGCTGCTTGGCGTGCGAGTCGGCCTCGCGCCGGGTCTGCTCGGCCTGCTGGGTGGCCTTCCCGGCCCGCTGCTCGGCGGACGCGGCGCGCTGCTCGGCCTCGGCGACCAGCTTCTGGGTGGCGGCCTGCGCGGCGGAGTGCCGCTCGGCGTCCTGCCGGTCGGCCTCCTCGCGGCGGGCGGCCAGCTGGATCTCGAACTCGGCCTCGGCCTGGGCGCGCTGGGCCTCGCTCTCCTCCAGGATGCGCTGCGCCTGCGCGCGCATCTCGTCGGCCTGCCGCTTGGCCGTGGTGAGGATCTCGTCCCGCTCGCGCTTGGTGGACGCGCGCAGCTGCGCGACCTCGCGCTCGGTGGTGGTGCGCAGCTTGGCGATCTCGCGCTCGGCGCTCGCCCGCTTCTCGGCGACCTCATGGTCGGCGGTCGCGCGCAGCTTGGCGACCTCCCGCTCGGTGGTCGAGGTCAGCTCGTCCGCCTCGCGGTGGGCGGAGGTGCGCACCTCCTCCGCCTCGCGCTCGGCCGCGTTGCGCATGTCGTCGCCCTCGCGCTGGGCGTTGGCGCGCAGTTCGGCGGCGTCGTTCTCGGCGGTGGCGCGCTGCTCGGCGGCGTCGACCTTGGCCGCGGCCTTGATCTCGTTCGCCTCGGAGCGGGCCGCCTGGACCAGCTCGGTCGCCTGCTCCTCGGCGAGCCGCAGCAGCTGCTCGATGCGGGCGCCGAGACCGGAGTAGGTGGGACGTTCCTGCTCCTGCAGCTGACGGTGCGCGTCCGACAGCTCCCGCTGCAGGGCGCTGGTCTGCTCGCGGGTCTGCCGCACCTCGTTGTCGAGCGACTTGATGTGCTCGTCGACCTGGTGCCGGTCGTAGCCGCGAAGCACCACGTCGAACTCGCGCGGGGGCGTGTCTTCAAAGAAGTTGCTGAGCTGGGCGTCGATGTCGGACTGCATGTGGCTCAATCCTGATGTGACGGGGCTACGGGTGGTTCCGGGGACCGGTTGAACGCCTGACATGACGGGCGCAGTGCCCCAGGACCTCTTCCGGTGGATGAAGCGTACTCCGGACACTGCCGTGTTGGGGGCTCATCTTGACGCGCTGCGTGGAATGTCCGGTTTGTTGGCGTGTTCAGCCGTGATGAAGGTGCCCAGGTGTCGGGGGTGCAAATGCACCAGATGTGTCCGAACGGTCACAGAGCGGCGGTCGGCGCCTGACTGCCCGTGACCGTGATATCGAACACGTCACGATCCGGGCGCGTCCGCGGCGCGCCCGCCCGGCAAGATCATTCCGCGTCGCGGCGCTTCTGCACGAGCTCGGTCAGCACGCCGTGGCAGTCCTTGGGGTGCAAAAAGTTGATCAAGGATCCCATGGACCCGTTGCGCGGCGCGTCGTAGAGCACCCGCACGCCCTTGCCGGCGATGGCGGCGGCCTCGCCCTCGACCGTCCCGTCCGTGCCGAACGCGATGTGGTGGACGCCCTCGCCGTTCTTCGCCAGCCACTTGGCGACGGCCGAGTCCTCCCGGATCGGCTCGATGAGCTGCAGGTAGCTCGCGGCGCCGTCCCCCGTCTCGTTGATCTTGAGCATGCACTCCCGGACGCCCTGCTCCTCGTTCACCTCGAAGTGCGCGTCGGTGAAGCCGTAGGTCGCCTTGTAGAACTCGACGGTCGCCTCCAGGTCGTGACAGGCGATGCCGATGTGGTCGATACGGGTCAGCATGGGCTTTCTCCCTACTAGGGCGGCCGGGCGGGGGCGAACGGAACCGAACGACGCTCCCCTGGGTATGGTGGCAAACGTCGCCGCAGCACCACCCTGGAGGGCCCCCACAATGACCGCCACGTCCGTGATCGTCGCAGGCGCGCGCACCCCCATCGGACGCCTGCTGGGCTCGCTGAAGGACTTCTCCGCGGCCGACCTCGGCGCGCACGCGATCAAGGCGGCGCTGGAGCGGGCCGGGGTCTCCGGCGACCAGGTGCAGTACGTGATCCTCGGCCAGGTGCTGCAGGCCGGCGCGGGGCAGATCCCGTCCCGGCAGGCGGCGGTCAAGGCGGGCATCCCGATGAGCGTCCCGTCGATCACCATCAACAAGGTGTGCCTGTCCGGGCTGGACGCGATCGCGCTCGCCGACCAGCTCATCCGGGCGGGCGAGTTCGACATCGTCGTGGCGGGCGGCATGGAGTCGATGACCCAGGCCCCGCACCTGCTGCCGAAGTCGCGCGGCGGCTACAAGTACGGCTCGATCGAGGTCCTCGACCACATGGCCTACGACGCGCTCACCGACGCGTTCGACGGCATCGCGATGGGCGAGTCGACCGAGCACCACAACGCCAGGCTCGGCATCTCCCGCGAGGAGCAGGACGAGTTCTCCGCCCGCTCCCACCAGCGCGCGGCCGAGGCCATCAAGAACGGCGTGTTCGACGACGAGATCGCCCCGGTCGAGATCCCGCAGCGCAAGGGCGACCCGATCGTGTTCGCCAAGGACGAGGGCGTGCGCGGCGACACGACCGCCGAGGGCCTCGCCAAGCTGCGTCCCGCCTTCAGCAAGGACGGCACGATCACCGCCGGCTCGTCCTCGCAGATCTCCGACGGCGCCGCGGCCGTCGTCGTGATGTCGAAGGCCAAGGCCGAGGAGCTCGGCCTCACCTGGCTCGCCGAGATCGGCGCGCACGGCAACGTCGCGGGGCCCGACAACTCGCTGCAGTCCCAGCCGTCCAACGCGATCCGGCACGCCCTCGGCAAGGAGGGCCTGACCGTCGACGACCTCGACCTCATCGAGATCAACGAGGCGTTCGCGTCCGTCGGCATCCAGTCGATGCGCGACCTCGGCGTCGGCCCCGAGAAGGTCAACGTCAACGGCGGCGCCATCGCGCTCGGCCACCCGGTCGGCATGTCCGGCGCCCGCATCGCGCTGCACCTCGCCTACGAGCTGAAGCGCCGCGGCGGCGGCACCGGCGCCGCGGGCCTCTGCGGCGGCGGCGGCCAGGGCGACGCGTTGCTTATCCGTGTTCCGACCCGAACCCTCGCCTAGCGGCTCGGAACCGGTCGTAACACTGGCGATCGCTGGCATCGCATCCGACTCGCCCAGCGGCTCGCTGCGCGATCAGGTTCTCGCAAGCTCGAACCTGCCTTCGGACGCGATCGCGGTGGTCCGGGTCGTTGCGTGGCCGGGTCAGTGGCTTAGGTCAGCGACTTCTACTGGGCTGTCGGCGTGATGGTCACGGTCTTGAAGCCCAGGGCTTTGAGCATGTTCTCCAGCATCGACTTCGTGTTGGCGTCCGCGCGTTCCTTCAAGCCGCTCTGCTGCGCGGCGGACTGGATCTTCTGGGACGCCAGGACGTAGAGCTGCTGCTGGTTGTTCGGGTTGCTGCTGAAGAAGTCGCCGAAGCGGTCGATGAGGCCGCGCTCGGTGGCGTAGACGTAGCTGGTCTTCGGGTCGAGGTTGGTGTTCTCCAGCTGGGCGCGGGGGAGCGTGATCGTGGCGGCCGTGCGGTCCTCGTTGACCTTGACGGCGCCGGAGCCGAGCTTGGAGAAGTCCACGTAGGCGTCCACGGTGCCGTTGCCGACGAACAGCGTGCGCTTGCCGCGCAGCGAGCCGGGCAGGAACTTGGCGTCCTTCTCCAGGTCCACGATGACCTGGAAGCTGCCGCTCGCCGCCTCGTAGCGGTGCAGGTCGCGGATCGACTTCAGCAGGACGGGCCCGCTGCGGTCCTTCGTCTCCGTGCCGAACGGGTTCAGCCAGCCCGGCAGCCCGTGCAGGGCCTGCTGCGCGACCAGCACCAGCGCGATGGTCGCGACGACCAGCACGAGGGGGGTGAGCAGGCCGCGCCGGGGCGACCGGGACGGCGTGGGGGGCGCGTCGTTCTTCGGTTGGGGGCGAGCCATGCACCAAGCATTCCCGGCATCTGCGCCCCTTACCTGGCGGACCGGTGAGGTCGGCGTGGACGCCGGTGTGATCAAGGCCATAGGCCCGGACGAAACCCCAGGTGGGGCCGTTCCGTTGAGCCGGGCGTGGACATGATTCGTGTTTTCCGGTTCGTCTCCGTCGCGGAGGCGATCTCGTTCCTGCTGCTCCTGCTGGTCGCCATGCCGCTGAAGTACGGCGCGGACGCGCCGGTGGGCGTCCAGCTGATGGGGCCGCTGCACGGAGTCCTGTTCATGGCCTACGTCGGCCTGGTCTTCCTCGTCCGCGAGCAGCTTCGCTGGGACCTCAAGCGCACGGTCCTCGCGCTCGGCGCCGCCGTCCTGCCGGTGGCCCCGTTCCTCGTGGAGCGCCACTGGACCCGGCCCCCGGCGCCCGCCGCCGAGCCGCAGCCGGCCGGACGGGTCTGAGCTTCTGCGTGGCCGCCGGCTGCTGGGGGTGGCAGCCGCGGCCACGCAGGGGAGATCTTCACCGCGGGGGATTCGCGCGGTCCAGCGCCTGGTGGGGGGTCTTGTCCTTCGCGCGGTGCTTCTTCTCCGCGCGGAAGTCCTCGGGGCCGAGGGTGCACGTGCGGTACTCGGTGAAATGGCGGCGCAGCCACGCGCGGCGCCGGCGCTCGGTCAGGGACGCGAACCGGTGGGCCGCGCGGTCGTCGGTGACGGACGGGGGGTCGTCGCCGACCAGCCACGCGTCGACCATCACCCCGTAGCCGTCGGGGGACGCGCAGGCGCCGGGATCCTTGAGCGCGCCGCTGATCTGCCGGACGACCCGCGCCGCGTACCCGGGGGAGAGGTTCTCGTCGAGATGGACGGTCGCGACGCCGTCCACCACTGACACCGGCGCCCACGCCGGACGCTGCCGCACCGCCGTGAACTCGCCGGGCGTGCCGTTCAGCCGCGCGGCGAGCGGGACGAGCGCCGCCGTCAGCCCGGGCAGCGCGTTCCGCAGCGCGGGATGCACGCAGATGGTCACCGGCCACTGCCGGCACGCGGGCGGCGCGGGCGCGGCGCGGACCGCCGCGCCGGCGGACCCGTGCAGCCCCAGCGTGGCGGAGCCGGTCGCGGCCAGCGCGGCGGCGAGCGGCAGGACGAGCAGGAACCGCCGCGTCGCCCACAGCACGTAGCCGAGGATCAGCGCCGCCGTCAGCCCCGCCGTCCAGAGCACCTGGTCGGCGAACACGCGGGGGCGCAGCGTGGTGAACAGGTCGATGCGGGGGAACGCGGCCGGGGGCAGCAGGCTCCACCACGACACGCCGGGGATGCGCGCGGCCGCCCACATCGCCGTCGCCCCGAACACCAGCGCGGCCGTCGCGCGGTGCGGGACGACGCGTCCCGTCAGGTACCCGGCGACGACGTGCAGGACGAGTGCGCCCGCGCCCGCGATCGCGCCCAGCGGATGAGGATGCCCGGCCTCCGCCTGCGCCAGCGTCACGGCCACGACGAGCGCCGTCACCGCGGTGTAGGAGACGAGGGCCGCCGAGGACAGCAGCAGCAGGTCGAGCAGCGCGCCCGTGGCGGGCGAGCGGGCGGTGAGGTCGCGCAGGTAGTCGAGCGGACGCTCGCGGACGGCCGCCCACGCCGCCAGCCCGGCGGCGACGGGTCCGAGGAAGCGGACGGCGTTGACCAGCGCGATGACCGTGTTGTCCCAGTACGCGGCGGAGCGGACGAGCGCCGGCAGCGCCGCCGCCGTCCCGACCGCGGTGAGGACCGGCACCGCCACCAGCAGTGCCGTGCGACGGGCGTCCAGCCGGAGCACCCGCCCGAGGTCAGACACCGGTGGCGCTTCCGGCGGGCAGCGGGAACCGGGGCAGTGCAGCCCGTCCGGGCCGCCTCTCCCGGCGCCGCCCCGCGCCCGCGCCCCGCCGGCCGGGCGCGGGGTCGAGCGCGCCGACTCCGGTGGCGCCGGTCCCCGGTGCGCCGGGCCGCCCCTGTTCGAGCGCGCCGACGTTCCGCGGGTCGGGTGCGGAGTCGAGCGCGCCGACGCTCCGGCGGCCGAGCGCGTCGACGTCCGGCCGGCCGCGCGCGGGGTCGAGCGCGCCGACGTGCTGCGGGTCGGGGACACCGACGCCGGCGCCGCGGCGGTCGGCGGCGGAGCGGCCGCGGCGGGCCGCCGAGGAGTGGGTGGGCTGCTCGGTCAGCCGGCCGCGGGCGAGCGTGAACAGGCGGTCGCACCAGCCGGTGAGCGTCTCGGTGGCGTCGGCGGTCACCACGACCGTCGGCGCCAGCGCGCGCACCACCGGGATCAGCTCCGACATCGCGGCCGTCAGCGTGGACCGGCCGGGGCCGTCGGCGCCGGTGGGCCACGGTTCGGCCGCGGCGCACAGCGCGCCGAACGGGTCGTCCAGCAGCACCGCGCTCGGCGCGTGGACGCAGGCGGCGGCGAGCCCGGCGCGCAGCCGGACCTCCGGCGGCAGCAGCGCCAGCTCCGTCCCGGCGGCGTCGGCGAGGTCGAGCCGCTTCAGCATGGAGCGCGCGGCGGACGCGCTCTGCCGCTTGTAGTACGCCGCGTAGGCGACGAACTCGCCGGCCGTCATGTTCTCGGCGCGGGAGAACCGGGCCGGCAGGTAGCCGATCCCGGCCCGCGCGGCCCGCAGCCCGGCGGCGTTCGATATGTCATGTCCAAGAATGCGCAGCAGGCCGGCATTCGGCCGGCGCAAGGTCGCGAACGTGGCCAGCAGAGTGGATTTACCGGCACCAGGTGGACCGGCCAGGCCGACCACGCCTTCGGGTACGCCGAAGGTCACCGGGCGCAGGAGCCACCGCCCCCCGCGGCGGACACCCATTCCTCGGGCCACGATCACGGAATGATCCGCGATCACAAGTGTTTCCCCCCGTTGCTCGTCATGCGGTCGCGGCGCCGGCACGGACGCTCCGGTGGCCCCGGGTCCCCCAACCCGCCACGCGGTGCTCCGCCGGACCGGCCCGCCGCTCGGCGGGCACCGGCCCCTTTTGCCCGGCCGCGATGCATCGACATCATGACTATAACCGGGCTTGGTGATGGCTGTCAGCAATCTTTTTGCCTTTACGGCGGCGCGTCTGGATTCTTTGCCTTCCGCGCCGAAGTGGAGAATTCGGAAATGGCCGACAATTCCCGGTTTGTCTGGTGGAGCGGGGACGTGCCGGACGTCCGGTACCGGCGGCGCGCTCCGCTTGCAGCGTACGGACGCACGGTGCGGTGCGGTCATGAGGCAGGATGGACCCATGCCTTCTCGGGACTTTTCGTTGCACGGGGCCATCGACCTGGGGGCGCGCCAGGCGGCCGCGCGGAAGCAGCAGGAACGCCGCGCCCAGGGCGGCGGCGCCGCGCCGGCGGGCGCGGGGGGCGCCGCCGGCCAGTACGTCGTGGACGTCACCGACGAGACCTTCAACACCGAGGTCGTGGAGCGGTCGCAGTCCGTGCCCGTCCTCGTCGACTTCTGGGCGGAGTGGTGCGGGCCGTGCAAGCAGCTCGGACCCATCCTGGAGAAGCTCGCCGGCGAGGCGGCCGGGGCGTGGGTGCTCGCGAAGGTCGACATCGACGCGAACCCGCAGCTCGCCGCGTACATGCAGCAGATGGGCGTGCGCGGCATCCCGTTCGTGGCCGCGGTCGTCGCCGGTCAGCTGCTGCCGTTCCTGAACGGCGCCGCGCCCGAGCCGCAGGTCCGCCAGGCCATCGACCAGCTCTTCGAGGCGCTGCGCAAGGAGGGCATCCTGCCGGACGCCCCCGAGGGCGAGCGGCCCGCGGCCGACGCCGCGCCCGCCGAGGACCCGGTGTACGCCGAGGCCGAGGACGCCCTGCAGCGCGGCGACCTGCCCGCCGCCAAGACCGCGTTCGAGCGCCTCCTCGCCGCCGACCCGAGGGACGGCCAGGCCAAGCAGGGCCTCGCGCTCGTCGAGCTGAGCCTGCGCGTCGGCTCGCTCGACCCGGAGCGCACCCTCCAGGACGCCGCCGACAAGCCCGGCGACGTCCAGGCGCAGATCAGCGCGTCCGACGTGGAGATGGTGTCCGGCCGCATCGACGAGGCGTTCGACCGGCTGCTCGCGGCCGTGCGCCGCAGTGCGGGCGACGACCGCGACGCCGTGCGCAAGCACCTGCTGTCGCTGTTCGAGCTGCTGCCGCCGGACGACCCGCGCATCGGCCGGGCCCGCCGCGGCCTGCAGTCCGCGCTGTTCTGACCCGCGGTTCCCCCCGGCCGTTCGCGGGGAACGAGCCGGGGCGATCGGGACACCCCGCCGTGATGTTGCGCGTATGCTCGATGAAATGACCGTGCCCGGACGGTCCGCATGCAGCACTTCCATGCGGCCGGCCCCGCCGATCCGCGGCTCCGCAACCTCGTGGTCGACATCATCGCGATCGATGCCATGAGGCCGCCCGTGCCCGCGGCGATCGAGACGATCGTCGTCGCGGCGCGGGCTTTCTGAGTCGCGGGGGCGGTCCCTGGGCCGCGGCCCCCGGACGCACCGTGCCGGTCCACGGGCGGCGCGCCCGGGAGGAGGACAACCCGGAGCAGCAAGGAGCAGTCGTCGTGGCGAGCGTGCCGAGCGTGTCGTACTCCATCACCGTCCGGCTGGAGGTCCCGGCCGGCGGCAGGGCCGTGAGCCAGATCACCCAGGTCGTCGAGAACGCCGGCGGCATCGTCACGGCCCTCGACGTCAACACCGCCGGCCACGAGACGCTGCGCATCGACGTGACGATCGCCACCCGCGACACCCAGCACGCCGAGGCGATCGCCGGGGCGCTGGAGGGCATCGAGTCCGTCAAGATCCACAAGGTCAGCGACCGGACCTTCCTGATGCACCTCGGCGGCAAGATCGAGATGCAGTCGAAGGTGCCGCTGCGCAACCGCGACGAGCTGTCGATGGCCTACACGCCGGGCGTCGCCCGCGTCTCCCTCGCCATCGCCCGCAACCCCGAGGACGTCCGGCGGCTGACCATAAAGCGCAACAGCGTCGCGGTCGTCACCGACGGGTCCGCGGTGCTCGGCCTCGGCAACATCGGCCCGGAGGCGGCGCTGCCCGTCATGGAGGGCAAGGCGGCGCTGTTCAAGCGGTTCGCCGGGATCGACGCGTGGCCGATCTGCCTCGACACGCAGGACACCGACGAGATCGTCCGGACCGTCCAGATCCTCGCGCCCGCGTTCGGCGGCATCAACCTGGAGGACATCTCCGCGCCGCGCTGCTTCGAGGTCGAGGCCCGGCTGCGCGAGCTGCTCGACATCCCCGTCTTCCACGACGACCAGCACGGCACCGCGATCTGCGTGCTGGCCGCGCTGACCAACGCGCTGCGCGTCGTCGGCAAGGAGCTCGGCTCCGTCCGCATCACGATGGCGGGCGCGGGCGCCGCCGGCACCGCGATCCTGAAGCTGCTGATGCACGCGGGCGCCCGCGACCTGATCGTGTGCGACTACCGCGGCGCCGTCCACAAGGGCCGCGACGACCTGGACGACTCGCTGCGCTGGATCGCCGAGCACACCAACGCCTCCGGCTACGCGGGCGACCTGCGCGGCGCGGTCAAGGACGCCGACGTGTTCATCGGCGTCTCCGCCCCCGGCATCCTGAACGGCGACGACATCGCGACGATGAACGACGGCGCGATCGTGTTCGCGCTCGCCAACCCCGAGCCCGAGGTGGCGCCGGACGAGGCCCGCGAGCACGCCGCCGTCGTCGCGACCGGCCGCAGCGACTACCCCAACCAGATCAACAACGTGCTGGCGTTCCCCGGTGTCTTCCGCGGGCTGCTGGACGCGCAGGCCGACGTCGTCACCATGGAGATGCTGGCCGCCGCCGCCACGGCGCTCGCCGAGGTCGTCACCCCCGAGGAGAGCGGCCCCAACTACATCATCCCGAGCGTCTTCCACCCGGACGTGGCGACCCGCGTCGCCGGCGCCGTCCGCGAGGCCGCCGGCGGCCGCCCCCGCACCGAGGCCTGAACCGGCGGCCTAGTCGGTCTTCTCGCTCGCGAACATCTTCTCGCGGCGGCGGGGCCAGATCCCGCCGTACCAGAAGATGATCGCGCCGGTGAGGATGATGCCGACGCCGGTCGCGGCGCGCGCCCACAGGACGGTGTCGGGGCCGGTGTGCGGCAGGTTGCCCGGCGGCGTCTCGGTCGGCGCGCCCGCACCCGCCTTCTTGCAGTTCGCCTTGACGGTCTTGCTCTCGATGCGCTTGTTCGCCCAGGTGACCGCGAGGCCGGTGCGGCGGTCCTCGCGCAGCTCGACCGAGACCGTCCGGGTGGTGCCCGGGCGGATCTGGCCGGGCTCGGCGGCGCCGCCGTCGTCCCGCTCGACGGAGAAGTCCTCGGTCTGCGTCCCGGTGTTGCGGATCGTGACGTGCACGGTGCGTCCGGGGCACGACACCGCGCCGATGCTCGCGGTGACCGGACGCGCGGGCGGCTTCGCCGTCCCGGACGTGGTGGGCGTGGCCGACGGCGACTTCCCGGTGCCGGACGCGCTCGGGCTCGCGGACGCGGTGGAGGAGGTCGGCTCCGCCGACCCGTCCGACTTGAAGAGCGCCGGGATGGCGATCAGCGCCCCGATCACGATGAACACGGCGGCGATGATGACCCTGGGCAACTGCATACCGCTGTCCTCCCGGCGCGCACCAAGCGGATGGCCGATGATCCTAGATCATTCTTAACCCAGGACCTTGTGGTGCCGATATCCCCATCGATAGGAATGCGTAACAGGCTAACGAGCGAGGGGACGTGCCGCCGGAGGTCCGCGCAACGCATGATGGAACCCATGGAAGACGGCATCAGGGTGGGGCTCCTGCTGGTGGCGACCCCTCAGCTGGAGGATCCGAACTTTCGCCGCAGTGTCGTCCTGCTGGTCGAGCACGATGTCGGCGGCGGGACGCTCGGAGTTGTCCTCAACCGGCCGACCGAGGTTCCCGTCGACCGGGTCCTCCCGCCGTGGGGCGATCTCGCGACCGGGCCCGCCGTGGTGTTCCAGGGCGGCCCCGTCGCACTGGAGCATCCGCTCGCCCTGGCCCGCCTCCCCGGCGAGGACGAGCCGCTCGGCTGGCGCGCCCTGGACGGCGGTGCCGAGGTCGCGCGGGTCGGGGTGGTCGACCT
Source organism: Actinomadura bangladeshensis (assembly GCF_004348335.1). Classification (GTDB taxonomy): domain Bacteria; phylum Actinomycetota; class Actinomycetes; order Streptosporangiales; family Streptosporangiaceae; genus Spirillospora; species Spirillospora bangladeshensis. Next base: position 21,726 of record NZ_SMJW01000049.1, on the reverse strand, counting down.
GGAGGCGCCGCCGGGGCTGATCGCGGCCGAGCTGCTCCAGCTGCGGGTGTTCGCCGGGTACGCGGGCTGGTCGGCGGGGCAGCTGCTCGGCGAGGTGCAGGACGGCTCCTGGTACCTGGTGCCCGCCGAGGCCGGAGACGTGTTCGCCGCCGCCCCAGAGCGCCTCTGGCAGGACGTTCTGCGCAGGCAGGGCGGCGATCTGGCGTTCGTCTCCACTTTTCCCGACGACCCCACGCTGAACTAAGGTGAAGACGTGAGTACGAAGATCCTTCCCGAGAGCGACACCCAGCAGGATGTCCGGCCGGACCTCTCGCACGGTGACGGCGACCACGAGCGGTTCGCCCACTACGTGAAGAAGCAGAAGATCACCGAGAGCGCGGTGACCGGCACGCCGGTGATCGCGCTGTGCGGCAAGGTCTGGGTGCCGAACCGGGATCCGAAGAAGTACCCGGTCTGCCCGGAGTGCAAGGAGATCTACGAGTCCATGCAGCCGGGCGGCAAGGGCGACAAGGGCGAGTGACCCGCCGCTGAGGCGCGGCGGGCGGCGCGCCGCCGTTCCGGGCTGCGCGCTTCCGGGTCCCGCGGTGGGGGCATACCGCGGGACCTCGGACTTCTGACGGACGGACTTCTGGCATACGGGCCCTTTGCGAGGGGCCTCTGACATACGGGGGATGAATGCGGCGGCTGGCCGGGGTTTCGCTATGCGCACTGTTGACTACGGTGTGCACCGTTCCGGGTGCTACGGGTGACCGTCCGCGAGTACGGCCCGTACCGGCCGCCGCACGAGACGGCGGCACCGCACGGCACGGCGACTGCGTGCACCGCTCGAACGCCCGGACCGTCCACCCGCGCGACCGGGCCGACCTCGGCCGCGACCAGGTCGTCGGCATGCTCACCGACCTCCGCCGCTCACTCCTGGACCGGTTCGGGACGTCCGACGAGAGGCGGCTCGACGCCAACCGGCGGATGGCGCGGCGCCTGGTCGTCCCGGTGCGGTTCCACGTCGTCCACAGCGGGGGGAGCGGACGGCTGTCGAAGAAGGCCGTCCAGCGGCAGATCTCCACCCTGAACGCCGCGTACGGGGGCAGGAAGGGCGGCGTCGACACCCGCGTGCGGTTCCGCCTCGCCGGCCTCGACCGGACGGACAACGCGTCCTGGTTCCACGCCCCGGAGCGCCACGAGCGCGCGATGAAGAAGCGCCTGCGCAAGGGCGGGCGCGGCACGCTCAACGTCTACACGGCCGCCGCCGGGTCGGACGTCCTCGGCTTCTCCACGTTCCCGCAGTGGTACGCGGAGAACCCGCGCATGGACGGCGTCGTCATCGACTACCGCAGCCTGCCGGGCGGCTCGTACGGGCCGTTCAGCCGCGGGTACACGGCCGTCCACGAGATCGGGCACTGGCTCGGCCTGCTGCACACGTTCGAGGGCGGCTGCCTCCCGCCGGGCGACGGGGTGGCCGACACCCCGTACGAGGCGGAGCCGGCGCAGGGATGCCCGGACTTCCGCGACACCTGCCCGCAGCGGGGCGACGATCCCGTCCACAACTTCATGGACTACGCGCACGACTCGTGCATGCACGCCTTCACCGCAGGTCAGGGCCGCCGCATCCGGGCGTCCTGGGCGGCCTACCGCTCCCGGAGGCAGGCCCGGCACCGAGTGGAACCGGGCACAGCCGAGCCGACCGGGGCACGAACTGTCGGTGCGGCTCGGTAGCCTTCAATGACCGTGAGCACCTTCGCCGCATCGAGCATGCCCCCCGCGTTCCCCGAACGGGCCGCCTGGGGGACGGCGTCGTCCCTGCGCGCCTGGCAGCAGCAGGCGCTGGAGGCCTACTTCGGGACGGACGGCTCCCAGCCTGGTCCGCGCGACTTCCTCACCGTCGCGACGCCCGGCGCCGGCAAGACGACGTTCGCGCTCCGCCTCGCCCGCGAGCTGATGGAGCGCCGCACCGTCCAGGCGATCACGGTCGTGTGCCCGACCGAGCACCTGAAGCGGCAGTGGGCCGAGTCCGCCGCCCGCGTCGGCATCAGGATCGACCCGGAGTGGCAGAACAGCGACGGCCCCATCGGCAAGGACTTCCACGGCGTCGCCGTCACCTACGCCACGGTCGCGGCCCGTCCCGCCCTGCACCGCAACCGCACCGAGTCGCGCAAGCACCTCATCATCTTCGACGAGGTCCACCATGCGGGCGACGGCCTGTCGTGGGGCGACGCCGTCCGCGAGGCGTTCGAGCCCGCGACCCGCCGCCTCGCGCTCTCGGGCACCCCGTTCCGGACCGACATCAACCCGATCCCGTTCGTCCAGTACGAGGAGGGCCCGGACGGCGTCCGCCGCAGCCAGGCCGACTACACCTACGGCTACGGTCCGGCCCTGGCCGACGGCGTCGTCCGCCCGGTGATCTTTCTCGCGTACGCGGGGGAGATGCGCTGGCGCACCCGCGCCGGCGACGAGATCACCGCGACCCTCGGCGAGCCGCTCACCCAGGACCAGATGGCCCAGGCGTGGCGCGCCGCGCTCGACCCGAAGGGCGACTGGATCAGGCAGGTCCTGGCCGCCGCCGACCGCCGCCTCACCGAGTTGCGCCGCGCCATCCCCGACGCGGGCGGCCTGGTCATCGCCACCGACCACGAGACGGCCCGCGCCTACGCGGGGATGCTCAAGGCGGTCACCGGCCAGAGTGCGACCATCGTGCTGTCGGACGACCCGACCGCGTCCAAGAAGATCAAGAAGTTCGCCGACACCGAGGACCGCTGGATGGTGGCGGTCCGCATGGTCTCCGAGGGCGTGGACATCCCGCGCCTGGCCGTGGGCGTCTACGCCACCTCGACCAGCACCCCGCTGTTCTTCGCGCAGGCGATCGGGCGCTTCGTCCGGGCCCGCAAACGGGGCGAGACGGCGTCGGTCTTCCTGCCGTCCGTGCCGACCCTCATGGGCCACGCCTCCGAGATGGAGGAGGAGCGCGACCACGTCCTGGACCGTCCCGTCCGGGAGGACGGCCTCGACGACGACCTCCTCGCCGAGGCGAACCGCAAGCAGGACAACCCAGACGTAGGCGAAGAGCTTCCCTTCGAGACCGTGGAGGCGTCGGCGACGTTCGACCGCGTCCTCTACGACGGCGGCGAGTTCGGCATGCACGCCCAGCCGGGCTCCGCCGAAGAGGAGGAGTACCTGGGCATCCCCGGCCTTCTGGAACCCGACCAGGTGTCGGCCCTGCTGCGCAAGCGCCAGGCGGCCCAGATGGCCAGCGAGCGCAGGCGCAAGACCGGCGACCCCCGCGCGGACCGCACCGCCGCCGAGGACATCGCCGCCCTGCGCCGCGAGCTGAACGGCCTGGTCAACGCCTGGAACCACCGCACCGGCCAGCCCCAGGGCGTCATCCACAACGAACTGCGCCGCGCCTGCGGCGGCCCGCCGGTTCCCCAGGCCAGCGCCGCCGAGATCCGCGACCGCATCGCCAAGATCCGCGACTGGGCCGCCAAACGCCGCCACTGACCCCCGGCTCTCCGGCCGCTCCCGAGGCGGCGCGGCCGCTGGAAGATCGACCTGTTCACGCCGTTCGGACGCGATGAGGCGTCACTCCGCCTTGGCGGCTTCGAGAACGGGGACCGCTGCGGCCCGGCGCGCGGGCAGCGCCGTGGTCGCGAGCGTCGCCGCCGCCGCGCCCGCCGCCACGGCCGGGAACAGCCACCACGGCGGGTCCGGCCGCAGGAAGGAGCTGCCGGTGGTCACGTGCAGCAGCGTCTGCGTGCCCATGGCGATCACGAGGCCGATGATCGTGCCGAGGGCGACCACGGTGGCCGCCTCCCAGCGGACGATCGCGCGGATCTGCCGCGCCGTGGCGCCCACGGCGCCGAGCAGCCCGAACTCGCGGGTGCGTTCCGCGACGCCCATCGACACCGTGGTCGCCATCCCGAACAGCGCGAGCAGCAGGGCCATGCCGATGAAGGTGTAGGTCGCCCGCAGCGGCCGGGTCAGGGAGGACGACGCGGCGTCCACGTAGGCGTCGCGGTCGAGGACCCGGACGCCGGGCACCCCCGCCACGGCCCGCGCGAGGGCCTCGGACGAGCCGCCCTGGACGAGGACGGCCTGAGTCGCCGCGTTGGCGTCCAGCTCGTCCATCGTCGCCGGAGCGACGAGCGCCTGTTCGGCGAACAGGTGGGAGGGGTCGTGGTAGGCGTCCGCCACCGTGAGCGGGACGCGGCCGTGGGCGGCCCGCACGGTGATCTCCTGGCCGGGCCGCAAGCCCCGCCCCTTCATGACGGTCGACGACAGGGCGATCTCTCCGGGACGCAGCGCGGGAGGGGCGCCGCCGAGGCGCAGCAGGTCGCGCAGCCCCGTCTGCTCGACGCCGGTGACCATGAGGCGGAACGGCTCGGGGTCCTCGCCGGGGGACGGCGGCGACACGAGCTTGACCTCGGTCTGGGTGAGGGCGGTCGCGCGGGTCACTCCCGGTGCTTCCGCGACCTTGTCGACCACGTCACGGGCGAGCGGCGAGGGGGCGCCTTCGGCGGTCCGGGCGGTGGCGGCGACGGCGTGCTCGGCCGCCATGACCTGCCGTCCCGCCTCCGCGAACCGGTCGTTCACCGACTGGGTCACCAGCGCCACCGAGGAGACCAGCGCGACGCCCAGCGTCAGCGACGACGCGGCGGAGGAGACCCGGCGGGGGCTGCGGGTGATGGTGGCGTGCGCGAGCCGTCCGGTCTCGCCGCCGACCAGCCTGCCGGCGCGTCCGACCAGCCCGCCCAGCGGCGCGACGAAGAACGGGGTGAGAATGGTCAGGGCGGTCAGGGCGAGCATGGCGCCGAACAGGACCATCAGCGCGACGCCGAACGTGCGGTCCTGGCCGGGCGGGTCGCTGACGCGGACGGCGGTCGCCACCGCCCACCAGAAGCCCGCCCCGGCGAAGAGCGCGAGCGCGGCGAGCAGCCGGGGCCACCGCCGTTCCGGGGTCTCGGCGACGGTGCTGCGCAGCGCCTGCACGGGGGAGACGCCGGCGGCGCGGCGCGCGGCCCGCCACGCCGCCAGCTGGGTGACGACGAGGCCGGCTGCGGCCGGGACGCCCAGCGCGACCCAGCCGAACCGGGGACCGGCGGCGGAGACGTCGAAGCCGTCCCGGGCGAACAGCCGGATGATCAGTTCGGACAGCGGGAAGCCCGCCGCCACGCCGCCCACCGCCGCGATCGCGCCCAGCACCAGCGCCTCCAGCCGGACCAGCAGGCCGAGTTGGCGCGGCGTTGCGCCGATCGCGCCGAGCAGCGCCAGCCGCCGGGTCCGCTGCCGCACCAGCGTGCCGAACGTGTTGGCCACCGTGAACAGGCCGACGAAGACCGCCACCAGGGACAGCCCGCCGATGACGCCGGCGACCGAGGCGCCCTCGCCCGCCGCGGCGGCGGCCTGCGCGTCCCGCACGGACGCGGCGGTGCGGACGGTGGCGCCGCCGCCGAGGTCCCGGGCCAGTTCGCCGCGCAGCCGCTCGGCGGGCACGCCGGGGGCGGCCTTCAGCCAGACGCTCTGCCACGTGCCCGCGGGGAGCCGCGCGGCGCGGCGCACGGTCTCGGGCGGGGCCAGCACGAGGTTCCCGGCGGCCACCGCGTCCCGGCCCTGGACGGTGACGACCCCGGTGACCGTCACCCGCCGCGTCTCGCGGGGCAGCGTCAGCGTCAGGGCATCACCGACACCGGCCTTCCCGGCGCGGGCCATGTATTGAACGACCGCCACTTCTCCGTCGGCAGTGGGGGCGCGGCCCTCCTCCAGCCGGTAGGGGGCCAGTTTCGGATCGGACACCCAGGGGCGCAGCAGCGTCCGGCCCTCGGCCGCCGCCGTGATCGCGCGTCCATCGGAACCGGTGGCGGTGACCGCCACCGCGGCGTCCCCGGCGGCGGCCGCCACGCCGGGCCTGGACGCGACCCGGTCCAGCCGGACGCGGCCGTCCGGCGGCGCGCTCGGGTCGTCGGGATCCGCCGTCCCGCCCTGCACGAGCACGTCGGCGCGGAAGTACTCGCTCGCGTCGCTGCCCGCCACCGCCTCCTGCGCCCGCAGCGCGAACTGCAGCGAGCCCGCGATGAGCGCGATCGACCCCAGCGCCGCCAGCAGGGTCGCGGCCAGCCGCAACCGCCCCTCGGCGACCGAACGACGCGCAATGAGCCACATGACGCCCCCCACGGCGTCCCCCCAATCTGATCACGCAAGATAGTCTCAGTTGAGATTATATCTTGCGAGAGCGGACTTCCGCCTCCGTGGCCGGCCTGAGTACGCTACGCCGGAGCTCGAAGGGTAGGTGGCAGGCATGGCTGACGTGGTGTTGGACGAGGTCATGGGCGAGTTGGCCGGGCTCGAGGACCCGAAGATCCGCGCGGTGAACGAGAAGCACGCTGACGATCACGGTGTGAACCTCGGCAAGCTGCGCGCGATCGCCAAGCGGCTGAAGACGCAGCAGGAACTCGCGTGCCGGCTCTGGGAGACGGGTGACAGCGCGGCGAGGCTGCTGGCGATCCTCATCTGCCGTCCGAAGGCGTTCGGGCGGGACGAATTGGACGCCATGCTGCGCGAGGCCCGCACGCCGAAGGTGCACGACTGGCTCGTGAACTACGTGGTGAAGAAAAGCCCGCACTCCGAAGAATTGCGCCTTGCCTGGTTCGCGGACCCGGACCCGGTGGTGGCCGGCGCCGGCTGGGCGCTGACCACCGAACGCGTGACGAAGAAGCCCGACGTCCTGGATCTACCGGGTCTGCTGGACGTCATCGAGGCGGAGATGAAGGACGCCCCCGAGCGCCTGCAATGGGCGATGAACCACTGCCTGGCGCAGATCGGCATCGACCATCCCGAGCACCGCGCCCGCGCCATCGACATCGGCGAACGTCTGGAAGTGCTCAAGGACTACCCGACCCCGCCCGGCTGCACGTCTCCGTTCGCGCCCATCTGGATCGAAGAGATCGTGCGCCGCCGGAAGTAGACCGCCGGCGGCCGAGATCATGGGAGCGGCGCTGTGGCCGGGGGGCCGGGAGCCCGGGGTCACCGGAGGGGGCGGAAGAAGGTCTGGACGTCCTTGACGAGCAGGTCGGGGGCTTCCATGGCCGCGAAGTGGCCGCCGCGCTCGTATTCCGACCAGTGCACGACGTTGTGCTCGCGTTCCGCGATGCGGCGGACGCCGCCCTCGCCGGGGAAGACGGCGACGCCGTGCGGCACGGACGAGTATTCGGTCACCGCTCCCCACCCCTTCTGGCCCTCTTTGTAGAGGCGTGCGGCCGAGGCGGCGGTCCGGGTGAACCAGTAGATGCTGATGTTGGTGAGCAACTGGTCGAGGTCCACCGCGTCCTCGGGGAGTTCGCGGGCCGGGTCGGTCCATTCCTTGAACTTCTCCGCGATCCACGCCAGTTGTGCCGCGGGGGAGTCGTGCAGCCCGAACGCGAGGGTCTGCGGGCGGGTCGCCTGGATGATCGCGTAGCCGGCCCTGTCCTGGTCCTGGTACTGGCCGAGCCGGGCGAGTTCGGCGTGGGTCAGCCCCTCGAATTCGGCCGGGTCGCCGGTCGGGAACCCGAGCGCGCCGTTCACGTGCACGCCGGCGACGTTGCCGGGTGCGGCGCGGCCGAGCATCGGCGAGATGACCGATCCGCTGTCGCCGCCCTGGGCGCCGTAGCGCGCGTAGCCGAGGCGGTCCATCAGGGTCGCCCAGCACCGCGCGACCCGCTCCAGGTCCCAGCCGGTCTCGGTGGTGGGCCCGGAGAAGCCGAACCCGGGGATGGACGGGACGACGACATGGAACGCGTCGGCGGCGTCGCCGCCGTGGGCGACCGGGTCGGTGAGCGGGCCGATGATCTTCAGGAACTCCGCGACCGAGCCGGGCCAGCCGTGCGTGATGATCAGGGGCAGCGCGCCGGGTTCGGGGGAGCGGACATGCAGGAAGTGGACGTTCTGTCCGTCGATCCGCGTCGTGTACTGCGGAAAGGCGTTCAGCCGCGCCTCGGCGGCCCGCCAGTCGAACCCGGTCCGCCAGTGCTCGGCCAGCTTCTTCGCATACCCGGCGGGCACCCCGTAGGACCAGCCCACACCGGGCAGTTCGTCCGGCCACCGGGTCGCCGCCAGGCGGCCGTGCAGATCGTCCAGCTCTGCCTGCGGGACGTCGATCTCGAAGCGGTGGATTCGCGTGTCGTCGTTGCTCATGACCTGGACGGTAGATCCAGGTTAGGACGACTTCTGTCCTAGGGTGGCCGCCATGCTCGAAACATCGGCGCGGTTGCTGCGGCTGCTGTCGCTGCTGCAGACCCAACGGGACTGGCCCGGCGCCGAGCTGGCCGACCGGCTCGGTGTCTCCCCTCGGACGATCCGCCGCGACGTCGAGAGGCTGCGCGAACTCGGCTACGCCGTGGACGCCACGGCGGGCGCGCCCGGCTACCGGCTCGGGGCCGGCAGCGGGCTCCCGCCGCTGCTGCTCGACGACGACGAAGCGGTCGCGGTCGCCATCGGGCTGGGCACCGCCGCGGTCTCCGACGTGGCGGGCATCCAGGAGACCTCCGTCCGGGCTCTCGCCAAGCTCGAACGGGTCCTCCCGTCCCGGCTGCGGAGCCGGGTCGGTGCGCTGCGGTCGATCACCGTCCCGCTGACGGGCGCCGCCACGGGCGTGGACCCGGCCGTGCTCACCGCGATCGCCGCGGCCGTCCGCGACCGGGAGAGCCTGCGGTTCGACTACCGGTCCCACGACGGCACCGCGCGGCGCCGCACCGCCGAGCCGTACCGGCTGGTGAACTCGGGCCGCCGCTGGTACCTGGTGGCATGGGATCCCGGCCGGGACGACTGGCGCACGTTCCGCGTCGACCGGCTGCGCCTGCGCACCCCCAACGGGCCGCGCTTCACGCCCCGCGAACCGCCCAGCGGCGACCTCGTCCGCTACATCTCCGAGCGGATCTCCGCCGCCCCGTACCGCTACCGCGGCCGGTTCACGGTGCAGGCCCCGGCGGACGCCATCGCCGCCCGGATGCCGCCGACCATGGCGGTCGTCGAGCCGGCGGGCGAGGGCGCGTGCGTCCTGACCACGGGATCGAACTCCTTGGACGAACTCGCCATGTGGGTCGCGCAGCTCGGCGTCCCGTTCCGGGTGGACGAGCCGCCTGAGCTCGTCCAGCACATCCGCGCGCTCGGCACCCGCCTCACCGAGGCGACGGGGTCCGCCGCGTCCGTTGGAGGGGACGGGGCGGGCCGGTGATGAGCGTCCGGGTCGGTGACCGCCTGCCGGGTGTGACGGCCGGGCCGCGACGGGCCATGACGACCGCCTGGCTCAGCAGGCACGCGACGAGCGCGGTCATGACGGCCGCGTACCAGGGCGTGGGCCAGTGGGCGTTCGTGAGCGCCAGATGGACGAGAAGGGAGAGGACGATCCCGCGGCCGACGATGGCGATCGCCGCGATGAGGTGCTCGTCGCGCCGCGCGCCCCGCTCGGTCGCCAGGGCGCGGAGGAGCAGCAGCGCGGCGGCCAGGTACACGGCGTTGACGGCGACCACGTGAAGGGTCGGGTGCCGGACGGCCGCCACCAGCATGACCGTCCCCGCGATCCAGCAGAGGGCGCTGAACGCGCAGGTCCAGCGGCGGCCGTGCCGGACCAGGAACGTCCGCTTGCCGAACATCTCGTCACCGACGACGTCGCGGAAGTCCTTGAGGAGGATTCGGCCGATGAAGCCGACGTACAGCCCGGCGAGCAGCAGCAGGTCCTCTCGCCGGAGCGAGTCGCGTACCGCGAAGACGCCGATCAGGTAGGGAACGGCGACGTAGCAGGCGGGCAGCACGAGCGGTGCCACCACGCCGCGGGCGGCCAACCGCACCGGACGGAGCGAATAGCCGGCGCTGACGGCGAGGCCCAGCAGGGTCACCACCGCGGCCGGCCAGTGCAGGGTGAGGCTCGCCAGCAGCGCCAGGACACCGGCGGTGACGCCGATCAGCGCCATCTCGCGGCGATGCGCGGTGCCGGCGGCGAGGGGACGTCCCGGATCGCCGGGCAGGTTCACCCGGTCGATGGCCGCGTCGGCGATGTCGTTGCAGGCCACCGAGAACACCAGGAACCCGAAGACCATGACGAGCGCCCGGGCCAGCAGAACGTGGTCGTCGCCGTGACCCGCCTGGGCCAGCCCGGTGACGGTGAAAAGCCCCAGCAGGACCACGACCGCCGGACGGGCCAGGTGGATCACCAAGAGCAGCCGTGAGATCACTTGTTGCTCCCAAAGTTGGACATGGCGACGACGATGAAGACATAGGCGCCGATCGCCGCCAGCCCGCCAATGGTCAGGATGACCGCGACCACGATCGCCACCCCGGTCACCAGCCTGCGAATCGCGCCGCTGGGAGATTGCCGGTCCATGCACCGACCCTGCCACGGGCTACCGCGCAGAGTATGGGTTCATCTACTCAGATCGGCTGAGTACCCCTACCTGACTCGCCCCGCGGACCTCGATCGGGATAATGCCTTTCCGGCCTTCGCGCTCGCCGAAATATCGCCTGCTCTCACACCCGCGACCGCTGTCGACGCTGTGGCCGAGGCGATCCTTCAGATGTGGACGGCGGCAGAAGGTTCTGAGCCTGCCGCATTGCGGTCAGCGATGATGCGCGCCACCGTGCAGTGGGCCCCCGCCGCGCAGGCCGCTCGCCACATCGACGGCTTCTTCGGGTTCGATGTCGTCTTCGATAGCCGATGGGCGGCCCCGAACCGGGACTCGGCCCGCTCACTGCGGCGCTACGCCACCTACCGGGATCCGTTCGCAGTCTGGGAATTCAGGCTGAGCCGGTCGCCGAAGGGGAACCGGTCGTCTTCGTCGCGCGGTAGCGCGCTGCGGACGAAACACCTGTACAGCAGCAATTCCCGCCGCTCGTCAAGGGGATCGGGGGAGCTGAGACGGTCGGCAGGGTCTGCTGGAGGGTCTTCGCCGATGTCCACTTCACCGTCCCAATTGAGGTGCAGGCCGTCTTCGTCGGAGTAGAAGCGGGGGAACTTCGTGCGCCATTGCGAGTTGGAACCCCAGCCGTCCGACAGGTCGCTGGTCGAACGCGGCTCGCGGCGGAAGGTGAAGTACAGCGTCGAGGTCGTGGCCACCGCGGCGTCGATCAGATGCCGTGGCGCCCGCACTCGCACACCGGCGCGGCTGAACAGCAGGTCCCCGAACCAGAAGCCGGGCCACAGCACTTCCTCCAGAGTCACGGCCGTCGCGGAGGGATCCTGGATGACGGCGAAGATCTCGTGGTGGAACGGAGAGAACGCCCCGGCGTGCTCGAATGGCGTCAGCCCGATGTCGGTGAAGAAGTCCGTGTACGCGGCGCGCCCGCCACGCTCCAGCCTGCGTGAACCGATCCAGCCGGGAGGAGCGTTGACTCCGCCGGGCCCGAATCGATGGGCGACACTTCCCGCGATGACGGAACGTCCTCCGGTGACACCGAATCCGGGAGGTGGTTCTCCCTCGGGGCAGAAGAGTTCGATGAGGTAGTCGCTGATCCGGCTCAACGCGTACAGCTTCATGATGCGCCACAGTTGTTCGTCGTCTCCCGAGTACCCGCCGGCGGGTATCCGCTCCCGCTTGCGCAGTGGCGCGAGATCGGTGAGGTGGGCTGCCGCCGTCTGGCGCTGACCGGACAGATATGCCTGGCGTCCGGCGTCGTCATGATGGTCGTGCAGCCCTTCGTACAGGCGGCGGAAATACCACCAGTCGAGTTCCATGGCGCGATGATGACCCCGCCCGGTCGGCACCGGCAACGCCATTACCTGGCGGTCGCCCGGTCGGTAGCTCGCACGTGTGGCGGAGACCTCGGCCTCGAGCCCGGCCCGCGCGGGCGGACGGCTCGCGGTCAGCGGACGGCGGGAGTCAGGTTCAGTGCCTCGATGATGTGCGCGACCGTCTCCTCCGGGGTGCCCGTGATGGGGGCCAGGAGGACGTCCTCGTCGGGGGACGGGAGTTCCAGGTCGGCGAACTGGGTGTCCAGGAGCGTCGCCTTGAAGAAGTGGCCCTTGCGGGCCTTCATGCGGCCCGCGATGAGGTCGCGGTCGCCGTCCAGGAGCACCATGGCCACTTCCGGGTTCCCGCCGGCCAGCAGGTCGCGGTACGTGCGCTTCAAGGCGGAGCACGTGACGACGCCGGGACGGTCGGTGGCGAGGCGCTCGGTGATCCAGGCGGCGATGGAGCGGAGCCAGGGGAGGCGGTCGTCGTCGGTGAGGGGGTGGCCCGCGCGCATCTTCGCGATGTTGGCCTCGGAGTGGAAGGCGTCGGCCTCGGCGTAGTCCCAGCCGAGGCGTTCGGCGAGCAGGGTGCCGATGGTGGTCTTGCCGCTGCCGGACACGCCGGCGACCAGGATGACCTTGGGGGGTGAGGTCGGCATGGTCAGGCGCTCACCACCGGGGCGCCGGACAGCGTGACGCCCTCCGCCCGCAGCTCGTCCAGCGCGCGGTCGACGGTGGTCTTGCCGACGCCGGCGGTGAGGTCGAGCAGGACGGTGGTGCGCAGGCCCGCGCGGGCCGCGTCGACCGCGGTGGCCCGGACGCAGTGGTCGGTGGCGATGCCGACGATGTCGACGGTGTCGACGCCGCGGGCGCCCAGCCAGTCCGACAGCGGCGTCTCGTCGTCGGAGAAGCCCTCGAAGCCGCTGTAGGCGGCGGTCTCGCGGCCCTTGCTGAACACGGCCTCGATGGGGGCGAGCGCCAGATTCGGGTGGAAATCGGCGCCGGGGGTGCCGATCACGCAGTGCGGCGGCCAGGAGTCGACGAAGTCGGGTTCGGCGGAGAAGTGGGCGCCGGGATCGAGGTGGAAGTCGCGCGTCGCGACGATGTGCGCGTAGTCGTCGGCGTGCCCGGCCACGTGCTCGGAGATGCCGGCGGCCACGCCGGCGCCGCCGGCCACGGCCAGCGAGCCCCCCTCGCAGAAGTCGTTCTGCACGTCCACGATGATCAGAGCCTTCTTGCCCATGACCGCTCCCTGTTACCGGTTGCCCCGCAACCGACCGTACCCCAGGCCCGCGTGGATACGGCGCTAGGGGCGGGGACCGCCGTTGACGAGTTCGGTGGGGACGGCGGGCTCGCCCTTGGACAGCTGGAGCGCCGTCGCCGGCAGTTCCGAGATCGAGCGGGCGTGCCGGTCCCTTGCGTCCTGGAGCGACTCGCGCCCGACGATCTCGCCGTCGCGGACGAGCGGCACCTGCAGGACGCGGTCGCGGGGCCCGTGCGCCGCCGGGCCGGTGGAGACCGTCTCGGCGTAGGCGACGCCGTGGCCGTCGATGCGGCGGACGGCCGTCTTGCGCCCGCCCCGGCTCGGCTTGCCCGTGGAGCGCTTCGCGACCGGGCGCATGGGGGCGGCGTCGTCCGGGCCGTCGGAGCGGGCGACGAGCTTGTAGACGAGGGACGCGGTCGGCGCACCCGAACCGGTGACGAGGGACGTCCCGACGCCGTAGCCGTCCACCGGGGCGGCGGCGAGCGCGGCGATGCCGTACTCGTCCAGGTCGCCGGTCACCACGATGCGGGTGCCGTGCGCGCCGAGCGAGTCGAGCTGCTCGCGGACGCGGCGGGCCACCACGCCGAGGTCGCCGCTGTCGATCCGCACGGCGCCGAGGGCGGGACCGGCGAGTTCCACGGCCGTCCGGACGGCCCGCTCGACGTCGTAGGTGTCGACCAGCAGGGTGGTGCCGTCCCCGAGCGAGGCGAGCTGCGCCTCGAACGCGTGCCGCTCGCTGTCGTGCAGCAGGGTGAAGGAGTGCGCGCTCGTCCCGGCGGTCGGGACGCCGTACAGCCGGCCCGCCTCCAGGTTGGACGTGGTCGTGAACCCGGAGATGTAGGACGCGCGGGCGGCGGCGACGGCGGCGCGCTCGTGGGTGCGCCGCGACCCCATCTCGATGATCGGCCGGCCCTGCGCGGCCTGCACCATCCGGGACGCGGCGGACGCGATCGCGCAGTCGTGGTTCAGGATCGACAGCGCCAGCGTCTCCAGCAGGACCGCCTCGCCGAACGTCCCCTCGACCACCAGGATCGGCGATTCCGGGAAGTAGCAGTCGCCCTCGGCGTAGCCCCACACGTTCCCGGTGAATCGGTACTTCTCCAGCCATCGCGCGGTCGGCTCGTCCACGATCTCGTTCGCGGTGAGGAACTCCAGTTCGGCGGCCTCGAACCGGAACGCCTCGATCGCGTCCAGCAGCCGTCCGACGCCCGCGACGACGCCGTAGCGCCGGCCGGCGGGCAGGCTGCGCGCGAACACCTCGAAGACGGTGCGGCGGTCGGCGGTCCCGCTGCGGAGCGCGGCCTGCAGCATGGTCAGCTCGTACTGGTCGGTGAGCAGGGCGGTGCCGTCAGCAAGGTCCACAAGTGGCACCTTAAGCCCGACTGTGGGCACCATGGGGGTGCGGGCCCGCGCACCCGGCGGGGGAACCGGCGCGTGGCATCGGGTGCGGCGGGGCGGACCGAGAACGCGCAGAGAGGGGGCGATCCGGGCAATGAGCGCCATGAACACGGCGCCCGCGCCGGTGGAGCTCGAACGGCCGGATACCGAGGAGGACGTGAGCGCCGACCGGCCCTGGCTGGCGATCGTCTGGAACGACCCGATCAACCTGATGTCGTACGTCACCTACGTGTTCCAGGCCGTGTTCGGCTACCCGAAGACCAAGGCGGAGAAGCTGATGCTGGACGTCCACCACAAGGGCCGCGCGGTCGTGGCGAACGGCACCCGCGAGGAGATGGAGCGGGACGTGGAGATCCTGCACTCCTACGGGCTGTGGGCGACGGTGAAACGGGACGACTGAGCCGATGACCGAGGTGGAGAAGACCCGCGAGGGAGTCCGGGTGCGGCTGGAGGCCGACGAGGCCGCGCTGCTGCGCACCCTGATGGAGCAGTTGCTCGCGCTGATCGGCGACGCGCCCGCCGCCGACGACGAGTTGGCCGCGATGGGCATCGCCGAGAACGCCGAGAAGCCGGACGACCCCGTCCTCGCGCGGCTGTTCCCCGACGCCTACCGCGATGACGGCGAGGCCGCCGGGGAGTTCCGCCGCTACACCGAGATGGGGCTGCGGGACGGCAAGCGCGAGGCCGCCGGGATGGTGCTGGGCGCGCTGACCGACGAGGGCGCCGACGTCGTGCTGGACGACGAGCAGGCGCAGGGCTGGCTGCGCGCCCTGAACGACGTGCGGCTGGCGCTCGGCACCCGGCTCGACATCACCGAGGAGTGGTACGAGCAGGCCGACCGGATGGACCCGCTCGACCCGCGCGCGACCCTGTTCACCGTCTACGAGTGGCTGACGATGCTCCAGGACGGCCTCGTCCAGGTCCTTGGGGAGCCGTTGCCTTAAGCTCGGGGCCATGCTGACGATCGAGCGCGCCCTCGTGGGCCAGATCATCGCGCACGCGCGCGCCGACCACCCGGACGAGGCGTGCGGCATCATCGCCGGTCCGGTCGGTTCGGACCGTCCCGTCAGGTACGTGGCGATGGAGAACGCCGAGCGGTCCCCGACCTTCTACCGGTTCGACTCCCAGGAGCAGCTGAAGGTGTGGCGGGAGATGGACGACCGGGACGAGGAGCCGGTGGTGATCTACCACTCGCACACCGCCACGGAGGCGTACCCGTCCCGCACGGACATCTCGTACGCGTCCGAGCCGAACGCCCACTACGTGCTCGTGTCGACCCGCGACGACGACGAGACCGAGTTCCGGTCGTTCCGAATCGTGGACGGCGAAGTGACCGAAGAAGAGGTCACCGTCGTGGACGCCTACGAGGGGTAAGGCGGAGCGGAATCGCGGGGTCGCGGCCGGTAAACTGGTCGACATGTGGACGAGCGGGCATGAGACGGGCGGCGCGCGGTGGCGTGCCGGGTCCGCCGCCGTGCCACCCGTGCAGAGCTTCCTGTTCGGGCACTCGCGCGCCGAGGTCGTCTACGACTGTCGCTGACGCGCTGATCACGCCTGGAATCATCCCGCTGCCCGCCCGGTTGCAACGCGAGAGGGCGGGGAGCCCCGTACGACGTAGAAGGAGATCACCGCGATGGCGATCGAGGTCCGGATCCCGACGATCCTGCGCAACCTGACCGACGGCGCGAAGGCCGTCGAGGGCAAGGGCGGCACCCTGGACGAGCTGTTCAGCGACCTGGACAGCCGGCACGCCGGCCTGCGCGACCGGCTGGTGGACGACAAGGGCCTGCGCAAGTTCGTCAACGTCTACCTGAACGACGAGGACGTGCGCTTCCTCGGCGGGCTGGAGACGCAGGTCGCCGACGGCGACAACGTCACCATCCTGCCGGCCGTGGCCGGCGGCTGAGCCGGGCCGGACGAGCACCGATGCGCTTCGACTCGCTACTGGACTCGCTCGGCCGCACGCCGCTGGTCGGCCTGCCGCGGCTGTCGCCGAGCGAGGACGTCCGGATCTGGGCCAAGCTGGAGGACCGCAACCCCACCGGCTCGGTGAAGGACCGTCCCGCCTTCTACATGATCGAGAAGGCGGAGAAGGACGGGCTGCTGACGCCCGGCTGCACGATCCTGGAGCCGACGTCCGGCAACACCGGCATCTCCCTCGCGATGGTCGCCAAGCTGCGCGGCTACCGGATGGTGTGCGTGATGCCGGAGAACACCTCCGCCGAGCGCCGCCAGCTGCTGGAGATGTGGGGCGCGGAGATCATCTCGTCCCCGGCGGCGGGCGGCTCGAACGAGGCCGTCCGGGTCGCGAAGGGGCTGGCCGCCGAGAACCCGGACTGGGTGATGCTCTACCAGTACGGCAACGAGGCCAACGCGCTCGCGCACTACGAGACGACCGGTCCCGAGATCCTCGCGGACCTGCCGACGGTCACGCACTTCGTCGCCGGGCTCGGCACGACGGGCACGCTGATGGGCGTCGGCCGGTTCCTGCGCGAGCGGGTGCCGGACGTGAAGATCGTCGCGGCGGAGCCCCGGTACGGCGACCTGGTGTACGGGCTGCGCAACATCGACGAGGGCTTCATCCCCGAGCTGTACGACGACACGGTGCTGACCACCCGGTTCTCCGTCACCTCCGGGGACGCGCTGCGCCGCACCCGCGAGCTGCTGGAGCAGGAGGGCATCTTCGCCGGCATCTCGACCGGCGGCGCGCTGCACGCGGCGATCGGCATGGCGAAGAAGGCGGTGAAGGCCGGCGAGCGGGCCGACATCGCGTTCGTCGTCGCGGACGGCGGCTGGAAGTACCTGTCCACCGGCGCCTACGGCGGCACGCTGGAGGAGGCCGAGGCCCGCCTGGAGGGCCAGCTCTGGGCCTGACCCGCCTCGAAGCCCAACTCCGGACCGACCCCACCCCCGCCTCCCGTTGATCTGCGGCGTGTTGTTGTTATCCGGCCCGCCATAACAACAACACGCCGCAGATCAACGAAGCGGGTGGGCGGCGCGGTAGAGTTCGTTTTCGAACGTGATTCTAGAACCGGGCCGGGCGACGTGGGAGTGTGCGGATGAGCGGGTTCGGCGAGGCGACCGCCGTGCGGCGGGTCGGCGAGGGCCGGTACGAGGCCGTCCTGGACGCGGGCTACGCGATCGGCGAGGCGATCAACGGCGGCTACGTGATGGCCGTGCTCGGCCGCGCCGCCGTGGACGCCTCCCCGCACGGGCACCCGATCTCGACCGCGACCAACTTCCACCGCGTCACCAAGGCGGGCCCCGCCGAGGTGATCGTCGAGCCCCGCAAGGAGGGCCGCACGGCCGCCGCGGCGCTGGTCTCCCTCGTCCAGGACGGCCGGACCGTCGTGGACGCGCTGATCACCACCGGCACCCTCGACGCCGCCGCCGAGCCCGCCTACGCCGGGGCGGCGCCGCCCGTGCCCGTCCCGCCGCTGGAGGAGTGCACCGACTTCCGGCCGCCGACGGGCGGCGGCGGTTTCGCCGACGCGGTCGACATGCGCTTCGACCGCACCACGATGGGCTGGCTCGACGGGCAGCCGAGCGGCAGCCCGGAGATCCGCGCCTGGTTCCGGCACGCCGACGCCTACGAGATCGACGCCTACTCCCTCGCCCTCGCCGTGGACGCGCTGCCGCCCGTCGCGCTGAACCTCGGCGCGCAGGGCTGGGCGCCGACCGTCGAGCTGACCTGGCACATGCGGGCCGTCCCCGAGCCCGGCTGGCTCGCCGTGCACGGTACCGGGCGGCTGCTCGCCGACGGCTGGTTCGACGAGGAGGTCGAGGTGTGGGACACCGCCGGCCGGCTGGTCGCGCAGAGCCGGCAGATCGCCCGCGTCCCCCGCGCCCGGTCCTGACCCGGCCACGGCTCCGGCGTTTCGCCGCACCGGACATCCGGATCATGCGCGCATCCCTTGACCTGGACGGTTTTCCGGAGCGTTACGGTGTGATGTCCGACGCATGACGCACCTGTGCGGGGCCGGGTCGCCTAGCCTTGTGCACCATGTCAGATCCATCCCGGGGGGACGGCCTCCCAGACGCTCCCATCGGGATCTTCGACAGCGGTTTCGGTGGGCTGACGGTGGCACGCGCCATCCTCGACCAGCTGCCGAACGAGCCGATCATCTACCTCGGCGACTCGGCCCGCCAGCCGTACGGGCCGCGCCCGATCGCCGAGGTACGCGCCTTCGCCCTCGACATGCTCGACCGGCTCGTCGACGAGGGCGTGAAGATGCTCGTGATCGCCTGCAACAGCGCCAGCGCGGCGATGCTGCGGGACGCCCGCGAGCGCTACGACGTCCCGGTCGTCGAGGTCATCAACCCCGCGACCCGGCGGGCGGCCCGCGCCACGTCCAACGGGAAGGTCGGGCTGATCGCCACGCAGGCGACCGTGACGAGCCGCGCCTACGACGACGCGTTCGCCGCCGCCCCGCACATCGAGCTGGTCAGCGCCGCCTGCCCGCGCTTCGTCGAGTTCGTCGAGGCGGGCGTCACGATGGGCGGCGAGCTGCTGGCGGCCGCCCGCGAGTACATGGCGCCGATCGTCGACGCCGGCTGCGACACCCTCATCCTCGGCTGCACGCACTACCCCCTTTTGACGGGCGTTATCTCGTATGTGGTGGGAGACGGGGTCACACTGGTCTCAAGCGCCGACGAGACCGCCAAGGACGTGTACCGAGTGCTCCACGACCGGGGGCTGGCCCGCCCCGGGGCGTCGCCCCGGCCGCGGCACCGGTTCCGCGCGACCGGTGACCCCGCCGTGTTCGCCGAGCTCGGCCGCCGCTTCCTCGGACCGGAGATCGGTTCGGTGGAGACGACGCCGAGCGGGGCGGTGTCGGACGGGGCCGTGTCGAGCGGGGACGTGTCGGACGAAGCCGTGCCGGACGAGGCACTGACCACCTGATTCCTCGGGGACTCTAAGAGGAGGAGTGAGCGTGCGGGTCACTGTGATCGGATGCTCCGGCAGTTACCCGGGGCCGGACAGCCCCGCGTCCAGCTACCTGATCGAGGCGGACGGCTTCGCACTCGTCCTCGATCTCGGCAACGGGGCGCTCGGGTCGCTGCAGCGGTTCCGCTCGATCTACGAGATCGACGCCGTCTGCATCTCGCACCTGCACGCCGACCACTGCCTGGACATGTGCGGGTACTGGGTGGCGCGCACCTACCGGCCGGGCGGGGCGCCGCCGCGGATCCCGGTGCACGGCCCCGCCGACACCGCCGCCCGGCTCGCCCGCGCCTACGACCTCGAACCCGACCCGGGCATGACGGAGACGTTCGACTTCCACCCCCTGCGCCGCGGCCCCTACGAGATCGGGCCGTTCCGGGTGACGACCGCGCTGATGCCGCACCCGGTCGAGGCGTACGCGTTCCGCATCGAGCACGGCGGCAGGGCCCTCGCCTACTCCGGCGACACCGGCCCGTCCGAGGAGCTGGTCGAGCTGGCCGCGGGCGCCGACCTGTTCCTCTGCGAGGCGTCCTTCCTGGACGGGCCGGGCCACCCGCCCGAGCTGCACCTGACCGCCCGGGAGGCCGCCGAGCACGCCGCCCGCGCCGGGGTCGGCGGGCTCGTCCTCACCCACCTGGTGCCGTGGAACGACGCGGACATGTCGCTCAAGGAGGCCAAGGCGGCGGGCTACGACGGCGAAATCGAGCTGGCCCGCGTGGGCGCCCGGTACACCCTCTAGCGACCGCTAGGGTTGACCGCATGGCCCGCCCCGATGATCGCGCTTCAGACCAGCTCCGCCCCGTCCGGATCCAGCGCGGATGGCTCGACCACGCGGAGGGCTCGGTGCTCGTCGAGTTCGGCCGGACCCGCGTGCTGTGCGCCGCCTCCGTGCAGGAGTCGGTGCCCCGCTGGCGGCGCGACAGCGGCCTCGGCTGGGTCACCGCCGAGTACGCGATGCTGCCGCGCGCCACCAACACCCGCAACGACCGCGAGTCGATCAAGGGCCGGGTCGGCGGGCGCACCCACGAGATCTCCCGGCTGATCGGCCGGTCGATCCGCGCGTGCCTCGACATGAAGGCGCTCGGCGAGAACACCGTCCAGCTCGACTGCGACGTGCTGCAGGCCGACGGCGGCACCCGCACCGCCGCGATCACCGGCGCGTACGTGGCGCTCGCCGACGCGGTCGGCTGGATGCGCGAGCGCAAGCTCCTCAAGGGCGACCCGCTGATCACGTCGGTGTCGGCCGTCAGCGTCGGCGTCGTGGACGGCGAGGCCCGCCTCGACCTCTGCTACGAGGAGGACTCCGCCGCCGGCACCGACATGAACGTCGTCTGCACCGGCGACGGCCGGTTCGTCGAGGTGCAGGGGACCGCCGAGGGCGCCCCGTTCGACCGCGCCGAGCTGGACGCGCTGCTCGACCTCGCCGCCGGCGGCTGCGCCGACCTGACGCGGCTCCAGAAGGAGGCCCTCGGCCGATGAGCCGGATCGTCCTCGCCACCCACAACCAGGGCAAGGTGGCCGAACTCCACCGCATCCTCGGCGACCTCGACGTCGTCGGCCTGGACGAGTTCCCGGGCGCCCCCGACGTCGCCGAGACCGAGCTGACCTTCGCCGGCAACGCGTTCCTGAAGGCCCGCGCGATCGCCGCGTTCACCGGCCTGCCCGCCGTCGCCGACGACTCCGGCCTGTGCGTGGACGCGCTGAACGGCATGCCCGGCGTCCTGTCCGCCCGCTGGTCGGGCCGCCTCGGCGCCGCCACCGGCGACCGCGATACCGCCAACCTGCGGCTCCTGCTCGACCAGATCTCCGACGTCGCCGACGACCGCCGCGCCGGCGCCTTCGTGTGCGCGGCCGTCCTCGTCACCCCGGACGGCACCGAGCGCGCCGTCGAGGGGCGCATGCACGGCACGGTGATCCGCGAGCCGCGCGGCACGGGCGGCTTCGGCTACGACCCGATCTTCGTCCCGGACGGCGAGACCCGCACCACCGCCGAGATGTCCGCGGCCGAGAAGGACGCGATCAGCCACCGCGGCAAGGCGTTCCGCGACCTCGCCGCCCTCATCCCGGACGTGCTGGCCGCCGGCCGCTCCTGACCCGCGCGCGAGGGCGCCCGCGAGAAATCGCGGCGGCGTGACAACCCGGCGGCGGTGGGCGGGGGTTATCGGGGGTGTAAGGACATCTCCCCCGAGGAGCACCATGACTGACAAGCGTCGCATCCGCCGCGGGCCGCTGATCGTGCTGGCCGGGCTCGGCGGGACGGGCCTCGCCGCCGCCGGGATCTGGCTGGCCGCCGGTTCCGGCTCGTCCCCGAGCGCCGCGCCCGTCGCCGCCCGCGAGGCGGCCGCCGCCGCGCAGCCGGCCTCGCCGGTGCCGTCGCCGACCTGCGGGACGTTCCGGCCGCGCCCCGGCACCCCGACGCCGGTGCCGTCC
>NZ_SMJW01000499.1 GCF_004348335.1 Actinomadura bangladeshensis | reverse complement strand
CCCTCCCTGGACGCGGGCCGCCCCTTTGCACAACGCTTCGGTCCATGGATCGACAGGGAGAAGACGCCCCGCAGAACACCCGCGTTCTCGGCTTGACACCTCCACCCCTCCTCCTCGAACTCCTGGCCGCGCAGCGATGGCGGCATCCGGGCGATGACGTCATGCGCAAGGTCATCCCCTGGTTCGCCGACCCACTCGTCTTTCTCACGACCCTTGACTACATCCGCTTCAATTCGCAATCGCTCGAACTGTTCGCCGACGACGCAGGATTGTCGGAGCTCTTCCGCGTCAAGCGCGGCGGCACCGCAGGCGCGGTCGACCTGCCCTGGCTGGACGCCGACCGCGCCTTCTTCATCGCCGTGAACCGCGTACCGGGCGATGACGTCGCGATCGCCCTGGACTATCGCAGCGACACGACCAATCCACGAGTGGTCGCGAGCGACGCCTGGTCGACGCACCAGTACACATGGCGGGTCATAGCACCGACACTGCGATCCTTCGCCGACGCACTGGGCCTGCTGGGCGACAAGCCGATCCCGAGATTCCGCCCCGGCGAACCCGACGCCCCCATCCCCTGACCGCCGGGCCGGTTCGGCGATCGCCGCCAGTTCCCCCGCCCGTACCCAGGACGTCCGCTGCCGCGCCGCAGCAGCAAGCAGAGAGCCCCGGCCCAAAGGACCGAGGCTCGAATGTTGTTTCGGGGGGTGTCAGTGCTTCAACGCGGCCACCAGCATCGCGAACTCGCCTCGGCTGACGACCAGCTTCGGGCCGTCCGGGTTCTTCGAGTCTCGGACGCCGACGCCGGAGGGGAGGCCGGCGACCTCAACGCAGTTGCCGCCGTTCCCCGAGCTGCGCGATGACTTTCGCCATGTCGCCCTACTCAGATCCATAATGATCTTCCTTCATGATGCGGCGGATCAGGTCCGCCGACTGCTTCACCGACGAGGCCGACGATTTGATCGACTCGTAGCACATGGCCCAGTAGCCAACGTCCTCAGGGCGCTCGATGAACCGTCCGCCCGTGAGATCCTCAGCGTAGGCCACGGTCACGCCGCCGGGGAGAGCCAAGAGACTGAAGCAACACGTCAAGCCGGCGTGCGCTCCAGTGTCGAAGGGGACCACCTGCAGCGTGACTTTCGGATGGTCGGTGAGTTCCAGGAGATAGCCGACCTGCTCACGCATGATCTTCGCGGATCCGACCGGGCGGCGTAGGACTGGTTCGTCCATGACAACCCACAGCGTTGGGCAGTTCGTTGCGGCGAGCAGCGCTTTGCGCTCCATGCGGCTCGTGACAAGCGCCTCGGTCTCCTCCGCAGTATCGCCCGGGCGGCCCGTCCGGTGAAGCTCACGCGCATACTCGGGTGTCTGGAGCAGGCCCGGGATACAGAGGCCCTCGTACCAGCGGATCATGGACGTCTTCTTCTCGACCTCCAGGTACTCCGCGAACCCGGTCGGGAGGCGCTGAGACTTCTTGAAGTCGAGCGTCCGGGTGAGCGCTCCGCCGGTCTCCAGTTCACGATCGCACGACTCCGCGAACGGCAGGGAGGCGGCGAGCTGCCCCGTCTCGGCACCGGAGATCAGCGACTCCGAGAAGCTGATCCGGGTGGCGAGTTCCGCCTGCGTCAGCCCGGCCTGCTTGCGGTAATGGCGCAGCTCACGTCCCCATATGGCTTGGGGGCTGTACGGGTCGACCACCACTTTCGGCCTCCAGCGTCCGAGTTCAACGACTTCACCGAGCTTCGACGGCGCCCCGATCGAGTTCAGGGCCATCTCAGGGTGTCACGAATCCCTCACGGACCGTGGCCTTTTCGGTCCAGTCTGTGACCGCACGAGTTCGGGCGGTGTTTTCAGGGAGGTCAGACACATGGCGACGGCAGCGCACGCACCCGAGACTCCGACACTGGTCCTTGAGCCCGACGATCAGGCGCCTCGGCTGGCGCGGCGGTTTCTCGCCGAGCGGTTCGCCGAGTGGGGGATCTCGGACGACTACGTGGGACGGGTCGTGGTCAGCGAGCTCGTCACCAACGCCTGTGCGCCACGAGGCGCTCTGTCATATCCCCGGCTCAGTCGGGAGGAACTGAAGGGAGGTTTCTGGGTCTAATGGCTTACCTGGATCCGAAAGGTGAAGGGGACCGTAGCATGCCAGAAAACCAACG
>NZ_SMJW01000498.1 GCF_004348335.1 Actinomadura bangladeshensis | reverse complement strand
CCCCCGCCCCCGGCCAGTTCCCGCCGCCCGCCGAGCACGGCCAGCAGGTCCAGCACTCGGCGACCGGCGCTTTCCACGCGGGCGGCGACAACCCGCCGCACGACAGGCGCTGACGCGGGCGCCGCAGGCGATAGTGTCGTCCCCGACCCCCGCGCCGGGCGTGGCAGCGGCGCCGCCCCGGTGATGCCGGGGGGTCGTGCGGGGCGGCCGCCGGGCCCTTCGCGCGGGTCCGGAGCCGAGCGGTCCGAACGAGTGGGAGAGACCCTGTGATCATCCTGAGTGGCGTTCTCGTGGTGGTGGCGATCGCCCTGCTGGTAGCGGGAATCGTCGCCGGCAACGGAGACAGCGCGCAGGTCTTCGGCCTGGACGCGCTGGTGGTGATCTACATATCGATCGCCGTCAGCATCATCTCCGCGCTGTGCCTGGCCATCGGGGTGTTCCTGCGGCGCAAGGAGCTGTGGGGCTCCGGCGCCTCGGTCGCGCCCGCCCGCGCGAGCAAGAGGTCCACGAAGGACAAGCGCAAGAAGGCCGC
The DNA here is from genome assembly GCF_004348335.1 of Actinomadura bangladeshensis. GTDB lineage: Bacteria > Actinomycetota > Actinomycetes > Streptosporangiales > Streptosporangiaceae > Spirillospora > Spirillospora bangladeshensis. The sequence goes on along the minus strand of NZ_SMJW01000498.1, from coordinate 1,690 downwards.
GCCTCCGGCGCCGGCCAAGGGCGCCCCGGCCGCCGCGGGCGTCCCGGCGCCGCCCGCCCCGGCCGCCGACACCGACGACGACGTGCTGGAGATGCCCGCTCCGCCCGCCGACGTCCCGGACGACGCGATGGTGTTCGTCGTCCGCGGCCGCAAGCGCTACCACCTCGACACGTGCCGGCAGCTCGCCGGGCGCGACGCCGAGGAGCTGACCTACGCCGAGGCCAAGGAGGAGGGGTTCAGCCCCTGCACCGCCTGCATGCCCGACACCGCACTGGCGGCGCGCGCCGCGGCGTCGGTGCCCGCGTCCTCGGGCCCCGGCAAGGGGCCGGGCGGGCTGGAGCCCGCGCCGCAAGCCGCGCCCACCTCCTTCGACACGCCCGGGTCGTTCGACCGGCCCGCCTCCTTCGACAAGCCCGGGTCCTTCGACGAGCCCGAGCCGTTCGACCGGAAGGGCGGGTTCGACCGGACGGCCGAGATCCCGCGGGCGGACGAGCCCGCCGCGCCGGAGCCGCCCGCCGCGGACCCGGCCGGGCCGACGCTGACCGACATGCCCGTCGCGGGGCTGTTCGGCAAGGCGGCCGGGGCGGCGCCCAGCGCGCCGGAGACGGCCGACGAGCCCGAAGCCCGGGAACGGGAGCCGGAGGCCCGCTCCGCCTGGGAGAGGCCCGCTGAGGCCGAATCCGCGGCACCGGACGTCACGGTCGACCTGGGTCCGGCGTCGTACGCCGGCGCCGCGTACGCCGGCACGGAGGCGCCGGCCCCGAAGCCGCACCACGCCTTCGACACGGCCGATGACGACGCCGATGACGACACCGCCGGCGAGGACGCCGCCGACGTCCGCGAGGCCGGCGAGCCCGGCGCTCTCGCGGCCGAGTCGGCCGCCGACCCCGAGCCGGAGCCGTCCGCCGAAGGCTCCGCGGACCACGACGAGCCGGCCGCCGAGCCGGCCGGTGACGGCCCGCAGGTGCGCATCCTGAGCGGCACCAAGCGCTACCACCGCGTCGACTGCGCCCTCATCGAGGACATCGGCGACGAGGCCGACGACCTGGAGTCGCTGTCCCGCGCGGAGGCGAAGTCCCGGGGCTGCACGCCCTGCCTGGTGTGCCAGCCCGACCGCGAGCGCGCCCGCGACTGACCGTCGTCGGGGGCGCGCCCGCGTCCGACGGCCGTCCAGAGGGCGGGTCAGCGGTGGCGGCGCCGCTCGTCGCGCAGTTCCCGCAGCCGCTCCCGGCGCTCGTCGCGGTGCCGCCTGAGCTCCTCGTGCCGCTCCCGGTGCATCTCGCGGATCTCCCGGTGGTGCTCGCGGTGCAGCTCGTGGACCTCCCGGTGCCGGCCGCGGCGGTCCTGCTCGCCGGCCGCGCGGCGGCTGACCGAGACGCCGCCGAACAGCACCATCCCGGTGAGCCGGATGACGGGCGCGTCCGGGTCGAGGGTGTCGTCCTCCGGCAGGTCGTTCCCGCCGAAGATCGCGGTGGGCGCCCCGGTGACCCGGACGCCCGGCGGGACGGTGATGTCCACGCCGCCGAACACGCAGGTGATGTTGACGGTCACCTCGTTCCGGCTGAGGACCGCCTGCCGGAAGTCGAGTTCGACGCCGCCGAACACGCAGGAGACGTTGGTGGTGGGCTCGGCCAGCCAGCGCCCCTTCCGCTGCGCCCCCGCGAAGATCGCCACGAGGTGGGGGGACTGG
>NZ_SMJW01000497.1 GCF_004348335.1 Actinomadura bangladeshensis | reverse complement strand
CATATCCCCAGCACTGATCGCCCGGCGAGTTCCCCCACTCGTCCTTGGGCGCACCGTCGTCCTCGCATGCCTTGTAGCGCCGCTCGATGTAACCCGGCCACAGGTCGAAGCCCTCACCGACCCAGGACGGCTGCCCGTTGGTGTTGGCGGTCCTGCCGTCCACGCTTCCCGAGGAGTAACTGACGGCGACACTGGGGGCGAGGCCGCCGGGCACCGGCGGCACCCGCATCGGATAGGACCAGATGAAGTCGCCGCCGTTACCGCCGGCCTGCCAGGTCGCCGACGCCTCCAGCGAGGTCGCCTTGTAGTCGCCCTGAGGGCCCGACTCCCCGGCCGCCGCTACCAGGAGCGTCCCCACCGACTGCGACGCCGCAGCCGGGACAGCGGAGGGGACCGTCGTGGCGGTTCGGGCGGGGGCGGCGGTCACCTGCGCGGTAAGGGTCTGCTCGCCGGTGTCGTTGACGGCATCCAGCGGCGCCGCCAGCCGACATTGCGGCTTGTCGGGAGTGCTGAGCGCGCATGCGGGCATCTGGTACAGGCGCAGCCGTGATCCGTAGGCGCCGCCGAACGCCTGCGCGAACTTGGCGTAGTCGAGTTCGACGCCGACCCGGCCGGCTTGCGGTTTGTCAGTGCGCGCCACAGTGAACGCCAGCCCGTCCACACCGGTCCGGGCGGCGGTGGCGTGGTCGAGCACCGACACCCGCACCTTCTTCGCGGCCCCCACTCCGCTGCGCGCGGCATGTTCGCCGGCGGGCAGTACCCGCACCGGCAGCGCACCGGCCCGTACCCCCGCCTCGGAAGCCGCGGATAGGGAGACCTCGCCGGTGCCGGGCTCGGGCCAGGTGGCCTTGGCCGCCGGTCCCGGCTCCAACGTCGGCTTCTTCCGGGGGCGGACCTTCAGGTCATGGCCTTTGACCGGGTCCTCATGGTCCTTGACGGTGGGACGCTGTGAGCCGGGTGGTTCCGCGAGCGCGGGCGGCGTCGCCGTCAGCAACCCTCCGGCGAGTGTCACGGCCATGACCGCGGCGGCAGCACGCGTCGTCCGAGAATGGGACAGCACCAGGGTCTTGCGGCCTGTTCTCACGGCATCCTCCTGCGCCCACGCGCCTGCTCCAGCCCCGAACCCTTCGTCGGGGCGCAAATCGTCGTTGTGCCGGGATTGGCGGCGGGCACCTCCGGGGGAGGCGGAGGCGTCCGCCGCGCATGGGTGCGGTGTCTAGGGCCCGTCGTCGGTGTCGAGTTCGATCGCCTGTCCGAGCTGGGCGATCTGGGTGGGGCTCAGGACGCCCCGGTACAGCCAGACGTCGTCCAGGGCGGCGGGCCAGAAATCGGTTCCCGCGCCGTTGCCGCCGAACGCGTTCCGCCCGACCTGCAAGCCCCCCGCGGCCTTGAAGGGGCGCACGTCTCCCGCTTCGGAGTCGCCATCCGTGCCGTTGACGGTGGAGCCGTTGATGTACAGGCTCATCGTCCGGTTCGTCGCGTCGTAGACGATCGCCAGATGGTCCCAGTCGTCTTCGGTATAGGCGGAATTGCTCGTCAGCCGCTGCGGATGGGACGCGTCGCCGGCCGGGAGGTCGGCATTGTTCATCTCCAGTTGCCACGCACCGAGGTCGGCCGGCTCGGCGGCGTCCGGGACGTACCGCAGCGCGAACGCGTTGGTCTGGCTTCCCGGCAGTGAGAACACCGTGGCCGCGCTTTGCGGGCGCTGCAGGTTCTGCACCCAGCCGGTGAGGGTGAAGCTCTCATCGGTGGACAGCAGCGCATCGCCGCCCGCCGTGACGGCCGGATCGGCCTCGGCGTAGGCGCCGAGCACGTCGTTCAACTGCAGCCCCGCGGGTGATACGAAGGGGCCTCCGAAGCCGGCGCCGGCCGAGATCGCCGCGCCGTTGCGCAGCATCAGCGGAGACGCGGCCCCACCGTCCTTGGCTTCGCCGGGGCTGACGCCTCCGGCCGCCGCGTTGAGTCTCCACCGGGCATTCAGGACGGGGGCCTGCTGATACAACCCGGAGATCTCCGCGACGGAGAGGATCCGGTCGTAGACCCGGACATCGTCGACCTGCCCCGGCCAGTGGTCGGCCGGCTGGCCCCACCACAGGCTGCGCCCGATCTGGAACCCGCCCGTGGCGTTCCATGCCGCCGGCACCTGCGGGCTCGGCGTCCCGGCGTCGCCGTTGACATAGACCTGCAGCTTCTTGGTGGTGTCGTCGTACATCCCGACCAGATGGGTCCAGGTGTCCAGCTCCGCCTGGTGCGG
>NZ_SMJW01000496.1 GCF_004348335.1 Actinomadura bangladeshensis | reverse complement strand
CATATCCCCAGCACTGATCGCCCGGCGAGTTCCCCCACTCGTCCTTGGGCGCACCGTCGTCCTCGCATGCCTTGTAGCGCCGCTCGATGTAACCCGGCCACAGGTCGAAGCCCTCACCGACCCAGGAGGGCTGCCCGTTGGTGTTGGCGGTCCTGCCGTCCACGCTTCCCGAGGAGTAGCTGACCGACACGTTGGGGGTCAGGCCGCCGGGGACCGGGGGCACCCGCATCGGGTAGGACCAGGTGAACCCTCCGCCGTTGCCGCCGGCCTGCCAGGTCGCCGACGCCTCCAGCGAGGTCGCCTTGTAGTCGCCCTGCGGACCCGATTCCCCTGCCGCCGCTACCAGGAGCGTCCCCACCGACTGCGACGCCGCAGCCGGGACACCGGAGGGGACCGTCGTCGCGGTTCGGGCGGGGGCGGCGGTCACCTGCGCGGTAAGGGTCTGCTCGCCGGTGTCGTTGACGGCATCCAGCGGCGCCGCCAGCCGACATTGCGGCTTGTCGGGGGTGCTGAGCGCGCAGGCGGGCATCTGGTACAGGCGCAGCCGCGATCCGTAGGCGCCGCCGAACGCCTGCGCGAACTTGGCGTAGTCGAGTTCGACGCCGACCCGGCCGGCTTGCGGTTTGTCAGTGCGGGCCACGGTGAAGGCCAGCCCGTTCACCCCGGCTTTGGCGGTGGCGGCGCGGTCCAGCACCGACACCCGCACCTTCTCCGCAGCCCCCACCCCGCTACGCGCGGCAGACTTCGCGGCAGGCTTTTCAGCGGGCAGCACCCGCACTGGCAGCGCACCGGCATGCACCCCCGACTTGGATGTCGCGGGCAGTGCCACCTCACCGGTACCGGGCTTGGGCCAGGCGGCCCTGGCCGGCGGCCCCGGCTTCAGCGTCAGCTTCTTGCGGGGCCGGACCTTCAGGTCATGGCCGTTGACCGGGTTTTCGTGATCGTTGACGGTGGGACGCTGAGAGCCGGGTTCCGCAAGCGCGGGCGGCGTCGCCGACAGCACCCCCACGGCCAAGGCCACGGCCATGATCGCCGCGACGGCACGCGTCGTCCGAGAATGGGACAGCACCAGGGTCTTGCGGCCTGTTCTCACGGCATCCTCCTGCGCCCACGCGCCTGCTCCAACCCCGCCCAAAACCTCGTCGGGGCACCAATCGTCGATCTGTTGGAATCGGCGGCAGACACTGAGGCAAGAGGCCGACGTGCCTGCCGCATGGGTGCGGTGGTTAGGGCCCGTTATCGGTGTCGTACTCGAATGCGTTGCCGAGCTCGGCGATCTGGGTGGCGCTGAGGACCCCTCGATAGAGCCAGACGTCGTCCAAGGCAGCAGGCCAGAAGTCGGTTCCCGCGCTGTTGCCACCGAACGCATTGCGTCCGACCTGCAGTCCGCCTGAACCCTTGAAGGGACGCACATCTCCCTCTTCAGAGTCACCGTCGGGGCCGTTGACGGTGGAGCCGTTGATGTACAGGCTCATCGTCCGGTTGGTGGCGTCGTAGACGACCGCGATGTGATCCCAATCGTCTTCGCTGTACGCGGAGTTACTGGTCAGCCGCTGCGGATGGGAGGCATCGGTGACCGGGAGGTCGGCGTTGTTCATCTCCAACTGCCACACGCCCAGGGCTGCCGGCTCGACCGCATCCGGGACGTACCGCAAAGCGAATGCATTGGTCTGGGTTCCTGGGAGGGAGAACACCGTGGCAGTGGTCTGTGGGCGCTGCAGGTTCTGCACCCAACCGGTGAGGGTGAAGCTCCCATCGGTGGAGATCAACGCCGAATCGGCCTCGGGGGCGGCAGGGTCGGCCTCGGCATAGGCGCCCAGCCCGTCCAACTGCAACCCCGCCGGTGACACGAGGGGGCTCTTGAAGCCAGCGCCAGCCACGATGGCCGCACCGTTGCGCAGTTTCAGCGGCGGGGCCGTCCCGTCGTCCTTAACCTCGCCCAGGGACAGGCCGTCGTTGGCGGTGTTCAGTTTCCAGCGGGCATTCAGGACGGGGGCCTGCTGGTACAGGTCGGTAATTTCGGCGGTGGACAGGATCCGGTCGTAGACCCGGACATCGTCGACCTGCCCCGGCCAGTGGTCGGCCGGCTGGCCCCACCACAGGCTGCGCCCGATCTGGAACCCGCCCGTGGCGGTCCATGCCGCCGGCACCTGCGGGCTCGGCGTCCCGGCGTCGCCGTTGACATAGACCTGCAGCTTCTTGGTGGTGTCGTCGTACATCCCGACCAGATGGGTCCAGGTGTCCAGCTCCGCCTGGTGCGG
>NZ_SMJW01000495.1 GCF_004348335.1 Actinomadura bangladeshensis | reverse complement strand
GTTGCGGGGGGTGGGGGAGTCGGTACGCTGCTCGGCGCCGGTCTCTGTGCCGCACTGGGAGGATCCCCTTGCCGTACCTGACGCAACTTGCCAAGGTGGCGCGTCGTACTGGTTACCCCGTCACCGAGGTGTCCGGGTGGAAGTCGCGCGGCCATGGTCCGCAGCCGTACGTGCGCGGGATCGTCTGCCATCACACGGCCGGTGCGTCCGGTGGGGGCGACTATCCGTCGCTGGGGGTCGTCCGGGACGGGCGGCCGGGGCTGGACGGGCCCCTCTCGCAGTTCGGGCTCGGGCGGTCCGGGCGCATTTACGTGATCGCGGCCGGGCGGTGCTGGCACAACGCGCCCAGCACGTCGGCCAATCATACGAACTCCAACAGCCTGGGGATCGAGGCGGAGAACGACGGCCGGCAGCCCTGGCCGGACGTCCAGCTCGACGCCTACAAGCGGCTGTGCGCCGAGCTGTGCAGGGAGTTCGGGCTGCCGGTCTCGCGGGTGAAGGGTCACAAGGAGGTCAACACCCAGAAGCCCGACCCGCACAGTGTGAACATGAAGGGCTTCCGGGACGATGTCGCCCGGCTCATCGAAGGAGACGACATGCCCCTCACCGACAAGGACGTGCAGAAGGTCGCCCTCGCGGTGTGGAACCTCTCGCTCGACGCGCCTCCCGGATCCTCCAAGGACCTGATGCAGGCCAAGAACGTGCTCCGGGAGACCTACGGCCGGGCGGCCGAGACGAAGGCGCTGGTCAGGAGCCTGCTCGAGCAGGACCCGGCGGACGTGGACGAGGACGCCGTCGCCGCCGCCGTCCTGGCGAAGCTCACCCCGGAGCGGATCGCCGCGGCGATCCCGCGCGACATCGGCGAGCAGGTCGCCGAGGCGCTGGCCGCACGGCTCGCGGCCGGGAACGAGGCGTGACCGGCCCCGTCAGGGGTGGGTGAGGGTCGCCATGGCCCGGTCGGGCTCCCAGTGGGCCCGTAGGGACGTGATCTGTCCGGCTTCGTTCACCGTGTAGATCAGGACGCAGTCGATGGTCATGGTGGAGCCGTCGGGCGTCGTGGTGGTGATCGTGGCCACGTTGGCGCAGCAGGGGCCGTTGGCGAAGGAGTCGGCCACGGTGAAGCGGAAGCCGGCGATGGTGGAGATGAAGTTGTCCCAGAACGCCTCGATGCCCTCGGGACCGCGGTGGCCGTTGCCGGTGGGGTCGAGGAACGACGGGCCGACCGGGTCCTCGACCAGGGCGTCGGGGGCGAAGAGGGCCAGCCAGTCCTGCTTGCGGCCCTCGATGACGGCCGCCATGGAGGCGCGGGCCGCCCGGCGGGCCGGGTGGTCGGCGGTGGAGGCGTTCCACGTGACGGCGTCTGTAACGTGTTCCTGTTTCATGGGCCCACCTTGGCGATGACGGTTTCGGCGAAGCGTTCCAGGTGCTCGATCTTCTTGGCGAGGGGCTGGGTGTCGGGGCCCTTGGCGTAGGGCGACCGGAAGCCGACGATCACGTCGGTGACGCCCTTGTCCTCCAGGCGCTTGACGCCGTCGGGCGTGTAGGCGTCCATGGAGATGACGTGGACCTCGAACGGGTCGTTCTCCTTGCCCTCCTGCTTGCGGATGTCGTTCAGCCTGGCCAGGAGGGCGTCCAGGTCGTCGCCGCCCGCGTGCATCCAGCCGTCCCCGCGGACGACCGCGCGGCGCAGCGCCGGCTCGCTGTGCCCGCCGACCAGGATCGGGAACGGGCGGGCCGGCGTCATCTTGATCGCCGGGATGTCGAAGTGCTCGCCGTGGAACTCGAAGTAGTCGCCGGTGCCGAGACCGCGGATGATGTCGATCGCCTCGTCCATCCGCCTGCCGCGCCGCTCCCAGGGGACGCCCATCACCTGGAAGTCCTCCGGCCACGGGCTGAGGCCCACGCCCAGGCCGAGCCTGCCGCCCGTCATGGACGCGATCGACGTCGCCTGCTTCGCCACCAGCACGGGCGGACGGATCGGGAGCTTCAACACGAACGGCGTGAAGCGCAGCGTTGTGGTCACCGCGCCCAGCGCCGCGATGAGGATGAACGTCTCGATGAAGGGCTTGTCCTCCAGGAACTCCCTGTCGCCGTCCGGGGTGTAGGGGTAGGTCGAGTCGGACTCCCTCGGATAGACCACTGAGTCGGCGATCGACATGCTCGTGTAACCGGCGTCCTCGGCCGCCTTGGCCAGCGGCGCGTAGAACGCCGGATCGGTCATCGCCTCGGCATAGGTGAACCTCATGGCCGAGATACTAGAACGCGTTCTAGTCCAGTGCCAGGGGCCGGAACGGCGGGGGTTGTGTTTGCCG
>NZ_SMJW01000494.1 GCF_004348335.1 Actinomadura bangladeshensis | reverse complement strand
CCTCACCGGCCCCCAGCCCGCCGCCGACCCCGCCGACGACCCGGCCGCCGGCTCTTCGGGCGGGGTCGGGACGGCGTACCTGCGGCGCCGGCAGCAGGAGCGCCGGCGCCGCGCCGACGCCGGCCGCCGGGTGAGCGAGCAGGCCGGCGCCGTGCACGCCGAGCTCGCCGACCACGCGGTGGCGTCCCGGCACCATCCGCCGCAGGACCCGCGCCTGTCGGGCCGGCCGGGCACCCAGATCCTCAACGCCGCCTACCTGCTGGACGAGGAGCAGGTGGAGGGCTTCCTCGCGGTGACGCGGGCCGCGGGGGAGCGGCTGGCGGGCATCGAGGTGGAGGTGACGGGGCCGTGGCCGCCGTACTCCTTCATCGACACCGCCGCCGCGACGCCCGCCCGCGCACCGGGGGACGCGTGACGGCCGTCCTGGACCACGCCGGCGACGCCCCGCTGGAGCGGATCGCGCTGGTCGACCTGCTGGACCGGCTGCTGGCGGGCGGCGTCGTCATCGCCGGCGACCTGGTGATCTCGATCGCCGGGGTCGACCTGGTGCAGGTGTCGCTGCGGGCGCTGATCACCACCGTCCGCGACGAGCTGCTGCCCGAGGAGGAGGGCCCGTGACCCGATCCGACCCAGACCCCCGCGACCCCCGCGACCCCCGCGACCGCCGCGACGGCGGCCGTGCCCGCGAACCGGTGACGGGGGAGGTGTCGGTGCGCGACCCCGCGGTGGGCGACCCGTTCACCGACGACATCCTCGCCGGCCGCACCGGCGGCGCCTCCGCGTCCGCCCCGGTGCGGGCGGCCCCGGCCCGCGAACGGGACCTGCGGGAACGCTCGTCCCGGACGATGCAGCGGCTGCGGTCCGACCCCGAGACGGTCGAGCGGGACCTGGTCAAGCTCGTCCTGACGCTGGTCGAGCTGATCCGGCAGCTGATGGAACGGCAGGCGCTGCGCCGCGCCGAGGGCGGCGACCTCACCGACCAGCAGGTCGAGGACCTCGGGCTGGCGCTGATGCGGCTGGAGGAGGCCATGACCCGGCTCAAGGACCACTTCGGCCTCGACGACCACGACCTCAACCTCGACCTCGGGCCCCTCGGCCCGCTCCTGCCCGACGACTGAGCGCATCCCACCAGTGCCGCACCCGCGCCTCACCCGGGGTTCACGGCCGTCGCCTTGAAGAACGTGTAGTGGAACGTCCCGTCCGGCCCGGCGGCCCGCCGCAGGTCGGCGACACCGCGGTCCCAGTCGGCGGGCGTGGCCAGCCCCGCCGCGACGGCGTCACCGCGCACGGCCGCCACCATCGCGGTGAAGGTGTCCAGAGTGAACGACTCGGCCAGCGCCGGACGGTCCCGATCGGTGTACACCGTGCGGGGCCCGGCGGCGATCCCCGCGTACCCGGCGGCGGCCAGCAGCGGCCGCAGCCGCCGCCCGATCAGCGCGTCCCCGCCCGCCGCGGCCTGCAGCGCCACCAGATCGGCGATCGCGGCGCGGGCGTGGGCGCTGTCGGGGTGCAGGAACGCCGACCCGTGGTCGCCCTCGATGACCGTTAGCGTCCCGCCCGGCCGCAGCACCCGCCGCAGCCGCGCCAGCGCACCGCCCGGATCCCGCAGGTGCTCCAGCACGAAGCAGACGAACACGTGGTCGAACGCGGCGCCGGCGAACGGCAGGTCGTACAGGTCGGCGCGGCACCACTGCACGCGCGCCCCCGGGCACGATGCCGCCACCCGGGCGCGGGCCTGCGCGAGCGACGCGGCCGACACGTCCAGCGCGGTCACGTGCGCGCCGGGGGAGCGGCTCACCAGGTGCACCGTCTGCGCGCCGACCCCGCAGCCGGCCTCCAGCACCCGGCTGCCCGCCGGATAGGACGTCCCGGCGTGCAGCAGCTCGGCGAGCGCGTCGGCCTGGTCGCCGAGCCGCCGCGCCTCCCGCCCGGAGTACCCGTGCACGTACCCGGCGGGCGTCATGGCCGTGTTCGTCGTCTCCATGGGATCACCCTGGGGTCCACAATGGCCCGGTGCACAGGTCCAAAGACGACGAACCCGACCGGGCCATAATCCGGGGGTCGGACTTCCTGCAGCTCGACCCCGCCGACGCCCCGCCCGGCGGCCTGTCGGACTGGCTCGCGCGCAACCTCCGCGCCGCCATCGCCGACGGCCGCCTGCCCGTCGGCGGGCGCCTCCCGCCGACCCGCGTCCTGGCCGCCGAACTGCGCGTCTCGCGCGGCGTCGTCACCGAGGCCTACCAGCGGCTCGTCGACGACGGCCACATCGCCGGCCGCGGCCGCGCCGGCACCATCGTCGTCGCCGCCCCCCTCACCC
>NZ_SMJW01000493.1 GCF_004348335.1 Actinomadura bangladeshensis | reverse complement strand
CGAGAGGGTCGACCGGCTTGGCGTGGCAGAGGGCGTAGAGGGAGCTCCCTCGGATGCCGAGGGCCGTGTACGCCTCCCCCGTCGCCGTGTAGACGACGTCGTCGGAGTTCAGGCCGTCCGCCAGGCGGTGGTCGATGAGCAGCGGCATCGTGTCGGGCAGCAGGAGCGGGCAGACGAGGCCGGCCGCGTACTCGGTGACCGCGTTCACGAGGTCGGGGTGCGCGGGCCGGACGGTGCGGGCGCCGACCGTCCGCCGGACCGCCGCCATCACCGGGCGTTCACCCGCCGGGACGATCACGCCGGTCAGGAAGCGGCGGCCGTGCCGTCCGCCGTCGCAGGCGTAGACGCGCGTCACCAGGCACCGTTCCGCCGGGAGCCCGAGGGCCTTCGGGAGTTCGTCGGCGTGGGAGATGGCGCCGGGCAGCCGCACGATCTCGTGCACGGCCTCCCATTCGAGCAGCGCGCGGTGGATGGCGAGAGCGTCCTTCATCTTCGGCTCCATTCCGCGGGGGCCTCCCCGCTCACCCCCGGAACTGGTTTCGCTGAGTCCCCGTGCTTCGCACTCTGTGGGGGATATCCCCACATACCCGGAACGACTGGCCTAACTCGCGTCAAACGTCACGTAAACCATCACGATGCGCCTCACCCGCAGATGCGGCGGACCGTGGCCCTTGGGGATCCCGCTACCGTTGTCGTGCGGGAGGCTCACCGGCGGTCGCGCTGGCGTCATCGGGGTGCCCAGAACGTAACCCGGAGATCGCGGCATGAGAAGGGGTCCGTCCGGCTCCGGCCCCGCAAAGGCTCCCGCGCGAGGCCCCGCGATCATCGGAAAGTCCTTTGTCAGCCCGTCAATCAAGGAAATACGCTCGATGGCCGTGCCCAACCAGAACGTGACCCCAGAGTCCTCGCGGCGCACCGCGATCGCCGAGCTGCTGCGCGGGATCGCCCCCGTCGCCGACGACCTCGGCGCCCTGTTCGCGGCGGCCGGTCACGAGCTGGCGCTGGTCGGCGGGCCCGTCCGGGACGCGCTGCTGCGCCGCCGCACCAAGGACGTCGACCTGACCACCGACGCGCCGCCCGAACGCACCCTGGAGATCATCCGCGACTGGGCGGACGCGCACTGGACGATCGGCATCGAGTTCGGCACCGTCGGCCTCCGCAAGGACGGCGTCGAGCTGGAGATCACCACCTACCGCAGCGAGTCCTACGATCCGAAGTCCCGCAAGCCGGACGTCTCCTACGGGACGTCCCTCGTCGAGGACCTCCGCCGCCGCGACTTCGCGGTGAACGCCATGGCGGCGCGGCTGCCCGGCCACGAGTTCGTCGACCCGTTCGGCGGCCTCACCGACCTGCAGCGCAAGCTCCTGCGGACGCCCGGCAGACCCGAGGACTCCTTCGGCGACGACCCGCTGCGGATGCTGCGCGCCGCCCGGTTCGCCTCGCAGCTCGGGTTCGCGGTCGCGCCGGACGTCGTCCGCGCGATGAAGGAGATGGCGTCCCGCATCGAGATCGTCTCCGCCGAGCGGATCCGGGACGAGCTGTCCAAGCTGATCTGCGGCCGGTACCCGCGGCAGGGTCTCGCGCTGCTCGTCGAGACGGGCCTCGCCGCGCACGTCCTGCCGGAGCTGCCGAAGCTGCGGCTGGAGATCGACGAGCACCACCGGCACAAGGACGTCTACGAGCACTCGCTGATCGTCCTGGAGCAGGCCATCGCGCAGGAGCAGAATGGGCCCGACCTCGTGCTGCGGCTGGCGGCGCTGCTGCACGACATCGGCAAGCCGCGGACGCGCCGGTTCGAGGACGGCGGCCGGGTGTCGTTCCACCACCACGAGGTCGTCGGCGCGAAGATGACCCGCAAGCGGCTGACCGCCCTGCGCTACCCGAAGGACGTCATCAACGACGTGTCCCGCCTGGTGGAGCTGCACCTGCGCTTCCACGGCTACGGCACCGGCGAGTGGACGGACTCGGCCGTCCGCCGCTACGTCCGCGACGCCGGGCCGCTGCTGTCCCGGCTGCACAAGCTGACCCGCGCCGACTGCACGACCCGCAACCGGCGCAAGGCCGACCGGCTCCGCCGCACCTACGACGACCTGGAACTGCGCATCGAGCGCCTCGCGCAGGAGGAGGAGCTGGCCGCGATCCGCCCGGAGCTCGACGGCAACGAGATCCAGGACATCCTCGGCATCAAGCCCGGCCCCCTCGTCGGCAGGGCGTACAAGTTCCTCCTGGACGTCCGCCTGGACCGCGGCATGATCGGCAAGGAGGCCGCCGCCGGCGAACTCCGCACCTGGGCCGCCAACGAAGGCATCCTCCCCGCC
>NZ_SMJW01000492.1 GCF_004348335.1 Actinomadura bangladeshensis | reverse complement strand
CACGGCACCTCCACCCCCGCCACCACCGGCACGCACCCCATCACCAGCGCCGACAACCCGTACCGCGACGGAACCCGGCGCGCCCGCGCCGCCAGCTCCACCGGCAGCCGCCACCGCGCGAACCCCGCCCCGTGCCAGGCGAACAGCGCCGCCAGCGGCAGCCCCGCCACACTCCCGGCGTTCAACCCGCCGCCCGCCAGCACCGACCCCAGCACCGAACCCCACGCCAGCGCCAGCGCCCAGCTGCCCGCCACGACCGCGCCGTCCCACACCGACCGCCACCCCGCCGCGTCCACCCGGCCCCGCAGCCACAGCCCCATGTCCCGCACGACCCAGCCGATCAGCAGCACCACCACCAGCGGGTACAGCTCCTCCAGCAACCGGTGCTCCAGACCCGGGAACGCGCCCGCCACCAGACCCGCCGCCGCCACCAGCCACACCTCGTTGCCCAGGAAGAACGGCGCGAACGAGGCGATCACCAGCCGCCGCTCCCGCTGGTCCCGGCCCAGCCACGGCAGCAGCATCCCCACCCCGACGTCCGCGCCGGCCAGCACCAGATACCCGCCGGCGAACACCGCCAGCAGCACCACCGCGAGCACATCCATCATCAAGCTCCTGTCGAAACGCCGGACACCGGAAGAACGAGCATCGGAACGCGAACCATCAGAACGTCGGGCTCAGCGCCGGCGCAGCCGGCTCCACCGGGGGAGCGGCGCCCAGGCCCGCACCCTCCGGCCCCCGCCGCGCGAACCGCGCCAGCAGCCACGCGTTCACCGCGAACAGCGCCGCGAACAGCACCGCGAACGCGGCGAACGACACCGCGACCGTCCCCGCGCCCACGCCCGGCGACAGCGCGTCCTCGGTCTTCAGCACCCCGTAGACCATCCACGGCTGCCGCCCCACCTCGCGGAACACCCAGCCCGCGATCATCGCCACGTACGGCAGCGGCACCGCCGCGATCATCAGCACGTGGAACACCCGGCCCCGCACCAGCCACCGCCCGAACGGGAACTTCACCAGCGCGACCATGGCGACCAGGACCATCAGCGACCACATCGACACCATCAGGCCCTCAGCGACATGCGCCGTCGACGGCGCCAGATACTCGCCCGGCCCGAACCGCGCCGTGAAGTCCGCCACCGCGGCCGCCGCGCGGTCCCCGCCCGTCTTCGTCGGCTGCGTGTACCGGAACTGCATCCCGCCGAACACCACCACCGGCATCACCGACACGATCACCGTCAGCAACCCGATCCGCATCGACCGCCGGAAGAACTCCACCTCCGCCGTCCGCCGCAGCAGATGGAAACCGCTCACCCCCGCCATGAAGAAACCCGCCGTCAGCAGGCCCCCGAACAGCACGTGGAAGAACGCCAGCACCGCCGTCGGATTCGTCAGCAGCGCCCCCGCATCGGTCAGCCGCGCCGTCCCGTCCACCATCTCGAACCCCACCGGACGCTGCAGCCACCCGTTCGCCACCAGCACGAAGTACGCCGACAGGTACGCCGTCAGCGTCACCACCCAGATCAGCGCCAGATGCACCCACCGGTTCAGCCGATCCCACCCGAAGATCCACAACCCCAGGAACGTCGACTCCACGAAGAACGCGGTGATCGTCTCCAGCGCCAGCGGCGCCCCGAACACGCTCCCCGACACCCGCGACAGACCCGACCAGTTCAACCCGAACTGGAACTCCATCACCAGCCCCGTGACGATCCCCACCGCATAATTGATCACATACAGCTGGCCCCAGAACCGCACCATCCGCGCATGCACCGCACTGCCCGACACCGTCGCCCGCGTCTGCGTCAACGCCACCAGCGTCGCCAGCCCCAGCGTCAGCGCCACGAACAGGAAATGCGTCCCTGCCGTCAACGCGAACTGCACCCGCGCCAGCATCAGCGGGTCCCCGCCCATCGCCACACGCTCCAAGAATCGACACGAAACCGACACCACGATCCTCGGGGCGCACCCACCGGCGGCGAATCGGGCGCGAGCGTGCAACCGCGCTGCGCCTTTCGCGTAGCCGACCCCCCGCGCCTACATCTCCCGATGTACACGGCCCCGCCACGCACCCGACCCCAGCACGACCGCCACCACCACATACGGCACCGCCGCCACCGCCATCAGCACACCCGCACCCGCCCACCGCGACCCCAGCGCCCAACTCGCGTACACCAGCACCGCCACCGTCTCCGAACCGAACCCCGCCACCGACGTCACCGTCGCCCGCGCGCCGTCACCGATCCGGTCCTGCAGCCGCGCGTCCGCCGCCGCCATCGCCCACCGGAACACCGCGACCCCAGCGCCCAACTCGCGTACACCAGCACCGCCACCGTC
>NZ_SMJW01000491.1 GCF_004348335.1 Actinomadura bangladeshensis | reverse complement strand
CCTCCCGGCCGCATGGCCGGGCCCCGCCCTCCGCACCCTCTACGAATCCTTCGAGAGGGACTTCGGACAACTCCTCACCACCCAAGTGCTCACCTGAACAGCCACTTACTCACCTAGCCAGTCCCGTTCGCAACCTCTAACCTGACAACCCGTCGGGCGGCCGGGCGGGAGGTGCGATGGACCGAGCAGAACAAGCGGCTTCCCTGTTACCGCACGTCAAACGATTAGCTGAAGAAGACGGCCCCGCCCTGAAACGCGCCCACACGCTCCTCCTCGACGGAGCCTTGGTGGGCCCGGCCGCCGACCGCCTCCAGAAGACCTTCGCGAACCAGCACGAGGACGTGCGCTCCGCCTTCTACGCCGCCTTCGACTCCGTCCGGCACCTGGCCGCGGGCGCCGGCCCGCCCCGCGTCCGGGACCCCTACATCCCGGGCGCACCCCGGGGAGGCCGTCCCGCATCGGCCGTCCGCAGCGGCTCACCGGAGAAGCTCGACCAGCTCAGCGCGGAACTGACGCGCGCCTCGAACTCCTGGGAGGACGCCGCCCAGGCCCTCTCCGAAATACTCGCCAACCTCGGCCTCAGCACCGCCCCCGCCAGGACGATCTCACAAGCCGCGCTCACGATCTCCCAGCAGAAGTCCGAAGTACGCCGAAGCCGCGACGAACTCCTCAAGACCGACCGCCAGCAGGTCGTCCAGCCCGCCAAAACCGGCAACGTGTTCCACGACGGCTGGAACGCCTACGCCCACCACTACCTCCCCGGCCTCGGCCAAGGCGTGAAGGACATGGGCCTCGGCGCGTTGGCCGGCAACCCGATGACCGCCCCCTTCTACATAGCGATCAAACCGAAGGGCTGGCTGGAGCGAGGCCCGGTAGGCCAGATTCAGGGCCTCGCCCAAGGCGTCCAACACCCGGTCGCCTTCGCCAAGGCCGCCATCAACTGGGAAGAATGGAAACGCGACCCCGTCCGCGCGTTCGGCGAGGCCGCCCCCACGATCGTCATAACAGCAGTGACCGCCGGCACCGGCTCAGGCTCCGGCATAACCGCCCGCCTGGCCACAGCCCTCCGCCGCACCGGCAGAACCGAAACCGCCGCCTCCGCCCGCGCCCTCCAACAAGCCGCCGCCGAAGCCCCCAAAATCAGCAAACTATCCGAGAAACCCTCGGCGGCTCCCCATCCAACCACTCCTCACCCCGAGTCTCCAAAACAACCGAATATCGACACAAATCCAGCCGACACACAGCCATCGCTCGCCGGAGCCGGAAAACTCGATGAATCCAGAAAGACATTCAACCAAAAGGAACGCTTGATCGCGGATCTACTCGTTTTAGAGGGCCGCCGCGTGGAGGCCGTGCCAGAATCCAAGGTCGACAGAGTGCGGACACCGGATGCTCTCGTGGACGACGTTCCAGTCGAGTTCAAAAGCCTTAAACCAGGCGCCGCACCCGGGAGCATCAAGAACGCCCTGAATACAGCGAAGGGACAGGCACCTAGTGCGATCATCGACGCCTGCGGCAGCGGACTGACAGAAGATGGCGCCAGAGAAGGATTGAACCGGTTCCTACGCCACAATCCCGGACGCATGGATTCAATCCGAATCCTTGGCGACGGCTACGACATAACCTGGCCTTGAGGGGCAACGTGAGCAGCTATCACGAGATATTCATCCGAACGAACAACTCGATAGATCAACTCGTGGCCGACATAGCGACCGCCGCGACCTGCAAGATGCGCAAGTTCGACACGAAAGACAACCCTATCGCCTACGCTGGGCGAACTCGTGACGTGGCAGTAGAGGTCGAACTGCACCACGATTTCGAAGACGACTTCGGCATGGATTTCTCCCAATACCCGATAGTCGTCACACTGCGCTCTTTTGACAGCGACAAGGCACATGAGGAGACGGTGGCCAAGGATATCTTCGAAAAAATGGCCGCGATCGACGACTATGCGATGATCCTCACATTCGACCTCCAGAGATTGATAGCAGAACACCCATCTGGAAATGCACCGCCTGGCCGCGGACAGTGAGGAGGCCGGAGCACGAAGATCGTCCCAGAAGCCCGCAACGCCTTCGGCTTCCGCAACCGCCACAACCAAGGACTCCGGTCACGTTGCGCAACCACCCGACGAGCCCGACGACATGGGTCCCCACCTAAATTCGAAGACCCCACAAAGTTCACGAACGCAAGAGTCCCCGGCATGACCGGAACAGTGAGCCATTTCCAACTTCATGTGGCCTGGTGGTGAAGGGTGAGGATGGCTTGGACGATGGCGGTCAGGCGGGACGGTGAGCAGCGGGCCTTCCGCAGGATGCGCCAGTGTTTGAGGGTGGCGGC
>NZ_SMJW01000490.1 GCF_004348335.1 Actinomadura bangladeshensis | reverse complement strand
CGCGGCGGGCGGGGCCTGCTTGCGCGGGGCGCTCTGCCGGACGGCGTCCTCGACCATCTTCTCCAGCGGCCCGGCCTCGTTCTCGGCGGTGAGCAGCCGGTGCAGCGTGTCGCTGATCTCGGTGAGCCGCTGCAGGGCCTGGGTGTGGTTCTTGGTGAGCGCGGTGAGCCGCTGCGTGGCGCCCTCGTTGATGACGCCGGCGCGCCGCTCGGACGCGGTGAGGGTGCGCTCGGCCTCCAGCCGCGCGCTCGTCACCGTCTGCTCGGCCTCCTGCTTGGCCGACGACAGGACGCTCTCCGACTCCTTCTTGGCGGACGCGAGCACGTGGTCGGCCTTGTCCTGCGCCTGGGCGAGGTTCTTGTCCGCGTGCGCGCGGGCCTCGTCGATGATCCGCTTGGACTCGTGCTCGGCGTCCTCGCGGATCTCGGCGCCCTTGGCCTCGGCCTGCGCGACCTTGTCCTGGGCCTCGTCCTCGGCGAGGTTGATGATCTGGCGGAGCCGGTCGCTCAGGTCGTCGCCGGTGGGCTTGCGCGCCTCCCGGAGCTCGGCCATCTCGCGGCGGAGGCGCTCGCCGTCGTCCTGGGCGCGGGCGAGCCGCGCCTCCAGCTCGCGGTGCTTGTGCAGGGCGCGGGCGATGTAGTCGTCGACCTGACGGCGGTTGTAGCCGCGCATCACGATCTCGAAGGACTCGTCTTGGAGGAGGTTCGGGAGGATCTCGGCTTCGTTGCTCATGGTGCCTTGGGGGTCGTTGGCGGGGGTCATCACCCCGTCAGGGTCGGTTGCGATAACAGCCTCACCCGCCTGAGCGGGCCCACATGGAAACGTCAGGACGACTCTTGTCCGGCTCACCCCATTCGCGCAACCGGATCGCGGTTCTTGCTGCCGTTTCTTCATCTGGATGGGCTCGACAAGCTATCTAATCCCGGCAAAGTCCGCTTCCCGGACGGGGTCGTGTCGCGGGCCGGAACCGGACCTTCCGGGCGGGAACCGTCCCGGCCGGACGGCGCCCCCGCGGCGGATCCACGGGCGGACCCGGCGTCCCGGACGGGCCGGGACGCGTCCTAGCATCGGCCGCATGAGCTACCTCGGAGCGTTGGGTGACGACCGGCCGAAGATCGACCCGGAGGCGTGGGTCGCGCCCGGCGCCGTCGTCGTCGGGCGGGTGACGCTGGGCCGCGGGTCCAGCGTCTGGTACGGCTCGGTGCTGCGCGCCGAGGACGAGGAGATCGTCGTCGGCGACGAGTGCAACATCCAGGACCTGTCCTGCCTGCACTGCGACCCGGGGATGCCCGCGATCCTGGAGGACCGGGTCAGCCTCGGCCACAAGGCGATGGTGCACGGCGCCCACGTCGAGACCGGCGCGCTCATCGGCATCGGCGCGATCGTGCTGAACGGCGCCCGGATCGGCGCGGGGACGCTGATCGCCGCCGGCGCGCTGGTGCCGCCCGGCAAGAAGATCCCGTCCGGCGTGCTGGTCGCCGGGACGCCGGGCAAGGTCGTCCGGGAGTTGAACGACAACGACCGGCTCGTCCTGGAGCACACCCCGGCGATCTACATGGAGAAGGCCGCCAAGCACCGCGCCGCCACCTGGCGGTAACTCCCCGCAGCAGGGCTCGGCGCGGCGTCAAGCCCGGTTTAGGGGCTCGCTGACCTGGGGTGATGCGGCTTCTGCGCCGGTCAGGCAGGCCCCGGGCGTTTTCTGCTGACTACGATGACCTTCGTGGTGTGGGGACCGGGCTATGGCAGTGCTCCGCCGCCCAGCCCGCAACGGGGGCGGGATCCGTACGCGGGGGATCCGTTCACGGGGGCGGAGCGCGACACGCGGGCGATGGTGGCCGCCGCGTGGTGGCCGACGGCGCCCCCGCAGCAGCGGCACCACGCCATCGGCGGCCGCATGCTCGTCCTCCCGGACGGGACGTGGTGGCTGTTCGGCGCGTGGGCCCGCTGGTACCGGCTGCACCCGTCCGACGGCCAGTGGTACCTGTGCCCGCCGCCCCGCACGCCCGCCGTCCGGATGGCGGCGCGGCCCGCGCAGCAGGGCGCCGGGCAGGTGCCGAACCTGCCGCCGCACGTCGTCCCGGCCGGGCCCGACTTCGCCTACGACCCGCCGTCGGGGCTGCCGTTCGTCGGCCACGGGTTCGCGACGGAGCTGACGTCGCGCGTCCGGTCGACGCTGGAGTCCGCGGCCGTGCTGCCCGCGCCCGACTACCCGCACCGGTGGCCCGACTTCACGTCCGAGACGCCGTCCACCGTCGCCGCCGCGTGGGGCGTGATGCTCTGGTGCTCGGCGGCGCCCGCGTTCGACGCGCGGCTCGACGCGCAGATGCTCGACCTGTGGAAGCCGTACCGCGCCAGGCCCCTCCCGGACGTGGACGGCCC
>NZ_SMJW01000048.1 GCF_004348335.1 Actinomadura bangladeshensis | reverse complement strand
GGGTCGGGGAGTCCAGGGGGTCTTCGGAGTCGGGCGGCGAGGACGGGTCGACCACCGACGCCGACGCCCCGCCCGACGGGTCCTGCGCGGTCGTCCCGCTGGTGGGAGAGCCGCCCGACATCACATAGAACGCCCCCGCGACGATCACGATGACGGCCGCGGCGGCGGCGAGCGCGGGCCAGAGCGCGCGGTGCCCGCGTCCCGGGGCGGAGTCCTGGACGGGCGACGCGTCGTCGGGGTAGGGCCAGCCCCACTCGTCCAGGGGCCCGGCGCGATGCGCGATGTAGGACAGGTCCGAGGCGAGCGCGGCGTCGGTGGCGGTGGCCATCACGTGTCCGCGCAGGTCGGTGGGCATCATCGCGACCGGCAGCACCTGCAGCAGCCGTGCCGCGGGCATCGCCCGCCCGCGCCGCGAGCCGCACGTCCGGCACGTCTCGACGTGCTGGACGAGCTTGCGGACGATCTGCGGCGGCAGCACCCGGCCGCCCTCGTCCGCGATCGCGGCGACGGCGGGGCAGTCGCCGCGCCCGGTGCGGGCGATGTGGACGGCGGCGAGCGCCTCGTCGAGGTGGGCCTTGGCCGCGCCGGTCAGATCGGCGGCCTCCTGCGCGCCGAGGCCGAGGACGCCGCCGACCTCGAAGGTGTCCAGGCCGTGCCGCAGCATGAGGTCGAGCGCCTCGCGCTCGCCACCGCGCAGCGCCGACAGGGCGCTGTGCACGAGCCGGCGGGTCTCCTGCCGGCGGGCGAGTTCGGCCTCGTCCAGGAAGCCGTCCTCGACCTCGGGCGCCTCGTGCCGCGCGGCGGGACGGTCGGGGTCGCGCAGCCGCCGCCGGCACTCGTTGCGGACGAGCGCGTACAGCCAGCCGCGGAACCGCTCGGGTTCGCGCAGCACGGGCACGTGCGCGTAGGCGGCGATGAGCGCGTCGTGGAGCGCTCCGGCCGCCTGCTCCTGGTCGCGCAGCAGCGCGTGGCAGTAGTCGTACAGGCGGGCCGCGTAGCGATCCATCACCTGGATGAGCGCGCTCGGATCGCCTGCGGCCAGCGACCGGGCCAGGCGTTCGTCGTCGGCGCGGTCGAGACTGGGCCAACCGGACACGGGTGTCCTCCCGCGGGCAGTGTTCGGCTTCCGTGTCCGCGGCATCGGGGACGGACCGGAAGATCGAGGAAGGGGGAGCGTGCGCTCTCCCGTCGCCGGGTGCGCCCGGCGGTCATGTCCCCGTCACGGGCCGGGGGGAAAGCGGGTCGGAGGCCCGACGGCCCCGCTCCCCGTCGGGCCTCCACCCAGTTTGACGATCCACCGCGGCACCCGGTTGACACCGGAGGCCAGGAAAAATCAGGAACTACCTGACGCATCCGTAAGATCACCGAAAGGTGATCATGCGGTGCCGCGGACCGCCGGCCGCCGGGTCACTCGATCCGGCGGGACAGCATCTTGAGGAAGATCCTGGAGATCTCCTGCGGCGTCTGCGCGACCTGGACGTTGCCGTTGGTCGCCGCGGCGATCTGCTCCAGCTCGCCCCGGTCCACCCCCTTGCCGAAGCCGATCATGTTGACCTGGATCGGCTTGTTCGGGTCCTGCATGGCCTTCAGCTGCTGCAGCGTCGCCTTCAGCGTGGGGCCGCCGTCGTCGTCGTTCTTGCCGTCCGTGAGCAGCAGGATCGAGTTGCCGAACTCGGGCTTGTAGGTGTCGTTCATCTTCTTGTAGGCGGCCAGCATCGTCCGGTACAGGCCGGTGTCGCCGTTCGGCTTCGGCTTCATCTGGTTGAGCGTCGACAGGACGAGCCCGCGCCGCGTGTTGGACCCGATCCGCTCGCCGAGCGGGCCGATCGGCACCGTGATCTTGTACGGCAGGTCGCCGTTCATCTTCGTGGAGAACAGCCACTGGCCGAGCTCGGTGTCGTTCGACATCATGCTGAGCCCGCCCTGCGACACCTGCGCGATGGCCTGCAGCCGGTTGGTGTTCGGGCCGACCTTCTCCAGCATCGAGCCGGACACGTCGATCAGCGTCAGCATGCGCAGGCCGAGCGTCAGCTTCGACCACGCCTGCATGATCTTGGCGACGTCCTCGCTCTTCGGCTGCGGCAGCTGCCGCGGCTTGGCGGGGCTCACCCCGGCCGCCTGCGTGAAGCCCGCCGGCGCCTTGTTGTCGGTGGTGCGGAAGCCCAGCTCGTGGACGTCCTTGCGGGTGGCCTCGGTGGTCATCGCCTTCTCCAGCAGCCGGGCGCCCTTCTGCTTGGCGGCGTCCTTGCCGGTGACGGTGAACGGGTAGTCCATCGACAGCGTGCCCTCGATCGGGTACAGCGCCACCGCGGGCTCCGCCGGCTTCGTCCGGTTGTACTGGAAGAGGGCCTGCTCGGACGACAGCGAGATCGGCTTCTTGCCGGTCTGGCCCTTGCGGAACGCCGCGAACTCGGCCTCCACGGTGGGGACGGTGCTCTCGCGGACCGTCCGGACGATGCCGGTGAAGATCGAGTCCCGGTTGGGGTCGTTGGCCAGCAGCATGCTGGTGACCATGAGCGAGCCCATGCCCGCCGCGTTCTTCATCGGGTCGGGGACGACCAGCCGCACCGAACCCGCCGGGATCATCTGGTTCTTCGTCACCGCGCCGCCCGCGACGCCGCCGGCGGCCTTCAGCAGGTTGTCCCAGGACGGGCTCGCCGTGATGCCCTGCTTCTGCAGCTGCGCGGCGAGCGACTGCGGCAGCCCGACGACGATCGGGCTCTTCGCGATGGACGTCTTGGTGGAGATGACGCCGCTCTTGTCATCGCCCTCGGCGTCGGCCTGCGCCAGCGAGATCCACAGGGACGAGTCGGGGATCCACACGTCCGGCCGCTCGTTGGACCCGCCCGCGACGGCCTGCCCGGACAGCAGCGGCGTCACCGCGGCCGACTCGACCTTCTTCACCGTCGCCTTGACGCACTTGCCGTCGACCTTCTGCTTGCTGTCGTTGAAGCGCCCGGCGGCCTTCTCCACGACGGGCGCGATGTCCGGCGCCGCCGCGACCGACAGGTTCATCGCGTCGTCGCCGGAGCAGCCGCCGCCGCTCTCGGCGAACGCGTAGACGCCGACGCCGAGCAGCAGCGCCAGGCCGACGGCGCCCGCCATCGGGCCGATCAGCGCGGTCGCGCTGCGCTTCTTCTTTCGGCGCCCGTACTCGTAGCCGCCGGATCCGCTGTCATAGCCGCCGGACCCGCCGCCGTAGCCACCGGACCCACCGGACCCGCCGGACCCGCCCGATCCGCGGGACCCGCCGGACCCCGTTCCGCCGGCGCCGCCGCCGAAGAACCCGGACGGGCCGCCGTCCGAACTCCGGATCGAGTCGTACTCGCTGTACCCGGTGCCGGCCAGCGGGGAGGACTCGGGCGCAGGCCCCTGCGGGGACGAGCGCCGCGGATCACCCTGCGGGTAACCACCGGACCTCTGTTCCCCCTGCGGGTATCTGCCCGAACGCTGTTCCCCCTGCGGGTATCCGCCCGAACGCTGCTCCTGCGGGTATCCGCCGGATCGTCCAAGACCGTAGCCGCCCGCGTCGGACGCGCCGCCGAAGCCGCCCGAGCCGTAGACCGGCTCCTCCGACGACTGCCGCGGCGTGAACCACTCCGGCGTCTCGCCGGACGCGCCGGGCGGTGCGCCCTGCGGCCCCGCCGGGGGCTGGGAGAGCGGCCGCCCCTGGGCGTCCCGCGCGCCGAACCAGTCGGACGACCCGTCGTTGGCCGGACCGAAGACGGGCCTGGACGCGTCGTAGCCGCCTTCCATCCCCTCGGGGAAGTCATTGCGATGACGTCCGCTCATGGCCTGCCCTCGATTCACCAGAAACCCGCCGATGTTCCCCGGCACTGTAGTAGTACGAACCAGAGGTTACAAAGAACTCAAAACTGATAATGACGCAGGTCATCACCGTATGTCCCGACGAACCTGGCATTGCCTCGGGCCGTCACGGACCGCTACCGCGGCGGTACGGATCGGTGCGGCCACGGGTTCGAAGCCGACCGAATCCGGCCGCGGCGGGCGGCAGACTGGGGGACATGGCCCACCTCGTGCCCGTCCGGGATCCCGCCGACCCGCGCCTTGCAGACTACGTGCGGCTGCGGGATGTGAACCTCCGCAAGAGCCTGGAGGCGGAGCACGGCCTGTTCGTCGCCGAGGGCGAGAAGGTGATCCGCCGCGCGATCGCCGCCGGCCACCCCGTCCGCTCCCTCCTCATGGCGCGCCGCTGGGCCGACCCGCTCGCCGACGTCCTGTCCGGCCTGGACGCCCCCGTCTACGTCGTGGACGACCCCGTCATGGAGTCGCTCACCGGGTTCCAGGTGCACCGCGGCGCCCTGGCGTCCCTCGAACGCCTCCCGCTGCCCCCGCTCGACGCCGTCCTCACCGGTGCCCGCCGCCTCGTGATCTGCGAGGACATCGTCGACCACACCAACATCGGTGCGATCTTCCGCTGCGCCGCGGCCCTCGGCGTGGACGCCGCCGTCCTCGCCCCACGCTGCGCCGACCCCCTCTACCGCCGCTCGGTCAAGGTCTCGATGGGCGCGGTCTTCGCCCTGCCGTACGCCCGCATGGCCGACTGGCACAACGACCTGTCCACGATCCGCGACGCGGGCTTCCAGCTCCTGGCCCTGACCCCGTCCCCGGACGCCGACCCCATTGACGAGGTGAAGACCGCCGACCGCCGCGCCCTCCTCCTGGGCTCGGAAGGGGACGGCCTGTCGTCCCGCTGGCTGCACGAGGCCGACCACCGCGTCCGCATTCCCATGAACGAAACAGCCCTGTCCCGCGGAGTCGACTCCCTGAACGTAGTCGCGGCCGCAGCAATAGCCTGCTACGCCCTGACCCGCCCCTGACCCCCGAATGGCATCGCCGCCTTATTCGGGCTGAGTAGTTGATCATTCTAATGTGGCGAGTTCAACGCATAAAGAAGGGCTGAAAGCGTGGCGAAATGAAGTCTTGCGGTGATCAACCAGCGAGGCTGTTACTTGCCGAACATGCCGCGGCGGGGGCGTCGGTGCGATCCCTTTGGGCGCTTCGCGGCCGCCCCGGCCGGTACGCGCCGCCTGCCGAGCCGCAGTTGGGTCAGCAGCAGTGAGAACGCGACCAGCAGGGCGGCCAGCCACGCGATCTGGGTGCTCGCCATTCGCTCGAACGTGATGTCCTGCGCGACGGGCGCCTTGTTGCCCTGCAGCCGGCTCTGCGGGGTCGCCGATCCGGGCGCCGGACTCGGCGCGACCGACGGGCTCGGCGCCTGGATGGACGGCAGCGCCACCTGCGGATTCCGAGGATCGAACGACGAGTTGGGCGACGGCGGCACATACCCGCTCGTCCCGCCGGACGTGGAACCGCCGCCAGAACCCGACCCGCCGGAACTGCCGCCCCCGCTCGTCCCGGACGACGACTTGGTCGCACTGGGCGAAGGCGACGGCTTCGTCGGCGTCCGCGACGGTGATGCGGTGGGCGACTTCGTTTCCTTGGGCAGCGGGGTGAAGGTCACCGTGGCCTTGTTGGTGTCGCTGTCCTTGACTTCTTTCGTTTCGTCGGTGGCCTCGACGACGGTGCCTTCCACGGTCACCGAGAACGTCACGGATACGAGCTTTTCGATTTTCGCCGGTACCGAGACGAACGTTTCGATGGGCTTGGCCTCGGTGTCCACACTTCCGAAATCACAACCGTCGGCCTCGGCGGGTGGCGGGCAGGCACCGGTGACGTCCAGCTTCACGGTCGGCTTCGCGGACACGACGACCTCTGTCACATGCACATTGGTCGCGCGGCCCGTGGTGGTGGCGGCCGTGATGGTGAAACCGACCTTTTCGTCGGCCTTGGCGCCGGCCTTCTTCGCCTTGACGCCCACGACCAGTTCGGGCGTCTCCGGCGGAGAGGGGGAGGCCGAGTCCGCGGGGGCGGGCGATGTCGAGGTGGACCCTGAGGGGGACGGGGTGGCGTCGGCTAGGGCGGAAGCGCCGCCGGTGGCGAGGATGGCCGCTGTGCCGAGGCCGATGAACACCGGTTTGACCGCCGATCGGCAGATCACTGCCGCCGCACCTCCGTCGCGTCGCCGTTGAGCGCCCGTGCCCGCTGTGTGAGTACCCGAGGGATCGCCTCGAGAATCAAGCGAACACGGATCTACGGGCCAAATCAAGCCCGTTCCGCATCAGATCAACTCCTCGCGGACGTCCTCGATCTCCGTGCCGGGGGCCCACGCCTGCCAGATGCCCTGGTCGATGCGGTCGAGCCCCAGATTTTCGGCGACCGGGGCCTGCCCGCCCGTGTATTCGACGCGCAGCCATGTTTCATGCTCGCCGACGATGACGAACCGCTCGCCGCGCCAGCGGCAGGTCGTCCGGACGTACCGGAGGTCCTCGATCTCGGACGCGGGGACGATGCGGCGGAACCGCCCCGGCCGCAGCTCCTCGAACCCGTCCGTCGGACCGGGTGCGTACAGCCTGACCTCGCCGTCGGCGCCCGGCGCGGCCTCGAAGTCGCGGCCGAGCCAGCGCGCGACGTACCCGTCCCGGATCACTGCGCGGCCTCCGTCCGTCCGTCCCGGCTCTCGGTGCTCGCCTCGGGCCGGAGCCAGGCGAGCTGGTCGGGGTCGTACATCGCCACGAACCGCTCGGACCGGTCGCGGCCGAGGTAGTACATCTCCGCGCCGTACGGGAGCCGGACGCTGTCCACCTTGTACTCGCGGATGGATCCGGCGCTCCCCGGCGCGAACCCGCCGCCCAGGAACGGCGGCCGCTCGATGACCCAGCCGGCGTCGCCCCAGGCGGACATCTCGGCCTCGTCCCGTCCGCCGAAGGGGACCCGGTACAGGTCAGGGCAGTAGGCGGGCCACCGGATGACGTACACGCCTTCGTCGGCGGGCGAGAACGGGGAGCCGTCGTACAGCATCCCGAGCGCCTCGTACAGCTGGCCGGGCGTCTGCAGTTCGGCGACGTCACCGGTCGAGTGCACGAATCCGCCGACCCGGTCGTAGCCCTGCTCCAGGTACCAGGCGACATGCCCGTGCGGGACGACCTTCTGCATGATCGTCGGGGACGAGACGCGGTCGTCCAGGTCGGACGGCAGCTGCACCGCCTCGGGCTCCGGTCGCGGCGGCGGCAGCGGAACCTCCGGCCGCCCCGGGACCAGCCCGACCCGCAGCGCCCACTCGCTGAGCGCCCGCACCTGGTCGCCCTGGAGGGACGCCCCGATGCGCGTCCCAGGGTTGAGCAGCATCGCCCAGTCGTCCCGGGGCCACGCGCCGATGAGCCGCCGGAAGTCCGCGTACACGAACCGCGATTCGGGCAGCACTTCGCGCAGCCGCACCAGCGACGTGAACACCTGCACGGCGGACTCGCTCCGCAGCGCCGCGTCCCACCGGAACTCGCGCTGCATGGGCGTCACCTCGAGCGGCGCCTCAGCCGGGATCGGGACGAGCACGTTCGCGTTGAGCAGCACCCGGAGGAACGCGTCCGAATCACCGTCCGACGCGGCCTCGTAGAGCTCCTGGTCGATCCGGTTCCCGGGCTCGAACGCGGGCTCCGGCTCCTCGACGGCCCGCAGCCCTCGCGCCGCGTCGCCCGGCCCGCCCGCATGCCGTCCACTGGACATGTCGGACGCAGGAGCCTCGTCGTACGACGCGCCCCCAGGCCGCGCCGCGAACTCGCCCGCCGTCTCACCGACTGGGCCGCCGGGCAGCTCGGACGCACCCGCGCCTCCCGGCCCGCCGCCGAAGCCCTCCCGCGACTCCCCGCTCTGCCGGCCGCCCCGATCGGCGTCGCCGCCGTCCGCCGGCCCGCCCGAACCTGGGATGTTCGGTGCGCCGGGCACGCCAGGTCGACCGGCGTTGCCGCTCCCGGTCGTCCCGACAGTGCCGCCGCCCTGAGCTGCCGTGCCCTCGCCCGGCACGTCAGACGCGCCGGTCAGGCCGGACGCGCCCGGCCGGCCGGTGTAGCCGGTTTCCGCCGGCCCGGCGGTGACACCGCCTGAGGGCGGGAGGTCGGGTACGCCCTCGTGCGGCCCACCGGGGTAGCCGGTCGGGTCGGACGTGCCTGACTGGCCGGTATCGCCGACTCCGGCCGGTCCGAAGCCGCTGATCGGGCCCGGGGCGCTGGGTGCGCTCGCGTGCGGGCCGCCCGGTGTGCCGGATTCTGCCGCATCGCGTCCGGAAGCATCGCCGGGGAAGCCCTGCTGGGGGCCCTCGCCATGCCGACCGACTCCGCCCGGGGCATTCAGCGCGCCTTCGTGCGGGACGCCGGGTGCGCCGGTCAGGCCGGACGTGCTGGGCAGGCCGATGTTGCCGCCCTCTGCCGGACCAGCCGGGCCCAGAGGGTTCGGCGTGGTGCCGGACGCTCCGCCGACCGGACCTGGGATGTTCTGGGCGCCTTCGTGGGGAAGGCCGGGTGCGCCGTGCGGCCCCTCGGCGCTGGAGCCCGGGATGCCCGTGTCGCCCAAGAGGCGCTCGTGCGGCATGCCCGTGGCCTGGCCGGAGCCGTGTCCAGCGGCCGGGCCGGGAACGTTGTGCGGTGCTTCGCCGGGACGGGCGGCGGTCTCGCGTCCTAGATCCGGTATCCCGGGCGCGCCCGTGCTGTCATGAGCGGGTCCAGCCTCCGCTTCGGGCGCTGTGTTGGCCGTGCCGGTTCCTTCAAGGCCGGGTCCAGCAGCCAGGCCGGGAACGCTGTGGGGCGTTTCGCCGGGACGCGCGCTGGTCTCACGTCCCGCACCCGGCGTCTCGGGCTCGCCCGCGCCGCCGTGCGTGGATCCCTCAAGGCCGTGTCCGCCGCCCATGCCGGGGATGCCATCGTGCGGGGAGGTAGCCCGCTCGGTGCCCGTGGTGTCCTGCACGCCTTCGCGCGGAATGCCGGGCGCATAGGGAGCGGGGGGCGGCGCCTCGCCGGTATGACTCGGCAATTCCCGTGCGGTGCCCGGGGCGCCTTCGTGTGGAGCGTTGGGCATGCCGGGCGGCCGGGGAATGCCTTGCGGGCTCTCGGCGGTGCCGCCCGCCGACTCGTGCCCCGGGCCGAGGTCCCCGAGGGGAGCTTCGCTTGCGGGGGATGCCGGAACGCCTGCGGTACCCGGCGGCGGGACGGCGTGGGGGGCCGCTCCCTCTAGGCCGGGTCCGCCGCCGGTGGCCGTGTGCGGCGGGTCCTGGATCGGGTCGGGTGCGCCCTCGTGCGCAGGGACGCCTGGTGTGCCCGTGATGCCTGCGCCTGCCGGGTCCGGCGGAACCGTGTTGCTCGCGGTCTCCGGGCCGGGGGGCGTGTTCAGCGCGCCGGGTCCATCGGGAGCGGGGCCGCCGCCCATGTTCGCCGCGTCCGCGTGTGGGGCGGTGGCGCGGCTCGGGTCGGGGGCGGGCCCGGTGGCTTCCGGGCTCTCGGCGGTGGGCGCCGCGTACTCGTGTTCGGGCGCCGGAGCCGAGTGGCGGCCGGGAGCGGTCTCCGGTGGGACGGCCGGCGCCACCGGAACAGCGGGCGTCTCCGGAGGCGGCGGCGTGGACGCCGACGGCGGCGTCGCCGGCCCGCGGAGGGTGCGGAGCTGGTCCGCCGGCATCGAGGCGTCGATGGGCGTGCCCGGGTTGAGGACGAGCGTCCAGTCGGCGTCGGGCCAGGCCGCGACCATCTCGTGCAGGCTCGGCATGATGAAGCGGGACGACCCGATCGCCTCGTTCATCCACTTCAGCGACGTGAAGACCTGGATGGACGTCCGCCCGTGGACGGGGACGGGCCGCCACGGGAAGTCCGCGTCGCCGGGCACGATGCCCCAGGGCGTGTCCGCGTCGGCGGGTACCAGGACCTGGGCGCCGAGGAGCGTCTTGTAGAAGGCGTCGGTGTCGCGGCGGCGGGCCACGTCGAAGAGGCGCTGCTCGACGTCGTTCTGCGGTTCGAAGTGGTCCGTCATGCGCTGGGCGGCGCGCTGGTCGGCCCAGGTGGCGAGGCCGGGGAGCTGCTGCGCGAGCACCGTGCCGCCGGCCGGCGACCCCGAGTTGATCGCCAGCAGCCAGTCGTGGTTCGGCCAGTAGCGCAGCGCGACCGTGAACGGCAGCTTGATGTACTCGGTGCCGGCGCCGGACGCTTCGACGAGCCGCTCCGGGGACGTGAACACCGGCACGACCGTGGAGCCGTCGACCTCCCGCGTCTGCCAGGGGAAACCGGGCCGGCCGGGGCGCAGCGCGAAGTCCATGTCGTCCGGGACGGGCAGCAGGACGTCGGTGTCCGCGAGCGTCTGCAGGAACAGGTCGTGGTCGTTGTTGGCGGCGGCGCGCAGCAGTTCGCGCTCGACGTCGTTCGCGGGCTGGAACTCGGGGCGCGGCGACTGCCGGGGCAGGTCGCGGTGCTGGTCGCGGAGCTCCTCCCAGGCGGCGGGCGTCCGGCCGACCTGCGGCGGGCGCCCGTCGCCGTCCGCGACCTGGCGGACGAACCAGGCCGGCATCCGCGCCTCGATGGGCAGCACCGCGCCGACGCCGTGGGCGGGCGCGTCGATGGCGAGCCACCAGCGGGCGTCCGGCCAGGTCTCCGCGATGTCCCCGAACCGGACGGTCATGAAGTGCTGGTAGGACGGCCCGAGGCACGCGCGCATCGCCGACGCGGACGTGTAGGCCAGGACGTGGACGCGGCCGTCCTCCTCCTGGGTCGGCCAGGACGGCTGCGTCTCGTTGGCGAGCACGCCGTCCACCAGCTCGGGCGGGACGGGGACGAGGAGTTCGCTGTCCGCGAGGAGGCGGAAGTAGCTCTCCTGGTCCCCGGCCCGTACGGTCTCCTGCAGTCGGTGTTCCAGCTCCGACGTGGGTCGCCACGCGTCGGCCACGGTCGCCACCCCCTGTTTCCTCCGTGCTCGTCCCCGCGCGACTGCCTACGCTACATGGGCGAACAGGACCAAAGAGCATAATCGCCTGCCCGCGCACGGGTGTTCGCAGGTCAGCGCACCGCCAGCCCGGCGAGGGCGGTGAGCAGCCGGTCGATGTGCTCCTCGCTCGTCCCGATGCCGAGACTGGCGCGGACGGCGGTGTCCCCGCCCGCCAGGTGCCGGACGAAGGGGTGGGCGCAGAACCGCCCGTCCCGCACGCCGATG
Source organism: Actinomadura bangladeshensis (assembly GCF_004348335.1). GTDB lineage: Bacteria > Actinomycetota > Actinomycetes > Streptosporangiales > Streptosporangiaceae > Spirillospora > Spirillospora bangladeshensis. Next base: position 27,856 of record NZ_SMJW01000048.1, on the reverse strand, counting down.
CCGTGCTCCTCCGACAGGGTAAGCGCCACGTCGCGCGCGTTCCAGCCGTCCACGGTGAACGACACGATCCCGACGCGCGGCGCCCGGCCGCCCCACAACGACAGCTCCCGCACGTGCGGGAGGGCGGAGAGTCCGGTCCGGAGGCGTTCGACCAGAACCTCCTCGCGGGCGGCGAGGTCCTTCCAGGAGGCGGCGAGGGCGTCGCAGGCGGCGGCCAGCGCGATGGCGCCGAGGACGTTCGGCGACCCCGCCTCGTGCCGCTGCTCCGCGGCCGCCGCCCACCGGGTCGTCGCGCCGACCGACGCGCTCGCCCCGCCGCCCTTCAGGTACGGCTCCGCGGCGCGCAGCCAGTCGGCGCGTCCGGCGAGCACGCCGGCGCCGAACGGCGCGTACAGCTTGTGGCCGGAGAAGGCGACGTAGTCCAGGCCGAGCGCGGTCATGTCGAGCGGGCGGTGCGGGACGAGCTGCGCCGCGTCCACCGCGATGCGGGCGCCGTTGCGGTGCGCGACCCGCGCGAGTTCCTCGATCGGCCACAGCTCGCCGGTGACGTTGGAGGCGGCGGTGACGACGAGCAGCCGCGACCCGATCGGGCACGCGCGCAGCGCGCGGTCGGCGGCGGAGACCGCCTCGGCCGCGGTGGCGGGTGCGGGGAGCCGGACGGCGCGCCTCCACGGCAGCAGGGACGCGTGGTGCTCGGTCTCGAACACGACGACGCTCGTCCCGGCGGGCACGGCGCGGGCGAGCAGGTTCATGGAGTCGGTCGTGTTGCGCGTGAACACGACCGCCGACCGCCGCCACGCGCCGAGGAACGAGCGGACGGACTCCCGGGCCGCCTCGTACGCGCCGGTCGTGACCTGGGACGCGTACCCCGCCCCGCGGTGGACGCTGCTGTAGTACGGCAGCGCGCCGGTGACGGCCTCCTGCACCGCCTCCAGGCAGGGGGCGCTGGCGGCGTAGTCGAAGTTGGCGTACGGGACGTGGCCGCCGTCGCGCAGCGGCACCGGGACGTCCGCCCCGACGACGCGCGGGATCCGGTGAACCCGGACCCCCTCGGGGCGCGTCACAGCAGGCGTGATGGGGGAGCGGGCGAGCAGCGTGGGCATACCGGGACCTTCCGGGTCAGGGACCCCGGAGGACAGGTCGGGATCCGCGCTTGCCGGAACGCGGTGCCGCGTCCGGCCAGGTCCTCACCCGGGGCACCCCATCGCGGACGAAGGGTTGCCGGCCAGCAAGCCGGGGCTTGACGCTGGCGCTCATGACCTTGTGCGGAATTATATGCGGGTCCGATCGGGGATCAAGCGGGAGGGTGCGATGCGGTACAGGGCGGTTCGGGCGCTGGCCGGGAGCGTGGTGGTGCTCGGCACCCTGAGCGGGTGCGGAGTCCTGAGCGGCAACTCGGGCCAGGTGTGCACCGACACGAAGAAGGCGTTTGAGCAGTACATCACGCAGGTCAGGAGCATCCCGGCGGCCGAGCCCGCGCGGTGGCGGCAGCCGACCGAGCAACTGGCGGGACGGCTGGACGGGCTCGCGAAGAAGGCCGACGACGACGATCTGAAGAAGGCGCTGAAGGGGGAGGCCGACAAGCTGCGCGCCGCCGCCGCACCCGTCGGCACCGGCGACGTCGCCCAGCTCAACACCGTGATGAAGGAGACGCCGGCCACCATCGGCAAAGCCTGCGACTGACGCCCGCCGCCGCGCGCCTTCGAGGTTCGCCGGCGCCGCGCGGCCTCCGGAACGGGGCTGCGCGGCGCCCGGAACGCAGGGCCGTGCGGGCGCCGGAGCGCCTCTCAACGGCCCCGGTCCCGGCCCCGGGGGCCGCGCGGCGACTCAGCTCATGAAGCCGTTGCGGGTGCCTCCGCCGTCGCCGGTGCCGCCTCCGCCGCCTCCGCCGCCGTCACCACCACCGCCGCCGCCGGGGTCGTCACCGCCTCCGCCGCCGGTGCCGCCGCCCCCGCCGTCCGGGGGCTGGATGATGGTCGGCAGCCCGGTCGGCGGCGTCGGGATGTCCGGCTCCTGCGTGTCCGGCGGCGGACCGGACGGGCCCTGCGTGCGCGGCGGCTCCGTCTGACCCGGCGTGCTCGGCCCCGTCGGGCGCCCGTAGCCGCCGCCCGGCCGCTCCGACGGCGACCCGAACGACTTGGGCGCGTAGTCCTTGATGTCGACGGCGTCCGTCATGTACGTCCGCCAGATCTGCGCGGGCAGCTGCCCGCCGTACGCGCCGTAGCCGGGGATGTTCAGCGGCTTGCCGTCGCTGCGGAACATCGCGACCGACGTCGCCATCTGCGGGATGAACCCGTTGAACCAGATCGCCTTGCCCTTGTCGGTCGTGCCGGTCTTGCCCGCGACGTCGCGGCCGTCCGGGAGCTGGGCGTTCGTTCCGGTACCGCCCTGCACGACCTTCTGCATCGCATAGGTCGCGTCCCGCGCGTTCTGCGCGCTGAGCGCCCGCTTGCCCTTCTCGGTGAACGTGCGCTTGTGGTTCTCGTTGTCGGTGACGGACTTCACCACGAACGGCGTCCGGTGCACGCCCTCGTCCGCGAACGTCGCGTAGACGCCCGCCTGCTGGACGGGGTGCAGCGACACGATCCCCAGCGGGAACGTGGCGGCGCTGCGCTGGTCCTTGGTCATCTGCGACGCGGGGATGCCCATCTTCTCGGCCATCTCGGCGATCTTGTCGTTGCCGATGTCCTCGCCGAGGTTGACGTAGGCCGTGTTGATCGAGTGCTGGGTGGCGGTGACGAGGTTCACCATGCCGAAGCTCTCGTTGCTGTCGTTGTGGATGGACGACCCGGCGAACGTCTGCGGCGAGCTGCCGTCGTAGGTGCTGCTGAGCGACCGGCCGTCCTGCAGTGCGGCGGCGAGCGCGATCGGCTTGAACCCCGACCCGGCCTGCGCGTGGTCGCCGAACGCGCTGCTCAGCGCCTCCTCCAGATAGCCGCGGCCGCCGTAGAAGGCGAGCACCTGCCCGGTGTCCGGGTCGACCGATACCGCCCCGGTGCGGATCTTCTTGCTCATCCCGTCCGGGGTGTTCTGCGTCACGGCCCGCTTCATCGCGTCCATCAGCCGCTTGTCGAACGTCGTGGTGATCTTCAGCCCGCTGCGGTTGATCTCGTCCTCGCTGTAGCCGCGGCGGTCGGTCAGCTCCTTCTTGGCCACATTGACCATGTAGCCCTTCTGGCCCTTGAGGACGTCGGTGATCTTCTGCTTGTCCGGGACGGGGAACGTCATCGCCGACGCCTCGGCCGACGTCAGGTACTTGTCCCGCACCATGTTCCCGAGGACGGACCGCCAGCGCTGCTCGGCGGGGGCGCGCTGCGCGCCGGTCGGGTCGGAGAAGTTGCTCGGCTGCTGGATCGCCGCCGCGAGGTAGGCGCCCTCGGCCGGCGTCAGCTGCGAGATGTCCTTGTCGTAGTAGGCGTGCGCGGCGGCCTGCACCCCGTAGGCGTTGCGCCCGAAGTAGATCGTGTTGAGGTACTGCTCCAGGATCCAGTCCTTGGACTTCTCCCGGTCGACCTTCAGCGCGACCATGATCTCCTTGAGCTTGCGGGTGACCGAGCGCTCCTTGCCGATGCCGCCGTAGTAGTTGCGGACCATCTGCTGCGTGATCGTCGACCCGCCCTGCAACTGCTGCCCGGTCACGGTCGACCAGAACGCCCGCGTCGTGCCCTGCACCGAGACGCCCGGGTCGTCGTAGAAGCTGCCGTTCTCTGCCGCGATGACCGCGTTGCGGGTGCTCTCGGGGACGCGGTCGAGGGCGACGGCGTCCCGGTTGATGCCGGTCTTGGCGATCTGCGTCTTGCCGTCGGAGTAGTAGAACGTCGGCCCCTGCGCGATCGCCTTCTCCTGCGGGGACGGGACCGGGGTGAACAGGTAGGCGACGCCGAACGCGGCGACGACGAAGCCGACGAGCCCGAGCAGCACGAACAGCGTCCGGCGCAGCCACCGCGACCGGCGGCTCCGCGGCCTCTTCCCGGGATCGCCGCCGCGCCCTCCGCCGCGCCCTCCGCCGCGCCCTCCGCCGCCACCGCGACCTCCGCCGCCGTCGTTCCCGGACGGCGGCGATCCAGCGTGCTCGGACGAGGCGGCGGGCATGGTCTTGGTATCTCCGGTGCCGGGCGCTCCGACACCATCGGACCCCGGCTGGTCTGCGACGTCGCCCGGCTCGCCCGGTTCATCCGCTTTGGCGAACCCATTGGCGCCGCCGGACTCGTCCCCCGCGGGCGATTCGGTGCCGGACGCGTCGGGGAGCGCGGCTTCGGCGGCCGTTTCGGCGGGCGGCGATTCGGCGGCGGCGGCGCCGGCGGAGTCCGGTGCTTCGCGACCCTTGTCGCCGTTCTGTGATTTGTCGTCCCCGTCCGGGAATTCGGCGTCCTGGACGGATTCTTCGGTCTCCGCGGTCAGCGTGCCGGTCGCCGGACCGTCCGTGCCGGCCGGTGCCCCGGCCTCGGTGTCATGCCGGTCCACCTCGGCGGGCCCGGCGGGCGCGTCGCCCTCCGGGACCTTTTCGCTGTCGCTCACAAGCCCCCCGTGAATAATGCGCTACCGACGATACCTGAGGGGATACGTGCGCCGGCCGCCCAATGCGCAACCCCATGGCTTCCCAATAGAGGACGGGCAATCCGTCCCGCCGGTTGTCGTGACGGACGTCGCAAAACCGACTTTCCGCGAAACGGGCCATGCCGGCGCGGAGGCCGACGCCGAGCGGCGGGGCCCCACCGGAACCCCGCCGCTCGCACCTCGTCCTCAGGCGATCCCGCCCGCGCGGCCGTGCCGCGCCCGGCTCACTTCTCGATCTTCGCGAGGATGTCCACGACGAACACCAGGGTGTCGTCGCCCTTGATCTTGGGCGGGCTGCCCTGCTTGCCGTAGCCCTCCGCGGGCGGCAGGACGAGCAGGACGCGGCTGCCGACCTTCGCGCCGGTCAGGCCCTTGTCGAAGCCGGGAATCGTCGCGCCGGTGCCGATCGGGAAGTTCACCGGCTGCTTGTTGTCCCAGCTGGAGTCGAACTTGTCGCCGCTCTTCCAGATCTTGCCGACGTAGTTCACGATCGCGTCGTCGCCCTTGGCGAGCGCCGGCCCGTTGCCCTGGACGACGGTCTTGACCTGCAGCTTGTCCGGCGCGTCCGCGTCCGGGATCGTGATCTTGGGCTCCTTGGCGCCCTTGTCCTCGACCTTCGGCAGGTTCTTGTCGTCCAGCTTCTGCGGGGTGCCCTCCGGCTTCGGGTCCTTCGGGACGGCGGCCTGGATGTCCATGACGAACACCACCGCGTCCTTGTCGGTGATCTGCTGCGGGCTCAGCTGGCTGAGGTCCTTGGACGGCGGGAGCTGCAGCACCACGCGGCTGCCGACGGTCTTGCCGACCAGGTTCTTGTCGATCTCCTTCAGCCCGCTCTTGCCGAGGACGAGGGGCCGCGGGCCGCCGGGCTGCTGGGCCTGCTGCTCCCAGGTGGAGCTGACCTTCTCGCTCGTGCTCTTGACGCGCGAGTTCTCCTCGTCCTTGTCCTTCGCCCACTTGTAGGTGGCGAAGGAGACGTAGGCGGTGTCGCCGTCGGCGAGCGCGCGGCCGGTCCCCTTGATCGGGGTGGTCACCTTCAGCGTCCGGGTCGGCGCGAGCTTGGTGGGGATCTCGACCTTCGGCTCGGCGGCGAACTTGCCGGTCACCTCGATCACCGGATCGGGGCGGTTGACCCACCAGTACACGCCGCCGGAGATCGCCAGCGCCGCCACCACGATCCCGGCGATCACCATGAGCCGCCGCTTGCGCGCCTGCTTGGCGGTCAGCGCGGACGGGGCGGACGGCCGGTTCAGCCCGCTGCCGCGCCCCGCGCTGATGCCGTGCGGGGTGAACTCGGGGCTGCGGATGCTCTGGGCGTTCGGGATCTTCGCCTTCGCCTTGACCGCCGGCTTGCCCCGGGGCTTGTCATCCTCGGACATGGTTCCTCACTTGCTCCGGGTTAGACGACATCACGAACGTGACCACCCTTCCAGGGCCGGGCTAAGCACAGCGTGAAAACCGTGTAAAGGAGGCCGACCCGCAATCTACCGGTCATCGTGCGGACCGCGGTGCCGTCTGGCAGGGGACTGGAGAAGCCGCCAGGATATCCCCGCCGGGCGAATGACTCGCCCCCTCCGGATGGCAGGCTGGGGGAATGCGCCTCGCGACGTGGAACGTCAACTCGGTGAAGGCCCGGCTGCCGCGCCTCCTCGGCTGGCTGGACGAGACGAAACCGGACGTCGTCTGCCTGCAGGAGACCAAGTGCGCCGCCGACAGGTTCCCGTCCGGCGACGTCGCGGAGCTCGGCTACGAGACCGCCGCGCACGGCGACGGCCGGTGGAACGGGGTCGCGGTTCTTTCACGGGTCGGCATTGAGGACGTCTCAAAGGGCTTCCCCGGCGAGCCCGTATACGAGGGCGAGGCGGAGGCGCAGACGCAGTTGACCGAGCCCGTCCTGCTCGCTCCCGAAGCGCGCGCGATCGGCGCCACATGCGGCGGTATAAGGGTCTGGTCGCTGTACGCGCCGAACGGCCGCACCCCTGACTCGGCCCACTACCTCTACAAGCTCGCATGGTTCGCGGCCCTGCGCGACGCGCTGGCCGCCGAGCTCTCGTCCGGGACGCCCCTGATGGCGACCGGCGACTACAACGTCGCACCCACCGACGACGACGTCTGGGACCCGTCCGTCTTCGTCGGCTCCACCCACGTCACCCCGGCCGAACGCCGGGCACTGGCCGAACTCCGCGCCCTCGGCCTCCACGACGTCGTCCCCACCCCCATGAAGGGCCCGCACCCTTATACCTACTGGGATTACCGGGCCGGGATGTTCCACAAGAACCTCGGCATGCGCATCGACCTCGTCTACGGGAACGGCGCCTTCGCCGAGCGGGTGCGTTCCGCCTACGTCGACCGGGAGGCGCGCAAGGGGAAGGGGCCGTCCGACCACGCCCCGATCGTCGTCGACCTCGACTAACCGCCGAAGCGGGCGAGGAGCCGGCGTTTGCCGGCGGACGGGACGTCGGCCTGGTCGAGGACGGTGAAGCCGTCCGGGAGCAGTGAGGCGGGTTCGCCGGGGGCGAGGCACCACGCGGCGGGCATCTGCGGGCGGTCGCGGCGGGCGTCCTCGGTGAACGCCTCCCAGCCCAGCAGGCCGCCGGGCAGGACGGCTGCCGCCGCGCGCCCGAACACGGCGCGGTCCCAGAAACCGGTGCACAGGACGAGCGCGTACCCGGGAGTTTCCGGCCGCCACCGCCCGAGATCCACCTGGACGGGCGTGATCAGCGACTCCAGGCCGCGCCGGCGGGCCTCCGCGCCGAGCCGGCCGAGGGCGATCTCCGAGATGTCGACCGCCGTCACGCGCCGTCCGGCCGCGGCGGCGAGCAGCGCGCTGCCGGACGGCCCGGACGCCAGGTCGAGCACGCCGCCGTCCGGCATCGGCAGCGCCAGCGCCCGCTCCACCAGCGGATGGACGGGCGACAGCGCCGGAGCGTCCCCGTACTTGGCGTTCCACCGGAGCCGGTCCGGATGCTCGGCCAGTTCGGGGTCCATGGGGACGACCCTAGCGGCGCTCCGCGATCAGCAGCATGAACAGCGCCGTGGGGAAGCCCTTGCGCCACCACGGGTCGTCGCGGAGCTGCTCCTCGGTCGGGTGCGGCTCGCGCAGGTCCGCGATGACGAATCCGGCGTCTCGGAGCGTTCCAGCGTAGTACTCCAGCGGCCGGAGCCAGCTCGTGATCATCGAAGGGGATTCCATGCCGTCCACCAGGAACCTCTGGTCGATGCCGCGCGAGGCGAAGTACTGCGCGGCCGGGACGCTGTTCATCGCGCCCTGCTCGGAGTTCTCCACGTAGAAGCACGGGTGCAGCGTCAGCAGGACCAGCCGCCCGCCGCTCTTCAGCACCCGCGCGAACTCGCCGATCGCGCGGGTCGGGTCCTGCAGATGGCTGAACAGGTGGTTGCACAGGACGAGGTCGAACCGGCCGCTCTCCAGGGGCAGGTCCTCCACGCCGGCGCGGATGAACGCGGCGCCTGGCGACGGATGGGACGAGGCCGCGTCGATCAGCCCCTGCGCGGCGTCCACGCCGGTGACGTCCGCGCCCAGGGAGGCGAGCCTGCGGGACAGGTACCCCTCGCCGCATCCGGCGTCCAGGACGCGGAGGCCGGCGCAGGGGCCGACGGCGTCGAGGACGGCGGCGTCGGTCAGCTCGGTCCGGTACCGGTCGCGGCTCTCCCTGATGACCTTCACCCAGTACTGCGCGTTGGCCTCCCACCTTTCGCGCGTCAGATTCGTGATGGCTTGCGCCGTGTCCTCCACCGGCTCCCCATTTCTCAGTGCGTTCCACGCGGGTTCAGGCGACGCCCTTGAGCTGCCGCACCAGCGTGTTGCAGGTCTGTCTGATCGTTCTGTCCCGGCAGTCGGCCCCGCGCAGTTCCAGCGCCTGCACCAACTCCGTGATCCTTCCGCCGAACGCGGGGTCGCGTCTCAGCGCCAGCGGAATGTACGTCGACACCAGGTAGTACAGGTAGGCGTCGTTGTAGACCGCTATCTCGCGCAGCACCTCGGTTGCCGTGTTGCGCAGCGACAGGGAGCTCGGCAAGGTGAAGTCGCTGCTGATCCGGCCGTCTCTGGTGTAGGTGGGGAACGACCATTCCTCCAGTGCCGCGTACACGGGCGTGGCGTCCAGTTCCCTGCGGTACCGCTCGGCGAGCTCGAGGTCGTCCGAGCTGATCAGGGAGCCCATCACGACGCCGCGCATCATGAACGCGCTCTGCCGTCCGGGGACTTCGAAGCTGAGATCGGCCTCCAGCGCCCCGGTGACCTTGCTGACCTGGTGCGTCAGGATGTTGAGCGCCAGGATCGAATGGAACGAGTACGTCTTGCGGTTCAGCCGCGGCGCCAGGTCGACCGAGGCGTCGAAGAGTCTCTGCGGGTCCTTCAGCAGCCCGCCGGAGCCGGTCGAATAGATCGCCTCGAGGGCCCGGTCCTGCTCCCGGCCCCAGAACCGGGCGATGAACGACGACGTCTTCTGCGTCGCCTGCCCGCGCACGATGTGCAGGGCCGCCTCCAGCGCGTTCAGCAGATACTGCTGCGCTACGGCGGAGTTCTCCAGGGCGTCCACGTTGACCGCGAGACCTTCGCCGTGCAGGTCGCCGACGAGCCCGTCCCGCCTTTTCCGGACGGCGTGCGCCATCGAGTACTCGGCGATTCCCGGAACGGACGACATGAGGCTCTGCAGCGACCGCCCGCTGACCCGGTCGAGCCACTCGGTGTTGTCCCACAGCCGGAAGATCGTGCTCTCGTCGAGCCCGGAGAAGGCCGCCACATCGGACATGTTCAGGCCCATGGCCCGGGTGATGTCGGAGAGAGACTTCGGCGCACCGTCCGCTGTCATCACTCGCCCTTGATGTGGCAATTGTCGACGCTTCGATCCTAGCGAAGCGCCGGACACCGGGGCCGGACGATCCGAAGATGTGTCCGTCCCGTCACCGGTGACGGCGAGCATGGCGGCCGGTCACCCCGGTACGGCGGCGCGGCCCAGGAGGCCCCCGCTCACCTGGGCGTCCCGCGGCACCGGTGTCACGGCAGCCGCCACCCTTCCCGGACGCCCACCCCGAACCAGAACGTGGACGTCCCGTTCCTGCCCCGGTGGACCCCGAAGTCGGTGGCGAGCGCCTTCATCAGCGCGAGACCGCGCCCGTGGAGCTGCTCATCGGACGGCCGCGCCCGTTCCGGCTCCGGCCCGCCGTCGGTGACCTCGACCCGCACGTACCGGTCGAGGTGCAGGACGGCCAGGCCGACCGTCCCATCCCGCCGCGGCCGCGCGTGCAGCACCGAGTTGGTCATGGCCTCGCTGGTCAGCAGCTCCAGTTCGCCGAGCTCGGACCGGTCCGCGCCGAAGTGCTGGCCGACGAGCTCCCGGACGTAGCTGCGCGCGAGCCGCACGGCCGGCGGCGTCGCGGCGAGGTCGATCTCCCCGATGAGCCGCCCGGACGACTTGCCGTTGTTCCAGGCGGACGGGATCCCGAGTTCGAGCGAGGGTGCCAGCACGGGCCCCCCGGCCCACGCGTCTGTTGGGTTCATGGCGGCGTTGGTTTCACGTCTCCGTGTCGGGCTGTAAGCGAACATGTGTTCTCAGACCAAGTCGAAGTCGGACGTGGGTGAAACAACCCACAGCCTGACGCAGCGAACAACCCCCAGTCACCACTCCTTGCGCGCACGCAAGCCCCTTGCCCCACCCAGCGCCCCATCACCCTCCGCGCCTTCGAGGTAACGCTACGAAGCATCCCGGCTGCGGCCCGATGTCTGCGGTCAGGTGAGCATCCAGTGTCCGTCTGGGGACCAGCCGAGGAACTGCCGTGCCTTGGGGGCGGAACCCGCGTCGAGGGTGCCGCCCGTCAGGACGTGCCGGAGTCCCGCCAGGACGGGATCGAGTCGCCGGATGGTGCGCGGCGGCTGGCGGTCCAGCTCGTCCTGCATCCAGGCGATGGCGGAGACCTGCTCCTTCAGGCCGCATAGCGACAGGTAGAAAAGGGTCTGGCGCCAGGCGTAGGCGGCGTCCTTGATCGTGCGCAGCGGGCGCGGGTTGTCCTGGATCCGCCGCACCAGCCGGCAGGTGACGGCGAATGAGCGCCGGGCCAGGTCGTTCCAGCCGTCCAGGGGTGCGACGCCGACCGGGTGGACGAGTGCGGCCAGGTTGTGCGTGGTGAGGATCTGCGACTGCTCGATCACCATTCCGTTGGCCACGATGCCGTGTGCCGCGGTCCACGACCCCCGGTCACCTCCGGCCCGCTTCAGGCACAGCTTCTCGAAGCCGGTCTCCATGGTGCGGACGGCGGCGTAATCGATGCGGTAGTAGCGCGCGTAAAGCGTGCCGTCGAGGAGCTCGCCGGCCATTTTCGCCGCGGCCAGGAACTTGGGCGTGAACGTGCCCATGAAGATGTCGATGGCGAGTTCCTCGACGAAAGGAACCTCGATGCCCGCCTGCCGGGCGAGGGCGGAGAGCTGGCTGATCATCGGGTTGGGAACGGCCGTCCCCGGAAAGGCGTGCAGGGTCAGGCCGCCGAGCTGCGTCAGCACGGTGTGCGCGTTCGCCTGCGCGGCGTCGTCCGTCCGCCGGTACTTCCGGACGGCCTTCACCCAGGGGAGTTCGTCCACCCGCACCTGGTGCTCCAGGTTCAGCAGGAGCAGCGAGCGCCGGTTCCGGAACGCCCGGTGGACGGACGCCATCAGGGTGCGCAGCGCCGGGTCCGGGTAGGAGAGCGCGGTCGTGGACGCCACCAGCTGCGGCACCAGGTCCGCCAGCACCTCCGCGGACCGGACGATGCCGCGCTCGGCGAGCGTGCTGACCGGCGCCTCCAGCGCCCGGTCGACCGCCGCGCGGAGGTGCCGCGGCAGCTCGACGTCGCGGTCCCCGACCGGGACGGGCGCGGTGAACGGGTCCGTGGACGGGACGCCCCGGTCCTGCGGCACCGCGTCCAGCCGCTCGATCACGACCTGCGTCAGCGCGTGGTGCGTGGGCCGCGCCGCGTCGGCGGCCTGCCGGTCGCGCAGCGCGGTGTGCCGTGCCTCGCCGGGCGCGCCCCGCTTGGCGACCATCGAGTCGATGGCGTGCCGGAGGAGCGGGGAGGGCCGCCGCCCGGCGAGCACCTCCGCGAGGGACGTGCGCAGGATGGCCGCGTTGCTCTTCGGCTTGCGGTGCTTCGTGGAGAGGGTGTGCTCGGCCGCGAGGGCGGTGTAGCGGGTGAGCAGCGCGGCGCCCCGGTCGCGCCAGCCGTCCGGCTCGGTGGCCAGGACCCGCCCGTCCTGGACGGTCTCCAGCCAGTGCGCCAGCAGGTCGTCCGCGAACGGGTTCCAGACCGTCAGGGTCTCGTTCATCGCGGCGATCGCCCGGTTGGACGGCCTGGCGGCGAGGTGCCGCCGCACGTCGCCGGCCGTCTCCCGGCTGACCAGGGACGCGTCGCCCGGCGGCCGCTCGGCGGGCCTCGGCAGGAAGCGCAGCGTGCCGGCGAACGGGCCGATGCTCTCCAGGACGTCCAGTGCCGCGGCCCGGTCCCCGGCGCGCAGCAGCCACGCCACCGCGAGCAGCGCGGACTCCTCCGGCAGGACGATCTCGTACCGTCCGCTGTCGAGCAGCGCCTCGAGGCCGGCCAGCCCGGCATCGGTCAGGTGGTGCGCGAACAGTGCCCGCCGGTCGGCGGGGATGCCGGCGCGCCGCGCCGCGTCCAGCTCGGGGGCGGTCAGGTCGCCGCCCGCGGCCGGGGCGCCGGTGGCGAAGCCGCCCTTGACGACCTCGGGCGTCACCCAGGCGGGCAGCCCGGCGACGGGGGCGCGCGAACCGATCCGCAGCGTCCCGTCGCCCATGCCGGACAGCACGCGCGACCAGCGGTTCAGGCGCTCCTCGGCCCGGCGGCGCGTCTCCGCGTCCTCGTGCGACCGCGCGGTCACGAGTGCCTTGGCCAGCTGCCCGGCGGCGTATCCGGGATTCGCCCGCAGGTCCTCGTCCATGCCAGCGTGGCGGGTTCCGCCCCCGCGCCCTTCGGGATGAAAGCCCGACGCTCTGCTGCTGAGCTACACGCTGTTCGCGCCCACGCTAGAGATCGGGCATTCCCGGAGGCAACGCGTTATTCGCCGGGAAGCCGTCCCCAGGCGGAGATCAGGGGCGCCAGGGTCAGGTCCAGGCGGCCTTCGGCGATCGCCGCGAGGAGGTGGTCGAGCTCTCCGGTGGTGGCGTGGCCGCCGGCGATGAGCCGGTCGCGTACCTGCAGGATGGTCGCGGCCTCCAGCACCCCGCACGCGGGCGCCGCGATCGGGGAGAACGCGTCCGCGCGGACGTCGGCCAGGCCCGCGTCGCGCAGCAGCCGGGGGAGCCGGCGGCCGTAGGCGAGGTCCGCGCCGCGCTCGGCGAGCAGCGTGCGGAAGCCCCGCCGGACGCTGTTGGCGAGCCGCTCGTCGGGCCCGCGCTCGTCCGGGCAGGCCAGCGGCTGGAGCGCGGGATCGGCGTCCTCGACGAGCAGGAACCCGCCGGGGCGCAGGCTCTCGACCATGGTCCGCAGCGCCGCGTCCCGGTCGGCGAGATGCACCAGGACCAGCCGCGCGTGGACGAGGTCGAACGGCCCCTCGGGCGGTTCGTCCCGGACGATGTCGTGCTGCCGGACGTCCACCGGCGCGTCCCGCAGCCACGAGGTGTCGATGTCGGTCGCGAGCACGTGGCCGCGCTCGCCGACGCGTTCCGCCAGCCAGGCCGGGACGGACGGGCCGCCCGCGCCGACCTCCCAGCATCGCCAGCCGTCCCCGACGCCGATGTCGTCCATGTGCCGGAACGTCCACCGGTCGAACAGCTCCGAGATCGCCGCGAACCGTTCTCCGGCCTCAACCTGGCGGTTGCTCAGCAGATATTCCACCCCTTGATGATGGCGCCGTTCCCGGCGGGACGTTACGGGATCAGCCGGGGAAGGAGCGCGTCGCGCAGAGCGGCCAGGGTTCGCGTCTCGGCGGCGGCGGCTTGCACGCGCGCGGCCAGGGCCGTAGTGAATTCGTTGAAGGCCCGAGCCTGTGCGTCGCCTGGCCACGGGACCTCGAACGCGGCGATGTCGGGCCATTTCGCGCGCGGCATCCGGGTGCCGTCGCCGACGGCGGACGCGTGGGCGACCACCGCGTCGCTCGACAGGGCCGCGAGCAGCCAGCCCCGGTGGGCCGGGTCCTTCGGGCGGACGACGAGGATGTCCGTCGACGCGACGCCGTCCACGAACGCCAGCCCGGCCTTGTGGAAATAGGGGCGCAGCTTGCCGAAGAGGACGTCGCCGGAGGTGAACCGCCGCTTCCCACTGGTGATGCCGGACGCGCCGGTCCAGGTCGACAGCCACATGTGCCGTTTCGGCATGTGCTCCAGCGCGATGTAGTTCTCGCCGGGGTCGATATCGGCGGCGGGGACGTTCGACCGGATCAGCTCTCCGAGGTCGCCGATCCGTTTCGAGGCCGGGGCCGGAGTCGGGGCCGGGGCCGGGGCCGCGACGGATTCGTAGCGGGCGCGGACCAGTTCGTCGGCGCAGGCGGCCATGCGGCCGTTGACCGCGATCTTGTCGTCCAGCGCACCCAGGACGGATGCCGCCGAGTCCTGCTCCTCCCTGGTCAGGCGGGTGGTGGTGAGGCGGTTCAGGATCCCGTGGGTGAGGAGGGGCTGCCCGGAACCGATGCGGTAGCGGTTCAGCGCGAGTCTTTTCAGGAGGTAGTAGACGTAGCGGGGGTTCACGCCCTCTTTCGCGGTGGCGATGATGGCGTTGTCGGTGACCCAGCACGGCTCCGGGCTGTAATGCACGGCGCCGCAGTAGGAGCCCACGCGTCCGATGACGGTGGCGTGGGGAGCGGCGTTGGAACGGGCGGACGTGCCGATGACGCCGTTGGCGCCATAAGTGCTGTAGGCGGAGCCCTCGGCGGGGCCGGACCTGCCGTTCGCGAAGGCGGCGATCTCGCCGAGCGCCACATCAGCCATCGGCCATCAGCAATCGGCCATCAGCGGTCAGCCATCCAGGCGTCCCAGTTCCGACCGGACGACCCGGTCGAGCCGCGCCGCCTCCTCGAAATGCGCGAAGAGCTCCTTGGTGAGGCGCTCGACCCTGGCGGCGGCGGGCTCGTCGTCCTGATGCCCGCGCGCGGTCCCGGCATACCGGCCGGGGGTCAGGACGTGGTCGTGGGACCTGATCTCGTCCAGGTCGGCCGAACGGCAGAATCCCGGGACGTCGGAGTAGCCGGTGCCGCGCCAGGAGCGGTACGTGCCGGCGATCCGTGCGAGGTCGTCCCCGGTGAGGACTCGCTCGGTACGGTCGACCATCGTCCCCATGTCGCGGGCGTCGATGAAGAGCACCGGGCCGCCGGCGGCGGAATGGTCGAAGAACCAGAGGCAGGCGGGAATCGGGGTGCTGCGGAAAAGGCGGTCCGGCAGCGCCACCACGCAGGACACCAGGCCCGCCTCGACCAGCGCCGCGCGAATCGCGCCCTCGCCCGACTGCCGCGACGACAGCGAGCCGTTCGCCATCACGACGCCCGCGCGGCCGCCCGGCCCGAGCTTGGAGATGATGTGCTGGAGCCAGGCGAAATTGGCGTTCCCGGCCGGCGGGACGCCGTAGCGCCAGCGCGGGTCGCCGGTGTCGCGGTACCAGTCCGACATGTTGAACGGGGGATTGGCCAGGACATAGTCGGCCTGGAGGCCGGGATGGGCGTCCGAGTGGAAGGTGTCCGCACGGTGGAGGTCGCCGGAGAGCCCGTGGACGGCGAGGTTCATCTTGGCCAGCCGCCATGTCCGCTCGTTCGCCTCCTGCCCGTACAGCGCGATGTCGTCGAGCCGTCCCCGGTGGCTCAGGACGAACTTCTCCGCCTGGACGAACATGCCCCCGGAACCGCAGCACGGGTCGTACACCCGTCCTTTGAAAGGCTCCAGGATCTCGACGAGCAAACGCACCACGCTCGGCGGCGTGTAGAACTCGCCGCCGCGTTTGCCCTCCGCCCGCGCGAACTTCTCCAGGAAGTACTCGTAGACCTCGCCGAGCACGTCCCGCGCGGCCTTCCCGCCGAAACGCACCTCGCCGATCACTCCGGCGAGTTCGCCGAGCCGCCGCTGGTCGACGCCGCCGAAGATCTTCGGTAGCGCGCCGTCGAGCGAGGGGTTGGCCCGCATCACCGCGTCCATGGCGGCGTCGATGCGCGCCCCGAGGCTCCCGGAGGCCCCGAAGTCCTCGGAGGTCGCGGTGAGATCCGTCCAGCGCGCCCCGTCCGGTACGACGAAGGGCCCTTCACCGGACGAGTCGGACACGTACTTGAGGAACACCAGCCCGAGAACGAAGTCCTTGTACTGCGCCGCGTCGACCGCCCCCCGCAGCTTGTCGGCGGCCTTCCAAAGGACGTCGTCCACCTGCGTGACTCTAGCGTCCCGCGCCCCACCGGCCCGTCCGGTGGACGCGCGCGCGGTGCGGTGCGAGGCTGCGGAGCGTGGTGATCGTGGACGTTCTGGCGGCGGCGGCACTGATCGGATGGCTGTACCTGGCCCTCGGCCACGGCGCCTTCTGGCGGACCGGGCCCGGACTGCCGGAGCAGGACGATCCGCCCGCCTGGCCGGAGGTCGCGGCGGTCGTCCCCGCCCGCGACGAGGCGGCCATCCTCCCCGAGACCCTCCCGACCCTGCTCGCGCAGGAGTATCCGGGCGTGTTCCGCGTGGTCCTCGTCGACGACGGGAGCAGTGACGGCACCGCCGGAACGGCCGCCCGGCTCACCGGGCACGTGATATCCGCGCGGGAACGCCCCGAGGGATGGGCCGGAAAGGTGTGGGCGATGTCGGAGGGCGTCCGGGCGGCCGGCGACCCGGATTTCCTCCTGTTCACCGACGCCGACATCGCCTACGAGCCCGGAACGGTGAAAAGGCTCGTCCGCGAGGCCGTCAATGCGAGGCGCGACCTCGTCTCCCAGATGGCGACGCTCAGCGTCCGCACGCGCTGGGAAAAAGTGATCGTTCCAGCATTCGTGTACTTCTTCGCGCAGCTCTATCCGTTTCGCCGCGTCAGCCGCGACGGGGCCCGCACGGCCGCGGCGGCCGGCGGCTGCATGCTCGTCCGCCGCGCCGCGCTGGACGAGGCCGGCGGCGTCGCGGCGATCCGCGGCGCGCTGATCGACGACGTGGCGATGGGACGCCTCATCAAGCGCGCCGGCGGGCGCTGCCGCCTCGACCTCGGCCGCGACGTCGTCAGCCGCCGCCCCTACCCCCGCCTCGCCGACCTGTGGATGATGATCGCCCGCAGCGCCTACCACCAGCTGCGCTACTCGCCGGCCCTGCTCGCGGGCACCGTCCTCGGCCTGCTGCTCCTGTACGCGGTGCCGCCCGCCGCGACGGTCGCCGGCGCCGTCACCGGCGACCTCGGCGCCCTCGCCGCGGGCGTCCTCGCCTGGACGATCATGACGCTGACCTACGTGCCGATGCTCCGCTTCTACGGCCTGTCGCCGCTGCGCGCCCTCGCGCTGCCCGCCGTCGCGCTCATGTACGCCGCCATGACGGTCGATTCCGCGCGCCGCCACCGGGCCGGAAGAGGCGGTGCCTGGAAAGGGCGCACCGCAGCCGCCCATTGACCTCCCTCCGCCATCCGCCGGGCGGCATAATGCAAATCCGGAACCAAGGGAGCCTGCGTGGACGAGACGAACGCCGCGATACCCAATGTCGCCCGGATGTACGACTACTACCTCGGCGGCAAGGACAATTACGAGGTCGACCGCGAAGCCGCCCGGAAGATTCTGCACGCCGCGCCCTTCACTCCCGTCCTGGCCAGGCACAATCGCCGTTTCATGCAGCGGGCGGCGCGCCATCTGGCCGCGTCCGGCATCCGGCAGTTCCTCGATGTCGGCACCGGGCTGCCGACCCAGGGGAGCGTCCACGAGACCGTCCGGCCCCTCGTCCCGGACGCGCGGGTCGTCTATGTCGACAACGACCCGGTCGTCGTCGCGCACGGCCGCGCGCTGACGGCCACCGACGAGGCGACGATCGTCGTCCGGCACGACCTGCGCGACGCCGGCGCGCTCCTCGACGACGGCGCGGTCCGCGCGGCCATCGACCTCGGCGAGCCGGTCGGGCTGATGCTGCTGTCGGTCCTGCACTGCCTCGCCGACGACGAAGGCCCGTACGCGGCGGTCGCCGCGCTGCGCGACGCGCTCGCGCCCGGCAGCCACATCGTCATCTCCCACATCACCGGGGACGACGAGGTCACCGAGAACTCCGTCAGCGTCTACGGGCGCGCGAACACCGGCATGACCCACCGGTCGCGCGAACGCCTGCTCGCCTTCTTCGACGGCTGGACGCTCCTGGACCCCGGCCTCGTCCGCCTGGACGAATGGCGTCCCGAACCGGCCACCGGGACGATCGGCGCCGGCGGCGACTACTACCTGTGCGGGGTCGGCATCAAGGAGGCGCGATGACCGCCGATGACGACCGGGGCGACGGCCTGCCCGAGACCGTCCTCCCGAGCGGCGCCACGATGAGGACCGCGCACCGGTACGAGGACGTCCGGCGCGTGCTGACCGACCCGCGCTTCAAGCGCGACCTGAGCGGGACGCCCGCCGCCCGCATGGTGAGCGGCAACGACATCAGCGACGACCCGCACCTGATCCTCAACATGGACCCGCCGGAGCACACCCGCATCCGCCGCATCGTCGCGGGCGCGTTCGCCCCGCGCCGGATCCTGCGGTGGCGCCCCCGCATCGTCGAGATCACCCGGGAACTGGCCGGTGAGCTGGCCGCGCAGGGCCCGCCGGCCGACCTGGTCGCCGGGTTCGCGTTCCCGCTGCCGGTCCGGGTGATCTGCGAGCTGCTCGGCGTCCCGGACGCCGACCGCGAGCGCTACCGCCGCTGGGCGGACGCGGCGCTGACCACGTCCGACCTGGACGCCGGCGGGCGCGCCGAGGCGGCGCGTGAGTTCCGCGACCACGTGCGCGGCCTGCTCGCCGAGCGCCGCGCGAACCCGGGCGAGGCGCTCATCGACGACCTCATCGCCGCCCGGGACGGCTCCGACGCGCTCACCGAGCCGGAACTGGTCAGCCTGGTCACCGCGCTGATCACCGGCGGCCACGAAACGACGGCGAACCTCATCGCGTCGGGCGTGTTCACCCTGCTCGGCGAGGACCGCTTCCGCGGCCTCGAACCGACCGAGGGGCTGGTCGAGGAGCTGCTGCGGCACGACACCCCGGCGCTGTACGCGCTGCCGCGGGTCGCGGCGGAGGACGTGGACCTGCCGTCCGGCCGCGTCGCCGCGGGGGAGCTGGTGCTGCCGCTGCTCGCCGAGGCGAACCGCGACCCCGGCATGTTCCCCGAACCCGACCGCTTCGATGCGACCAGGGACGGTCCCGCGCACATCGCCTTCGGGCAGGGCGCGCACTTCTGTCTCGGCGCGCGGCTCGCCCGCCTGGAGGCCGAGGCGGCGCTGGCCGTCCTGCTCGCCGAGTTCCCCGGCCTCGCGCTCGCAGTCCCGGCGGAGGAGGTCCCGTGGCGCGAGGCGAGCCTGGTCAGGGGCCCCACCCGGCTGCCCGTGCGGTGGTGACCCCGGTTTTGTCGAGCCGGGACAAAACCCGCCGCTCCGATGTGTCCCGAGCTTCATTGGAGTAAGTGTCCAATTACGTTACGGTCGGGTGGCCGTCACGCCGACGGCAGGCGAAGACGAAGGGTTACCCGCCATGTCCAACACCGTCCGCCGCGTGCTGCGCACCCTGGCGGCGTCCTGCATCGGCGTCGCCATGGCGGCGGCCACCCTGCAGGGCACCGCCGCCGCCGCGCCGCAGGACCCCGTACCCCCGGGGCAGGATCCGTTCTACACGCCGCCGTCCCCGCTCCCGGCCGGCGCTCCCGGCGACGTCATCCGGTCGCGTCCGGCCGTGTTCACCATGGACCCGCTCGGCCGCTCGCCGTACGAGGGCGTCAAGTCGTGGCAGGTCCTCTACCGCTCGGAGACCGCGCAGGGCGCGCCGACCGCCGTGTCCGGCATGGTGCTCGTCCCGACGAAGGCGTGGACGGGCCAGGGCGAGCGCCCGCTCGTGTCCTACGCCGTGGGGACGCGCGGTCTCGGCGACTCCTGCGCGCCGTCCTACACCCTCACCCAGGGCATGGACTACGAGATGTTCTTCGTCGCCGACGCGCTCAGCCGCGGCTGGGCCGTCGCCGTCACCGACATGGAGGGCCTCGGCACGCCCGGCCAGCACACCTACGAGGTCGGCCGCTCCCAGGGCAAGGCCGTCCTGAACATGGCGCGCGCCGCGCAGCGCCTCCCGGACGCGGGCCTCGGCGGCGCGCCGGTCGGCCTGTGGGGCTACTCGCAGGGCGGGACGTCCTCGGGCTGGGCCGCGGAGCTGGCCGAGAGCTACGCCCCCGACCTCGACCTCAAGGGCGCCTTCGCGGGCGGCGTCCCCGCGGATCTGCTCGCGGTCGCCAAGAGCCTGGACGGCTCGCCGTTCGTCGGGCTGATGTTCATGGCGGCGGTCGGCTACGACGCCGCCTACCCGGAACTCGACCTGGCGAAGTACCTCAACGACAAGGGCCGCGAGCTGCTGACGAAGGCCGAGCACCTCTGCCTGGTCAGCGTCGACGGTATCGGCACCCTCACCGGGACGCTGTTCAAGAAGATCAGCGACTACACCACCAGCGACCCGCTGGACACGCCCGAGTGGCAGCAGCGGCTCAACGCCAACAGGCTCGGCTCGACCGCCCCGTCCGTCCCGGTGCTGCAGACGCAGGCCGTCTATGACGAGATCATCCCGTTCGCGCAGGCCGACACGCTGCACAAGGCGTGGTGCGCGAAGGGCGCGAACGTGACCTGGAAGACCTACACGTTCGCCGAGCACGCCACCGGCATGCTCTGGAGCGAGCCGGACGCGATGGCCTTCCTCACCGACCGGTTCGCCGGCAAGCCCGTCACCGGCAACTGCGCCGCCTGACCCGGTCTCCGGAACTCCCATGGGGCCGTCCCGCTCTCGCAGAGGGCAGGATGGCCCCATGGACTTGGTGGAGTTCCTCCGCGCCCGGCTCGCCCGGGACGAGCAGATCGCCCGCGACTGCTCGTCCGCCCCCTGGAAGGCCGCCCCCTCCGGGACCGTCACCATCGACTCCGACGATCCCGCGTACGTCGCGAAGGCGGAGAACGACGCCTACGCCGAGCACATCGCCCGCCACGACCCGGCCCGCACGCTCGCCGAGGTGGCCGCCCGCCGCCAGATCGTCGACGACTACGAGAAGAACGCCTGGATCCTCGCCCAGGGCCATCGCACCCCCGAACTGGAGGCCGCCCAGGCCGCCCGCGAGCCGATCATCCGCCTCCTCGCCCTCCCTTACGCCACTCACCCCGCCTACCAGCAGGAATGGCGCCCCTAAACGTCGGTGATCAGTGCCGGATGGCCGGGGTCGTCCATCTTCAGGACGACGTCGGCGGCGCGCAGCGGGTCGGCCTCCCTCTCGTAGCGCGCGTAGGCGGGAAGTGTCCAGGACCGGTCATCCGGCATGCGGCGGGCCAGAGCGCCGCGCGACAGGGCCAGGTGGACGGTCAGCTCGAACGGCAGGCCGCGCCCGAGCAGCAGCGACCCGTCCAGCAGGCAGACCCCGCCGGGCTGGAGCGGCACGGGCCGCGCCCGCGTGGCCCGGTCGAGCTCCGGGTCCCACAGGCTCGGCAGGACCTTCCCCGTCCCGGACGGTTCCAGCGGCGCCAGCACCTCCCGGACGAGCCCGTTCACGTCGAGCCATTCGTCGTAATAGAGGTCGGGGTCGTCCCGCCCGAATTCGTAGCGCAGCGACGCCGGACGCAAGAAATCGCGCGCCGAGACGCGGACCACGTCCCGTCCCAGTGCGCGCAGTGGCGAGACCAGTGCGTCGGCGAGATCCGAGGGGGCGCCGGGGGGCGCGCCGTCGATCGCGACCCGCAGCCACGAATCCCGCCCGGAATCCGCGATCCGCTCGGAAAGCTCCGTGACCAGGAGCGACGGCGAGATCGGTCGTACGCGCATCACTTCATCCTGCCCGCAATGTGGGACGCGACTGACACACCGGATCTCGGGAAGGTAACCTCTCGGTACGGGCCGAGAGGCGCTGCAACGGGTGAGAACCCGCCACGCTCGGCTCGATGCACCGACTTCCGCAAGGGCGCCTCCCATATGAACTGGGAGGTGCTCGAAAAGTAATGACCCACACCAATCTGCGCGAGCTTCTGGAAGAGCGGATCGCGGTGCTGGACGGCGCCTGGGGCACGATGCTCCAGGGCGCGGGGCTCACCCCGGAGGACTACCGCGGCGACCGCATCTCCGGTGACCACGACAAGGACGTCACCGGCGACCCCGACCTGCTGAACCTGACCCGGCCGGACGTGATCCTGGACGTCCACCGGCAGTACCTCGCCGCCGGCGCCGACATCACGACGACCAACACCTTCACCGCGACCGGCATCGCCCAGGCCGACTACGGTCTCGGGGGCGACCTGGTGCGGGAGATGAACGTGCAGGGCGCGCGGCTCGCCCGGCAGGCGGCCGACGAGTTCGACGGGCGGCGGTTCGTCGCCGGCTCGGTGGGGCCGCTCAACGTGACGCTGTCGCTGTCCCCGCGCGTCGAGGACCCGGCCTACCGCACCGTCACGTTCGACCAGGTCAAGGACGCCTACGCGCACCAGATCGCGGGCCTGGCCGAGGGCGGCGTCGACCTGCTGCTGATCGAGACGATCTTCGACACGCTGAACGCCAAGGCCGCGATCGCCGCGGCCCGCGAGGTCGCGCCCGAGCTGCCGCTGTGGATCTCGGTGACGATCGTCGACCTGTCCGGGCGGACGCTGTCCGGGCAGACCGTCGAGGCGTTCTGGCGGTCGATCGAGCACGCCGAGCCGCTGGTCGTCGGGGTGAACTGCTCCCTCGGCGCCGCGGAGATGCGCCCCCACGTCGAGGATCTGGCCCGGCTCGCCGGCACCTACGTCGCCAGCCACCCGAACGCCGGCCTGCCGAACGCCTTCGGCGGCTACGACGAGACGCCCGAGGAGACCGGCGCCCTGCTGCGCGACTTCGCCGCGTCCGGCATGGTCAACCTCGTCGGCGGCTGCTGCGGGACGGGCCCCGCGCACATCGCCGCCATCGCCGAGGCCGTGCGCGGAATGGCGCCGCGCGAGGTCGCGCGGCCCGCGAGGGCGAGCCGTTTCAGCGGCCTGGAGCCGTTCGAGATCGGCG
The DNA here is from genome assembly GCF_004348335.1 of Actinomadura bangladeshensis. GTDB lineage: Bacteria > Actinomycetota > Actinomycetes > Streptosporangiales > Streptosporangiaceae > Spirillospora > Spirillospora bangladeshensis. The sequence goes on along the minus strand of NZ_SMJW01000048.1, from coordinate 5,148 downwards.
CCGACACCGGCTTCGTCATGATCGGCGAGCGCACGAACGTCACCGGCTCCAAGCGGTTCCGCAAGCTCATCGAGGCGGGCGACCACCAGGCCGCGGTGGACGTGGCGCTGGAGCAGGTCCGCGGCGGCGCGAACCTCCTGGACGTCAACATGGACGCCGACCTGCTCGAGAGCGAGCGGGAGATGACGACGTTCCTGAACCTGATCGCGACCGAGCCCGAGGTGGCCCGCATCCCGATCATGGTGGACAGCTCCCGGTGGACGGTGCTGGAGGCCGGGCTCAAGACCGTCCAGGGCAAGGGCGTCGTCAACTCGATCTCGCTGAAGGAGGGCGAGGAGCCGTTCCTCCAGCAGGCCCGCCGTATCCGCGACTTCGGCGCCGGTGTTGTTGTCATGGCGTTCGACGAGACGGGCCAGGCCGACACCGCCGACCGCAAGGTCGAGATCTGCGGGCGCGCCTACGACCTGCTGACGCAGAAGGCCGGGTTCCCCGCCGAGGACATCATCTTCGACCCGAACGTCCTTGCCGTCGCGACCGGCATCGAGGAGCACAACGGGTACGCCAAGGCGTTCATCGACGCGCTGCCGCGGATCAAGGAGCGCTGCCCCGGTGTCCGCACCAGCGGCGGCATCTCCAACCTGTCGTTCTCGTTCCGGGGCAACGAGGTCGTCCGCGAGGCGATGCACTCGGCGTTCCTGTACCACGCCGTCCGCGCCGGGCTCGACATGGGCATCGTGAACGCCGGGCAGCTCGCCGTCTACGAGGACATCCCCGCCGACCTGCTCGAACTGGTCGAGGACGTCCTGTTCGACCGCCGCCCGGACGCCACCGACCGGCTCGTGTCGTTCGCCGAGAACGTCAAGGGCAAGGGCACCGTCCGCGAGGTCGACCTGTCCTGGCGGGACGCGCCGGTCGAGCAGCGCCTGTCGCACGCCCTCGTCCACGGGATCGTCGACTTCATCGAGGAGGACACCGAGGAGGCCCGGCAGCAGGCCGCCCGTCCGCTCGACGTCATCGAGGGCCCGCTGATGGACGGCATGAAGGTCGTCGGCGACCTGTTCGGGTCCGGGAAGATGTTCCTGCCGCAGGTGGTGAAGAGCGCCCGCGCGATGAAGCGCTCCGTCGCCTACCTGGAGCCCTTCATGGAGAAGGAGAAGGAGGAGGCGCTGCGCGCCGGCCGCGTCCAGCAGGAGCGCGGCCAGGGCAAGATCGTCCTCGCGACGGTGAAGGGCGACGTGCACGACATCGGCAAGAACATCGTCGGCGTCGTCCTCGGCTGCAACAACTACGACGTCGTGGACCTCGGCGTCATGGTCCCCGCCGCCAAGATCCTCGACACCGCGATCGCCGAGAACGCCGACGCCGTCGGCCTGTCCGGCCTGATCACCCCGTCGCTGGACGAGATGGTCTCCGTCGCCGCCGAGATGGAGCGGCGCGGGATGCGGCTGCCGCTGCTGATCGGCGGCGCCACCACGTCCCGGCAGCACACCGCCGTGAAGATCGCGCCCGCCTACGACGCGACCACCGTGCACGTCCTGGACGCGTCCCGGGTCGTCGGCGTCGTCTCCGACCTCCTCGACGAGGACCGCGCCGCCGCGCTGGACGCCGCCAACCGGGAGGAGCAGGCCCGCCTCCGCGAGCAGCACGAGAACAAGCAGCGCCGCCCGATGCTCACCATCGAGCAGGCACGGGCGAACCGGGAGCAGGTCGACTTCTCCGACCTTCCGACGCCCGACTTCACCGGCGTCCGGATCGTCCAGCCGGACCTCGCCGCGATCCGCGCGATGATCGACTGGCAGTTCTTCTTCCTGGCCTGGGAGCTGAAGGGCAAGTACCCGGCGATCCTCGACCAGCCCGTCGCCCGGGAGCTGTTCGACGAGGGCAACGAGCTGCTCGACCAGATCATCGCGGACGGCTCGTTCGAGGCGTCCGGCGCCTACGGGTTCTGGCCGGCGCACTCCGAGGGCGACGACATCCTCCTGGACGGCGGGCCGCGCTTCCCGATGCTGCGGCAGCAGACGTCCAAGCCGGAGGGCCGCCCGAACCGGTGCCTCGCCGACTACATCGCCCCGTCCGGCGACCACCTCGGCGGCTTCGCCGTGACGATCCTCGGCGCCGAGGACCTCGCCGCGAAGTTCGAGGAGGAGAACGACGACTACAAGGCCATCATGGTCAAGGCCCTCGCGGACCGGCTCGCCGAGGCGTTCGCCGAGTACGTCCACCTGGAGGCGCGGCGCGCCTGGTTCGAGCCCGGCTCCGAGCCCGACCTCGCCGACCTGCACGCCGAGAAGTTCCGCGGCATCCGCCCGGCGCTCGGCTACCCGGCGAGCCCCGACCACAGCCTCAAGCGGGCCCTGTTCGACCTGCTGGACGCCGGCCGCCTCGGCATGAAGCTCACCGAGTCGTACGCGATGTCGCCCGGCGCCAGCGTCAGCGGGCTGATCTTCGCGCACCCGGCGTCCCGGTACTTCACGGTCGGCCGCATCGGCAAGGACCAGGTCGAGGACTACGCCGAGCGCTGCGACCTCCCCGTCGCCGAGGTCGAGCGCTGGCTGGCCCCCAACCTCTCCTACGACCCCAAGTAGGGGTTCGAAGACGGAAAACGCCTGACGGCCACCGCGCCGCGGCCGTCAGGCGTGTCTCGTGGAGGGCTCAGGGACGCCCGATGCGGACCTTCCAGACCTCCGGGCCCGCCTCCTCGTAGTCCCAGCTGAACTCGCCGGGGAACTGGGCGGCGAACTGGTAGTAGAGCGGCTTCGGGTCGTGGTCGTTGACCAGCACGAACGCCGTCCCCGCCGACAGCGCCTGGAACGTCGCGAAGATCTGCTGGTGCCGCTGCCCGTGGGCGAGCACCCGCACGTCGAGTTCGCCGTCCGCCACTTCGGCGGTCGCGCCCGGGACGCCCGGGTGGGCGTCGTGGCCGCCGCAGGTGCACTGGTGGCCGTCGTCGTGGGACGCCGCCGCGCCCGCGCCGAGGATCTCGTGCATGCCGTCCAGCAGCGCGCCGAGGTCGACGCCCGCGTCCACCAGCGCGGGCAGGATCAGGTCGTTCTCCTTGTGCAGGTGCGACTGGAACAGGGCGTTGACCGCCGCCGCCGCGCCGACCGCCTCCGAGGGCGTGCGCGCCGCCGCCAGCTCGGCGACCTTCTCGCGCAGGACGACGTGCTCGCGCAGCATCGCGCGCAGCAGCAGCCGCGCCTCCGGCAGGTCCTCGGCCGCCTTGTAGAGCGTCCCCTCCTCGGCCTCGGCGTGCGGGATGATCTCGTCCGTGCAGAACGCGACGAGCTTGTCGCGCCGGTCGTAGGGGGCGGTGAGCTGGTCGGCCGCGCGCGCGATGGTCAGCGCGTGGTCGGCCATCGTCCGGCCGAGCCGCTCGTGGTGGTCGAGGATGGCCCGCACCGTCTCCTGCTGCGGGCTGGCGGTCGATGTGGTCATGAGCACTCCTCAGTGCCGGCCTGTTTTTCACAACACTACTTGTATTTATAATAGCTGCCATGGAGAATCAGGTCACAGGGGTACGCGACCAACGACCCCGGGCCGTGCCCCGGCCGGCGGCGCGCCGGCTCCCGCTGCTCGCCGGCGCGCTGCTGACCCTCCTCGTCGCCCTCTGGGGCGCCCTCAGCCTCCTCGACCTTCCCGTCCCGCTGCCGCGCACGTCGTTCGCGCAGCAGCACGGGCCGCTGATGGCCCTCGGCTTCCTCGGCACGCTGATCTCCCTCGAACGCGCCGTCGCCCTCGGCCGCCCCTGGGCCTACGCGTCCCCCGCGCTCGCCGCGGCCGGCGGCCTCATCACCGCCGCCGGGTTCGCCGTCCCCGGACGGCTGCTGCTCACCGCCGCCGGCGGCTGGCTCGTCGCGATCTACATCACGGTCCTCGGCCGGCGGACCGGACGCGACCTCGCCGTCCAGCTCGCGGGCGCCGTCGCCTGGTACGTCGGCGGCATGCTGTGGATCGGCGGCCGGACGGTCGGCGACATCGTCCCCTGGCTCGCCGCGTTCCTCATCCTCACGATCGCGGGCGAGCGCCTCGAACTGTCCCGCGTCGCCTCCTTGGGGCGCCGCGCGTCCGACGGGCTCGTCGCCGCGGCGGGGCTGCTCGGCGCGGGCGCGGCCGCCTCCGTGTGGTGGCCGGAGCCGGGCTGGCGCCTCACCGGCCTCGGCATGATCGCGCTCGCCGCCTGGTTCGCCGTCCACGATGTCGCGCGCCGCACCATCCGCGTCAAGGGCCTGCCGCGGTTCGCCGCCGCATGCCTCCTCGCCGGATACGCCTGGCTGGCCGTCGCCGGGGCCATCTGGCTCGCCGCCGGGGTCCCGTCGGCGACCGGCTTCTACGACGCCGCGCTGCACGCGGTGTTCCTCGGCTTCGTGATCTCGATGGTGTTCGGCCACGCGCCGGTGATCCTGCCCGCCGTGCTGCGGGTCCGGCTGCCCTACCACCCGATCCTGTACGTGCCGCTCGCCCTGCTGCATGCGTCGCTGGTGCTGCGGGTCGCGGGCGACCTGGCCGGTGTCGCGGTGGCGCGGACGGCCGGGGGAGTGCTCGGCGAGGTGTCCCTGCTCCTCTTCGGCGCCTGCGCCGCGGCCGCATCACGCCTGGTCAAAAGGGCCCCATCGCGCCCAGCGGGAGGGGCCGCGCCCGCGCCCGCCGGAAAGGAACCGACATGACGTCGCTCGGTGTGCGTCCGAAGGTCGGCGGCCCGCCGCCGGCCCCGCGCCGCTCGCGGTCCATGTGGCACGCCGTCGCGAACGGCGTCGTGCTGGTCTGGCTGGCGCTGACCGTCGCCGCCGCCTTCGTCCGGCATGACCTGCCCATGCCGCAATGGCTGCTGATCCACCTGTTCCTGCTGGGCGCGGTGACCAACGCGATCGTGACCTGGACGGAGCACTTCGCGTCGGCGCTGCTGCGCGTCCAGGCCCCGCCCGACTGGTGGCCGGTGACGCGGCTGGCGGTGCTGAACGCCGGGATCGCCGCGGTGCTGTGCGGGGTGTCCGAGGGCTACGCGGCGCTCGCGGTCGGCGGTGCGGCCGGCGTCGTGGGGGTCGTCGCGGCGCACATCGCGGTGCTCGCCCTGCGCGGGCGGAGCGCCTTGGGCGGACGGTTCGCGCACGTCGTGGCCTGGTACCTGTGGGCGGGGGCGGCGCCTGTCTC
>NZ_SMJW01000489.1 GCF_004348335.1 Actinomadura bangladeshensis | reverse complement strand
CCGAGATCGGCGCCGTCACCGACCGGTTCGCGGCGGTGGAGACCGTCAGCCGGTTCCTGGGGTCGCGGCCGGAGCGGGCGGTGCGCGCGTGCAAGCGCGAGTACGACGAGGTGGCACTGCGCAGCGACCTGAGGATCTTCCTGAATGTGCTGGGTGAGGCCGACGAGGAGTTCCGAGTCCGATTCATGGAGTTGGCACAGAGCTTCCTCGCCCAGGCCGACCGTTCGGCGTTGGAAGCGCTGCCGGCGATGATGCGGCTGAAATGGCATCTGGTGGGTCGTGGACTGGTACCGGAGTTGCTGGAGGTTCTGGCCTACGAACGCCGCGGACTGCGGATCCCGGTGACCCGTCGGCTGTGGCGGTATTACGCGAAGTACCCGTTCTGGGGAGATCGCCGCCTGCGGGTCCCTCGCCGCGTGTTCCGGCTCGGTGAGGAACTCGCGGCCCGTGCCCGGCTGCACGAGATGACATGGCGGCGTGGCAAGCTGCACATCACCGGGCACGCCTACATCGACTACGTCGGCACGGGCTCTCCGTGGTCGTCCCTGAAGGCCATCGGCGTCCGGGAGGTCGGCAGCGGCCGCACCCGAGCGGTGCCGGCGCGCACCCGGCGCTGCCGGGACGCCGACGAGACGGCGGGCGATCCGCACCGCAGCCACCGGTGGTCGGGGTTCTCGGCGACGATCGATCCGAAGCGGCTGCGGCGCGGCGGCCGCTACGTCGATGGGACCTGGCTGGTCGCGGCGGGGGTCTACGACCGCGGTGTGCTGCGGCGGGGCGCGCTGTCGGCACCGTCCTCCGGCAGCGGCGCGCACCCGGCCTGGCACTATGTCGACGAGGACGTGCGCGTGGTTCCGATGATCACGCGCGGCGGCACGATGCGGCTGCGGGTGGAGACGGTCCGGGCCCGCGTCACCGGCCACCGGGTGGTCGACGGCGCCCTGGAGATCCGCGGCACGATTCCCGGTGGAGTGCCGGACGGTGCCGCGGTCATCGTGCGGAGGCGGGCCGGGACGGAGCTGAGCCGCTACCCGGTGACCTCTGACGACACGGCCCCCAGGGGGTATCGCGTACGGATCCCACTGCGTGAGCTGATCGCTGGGGCGTCCGCCGCCGGCGAGGAGACCGCCCGCCCGCCCGGGGCCGGACAGGGCCCCGACCCTGACGACGATGTCGGTCTTCGTCTCGCCATGAGACTTCCGGACGACCCCGCCGGAGCAGCCGAGCCGGTTCAGATGGTGCTGGACGACGACGCCGCCGAGGGGCTGTACACCTTCGCGGGCAGGGAGTTCGTCGTCTACCGCTCCCGCCACGGCTACGCGTGGCTTCAGGTCCGTACATCGCGGCCTGTGGTCACCGCAGCGACGTGGGAGTCGAGTGGGACGCTGGTGCTGTCCGGCGACTGCCCGTCCGACCTGGTGGATCCGGCGGAGCTGGTGCTGCGTAGCCGCGACCGGAACGAGGAGCGCGCGTTCCCGATGTCCCGCGCGGCCGGGCGGTTCCGCGCCGAACTCCCGCTGAGCCGCGTCGACTCGCCGGGCGGCGTCCTGCCGCTGGCGGCCGGCAGATGGGACCTGCGTCTCCGGCAGCCCGGGGGGACGTCGAGCCGGTCCGTTGTGCTGGATCATGCGGTGCTGGGCTGCCTGCCGGTCGAGACGACGGTGGACGGCCGCCGCTATGTGTTCCGCGAGCAGGGCTATGACGTGCCGATCGTGGAGGTCCACTCCGATCTGCGGCCGGGCGAGCGCGGCGCCTACCGCCAGGCGCGGACCCGCGTCCGGCACTACCGCGCCCCGCGCCGCCTGCGCTCCCTGCGCCCGGCGGTGGTCTACGACAGCTACTCGGGCAAGCAGTACTCCGACAGCCCGCGCGCCATCCACGAGGAGCTTGTGGAACGTGGAGTCGAACTAGAACATCTGTGGGTGGTGCGTGACGGTCAGGTGGAGTTGCCGGAGACGGCGCGTCCGGTGCGGCTGTGGGGAGCCGAGTGGTACGAGGCGATGGCCAGCAGCCGCTACGTCGTCACCAACGCGCACCTGCCGGAGTGGTTCGTGCGCCGTCCCGGGCAGGTCGTCGTGCAGACGTGGCACGGCACCCCGCTCAAGCGGATCGGGTTCGACATCCAGGACGTGCAGTTCGCCAACGCGCGCTATCTGGAGAAGGTGGCCAAGGAGACGCCGAACTGGAGTTACCTGGTGTCGCCGAACGGTTTCAGCACGCCGATCCTGCGCCGGGCGTTCCGGTATGAGGGCGAGCTGATCGAGACCGGGTATCCGCGCAACGATGTGCTGGCGTCCCCTGATCGGGAGATGCTGGCCGAGCGGGTGCGCGAGCGGCTCGGGCTGCCGCCGGGCAAGCGCGCCGTCCTGTACGCGCCGACCTGGCGGGACGACAGCTACTACGGCCCCGGCAAGTACCGCCTGG
>NZ_SMJW01000488.1 GCF_004348335.1 Actinomadura bangladeshensis | reverse complement strand
GTCGGGGGCATGGTGGGGTTACGGGGTCAGGTGTGCGGCGAGGATCTTCAGGTGGGTTTCGCGGGCCTCGGCGTGGCGGCGGCGGCCGGACTCGGTGATCTGGACGAAGACGCCGCGCCGGTCGTCCTTGCAGAGGTCGCGCTCGACGTAGCCGTGCTTCTCCAGGCGCGCGACCGTACGCGAGAGGGCGCTCTGACTCAGGTACATCGCCGCGGCGATCTCCTGCATGCGGCGCTTCTCACAGCGGAGATCGACGAGCCGGTCGAGGGTCTCGTACTCGCTCATGCTCATCCCGTGGGCATCCTGCAGAGCGCGCTCCAGAGCGCACGCGACCGTGTTGTAGCAGGACGCGAGCTCCCGCCACCGGTCGACCAGAGCCGACTTCGCCTCCATGGCGCGGATCTTAGCATGCGAGCGCATCATGTGCATGCGCATAAAGTTCCACTGAAATTAGTGCGTGGACATTGGATGCATGTGCATGTACTGTCCTGCGGCGTGGCTATCACCGACACCTCACCTGCCTTCACCGTCCGCCCGCCGCGGGCCGAGCGCGCACCGGCCGAACAGAGCTGGACTCCCCGGCTGTGGGGGATCCTCGCGGTCCTCTGCGCCGTGATGTTCCTCGACGGGCTCGATGTCTCGATGGTGGGCGTCGCGCTGCCGTCGATCGGGACCGAACTCGGCCTTTCCACCACCTCGCTGCAGTGGATCGTGAACGGGTACGTCCTCGGCTACGGCGGCCTGCTCCTTCTCGGCGGACGCACCGCCGACCTGCTCGGACGCCGCCGCGTCTTCCTCAGCGCACTCGCCGTCTTCGCCGTCGCGTCCCTTGTAGGCGGACTGGTGAACGACGGCACCCTGTTGATCGTCACCCGCTTCGTCAAGGGGCTCGCCGCCGCGTTCACGGCGCCCACGGCCCTGTCCATCTTGACCACCACGTTCCATGAGGGTCCCGCGCGGAACCGGGCGCTGTCGGTGTTCTCCGTCTTCGGCGCCAGCGGCTACTCGTCCGGGCTGATCCTCGGCGGGTTGCTGACCAGCTTCGGATGGCGCTGGACCTTCCTGACGCCCGTGCCGCTCGCGGTCCTCGCCCTCCTCGCGGGCGCCCTGCTGATCCCCAAGGACAGGCCGGCGGACGACGGCGGCCACGACCTCGTGGGCGCCGTGACGCTCACCGGAGGCATGCTGCTCGCCGTCTACACCGTGGTCTCGGCGCCGGACCGCGGCTGGCTCGACCCCGTGACCCTCGGGTCCGTCGTGCTCGCGGCCGCCCTGCTGGTCGGCTTCGTCGTGACCGAGAACAAGGTGCGGCACCCGCTGATCCGGCTCGGCATCCTGCGGATCGGGTCCATCGTCCGGGCCAACCTGAGCATCGTCGCGCTGTTCGGTTCCTACCTCAGCTTCCAGTTCATGATGACGCTCTACCTGCAGGACGTCCTGCGCTGGTCGCCGTTGAAGATGGCCATGGCGCTGCTGCCCGCCGGGCTCCTCGTCGCTTTCGGCTCCCCGTTCGTCGGGCGCCTGATCGACCGGTACGGGACGCCGCGGCTGATCACCAGCTCCATGACGTCCCTCAGCCTCGGCTACGGCTGGTTCCTGGCCACCGCCGGAAACGCCCCGCACTACGCCTTCACGATCCTGCCGACGATGCTGCTGCTGGGCGGCGGCTTCGCGTTCGGCTTCAGCTCCATCATGGCGCAGGCCACGGACGGGATCGACGACTCCGAGCAGGGCCTCGCCTCCGGCCTCGTCCAGACCTCGGGGCAGGTGGGCGCCGCCCTGGTCCTCGCCGTGGTCACCGCGCTCGTAGCCGGTGGGACGGCCGCCGGCGGCGACGGCTTCGCCGAGTTCCACCCGGGCGTCAACCTGGTCAGCGCCGTGGCCGTCGTCGGCCTGGCCCTGAACCTAATCCCGCTGCTACGCCACTACCGCGGCAAGCACACCTGACCAACCACCCTCCAACCCGCGAATGCCTGCTGGGCACGTGAGTTGGGCTTGTGCGGGGGCGGCCTTGGGGGAGGTCGCCCCCGGGTGGTTTCGGTGGGTGTCTACTCAGGGCGTTTCCAGAAGGGGCGGCGGGGTGGGGTCTCGCCTGTGAAGTCGGTCAGGGCCTGGAGAGTGCGGGTCCATTGGGCGTTGACGGTGGCCTGGTCCACGGTGGGTTGGAGGCGGCGTAGGTCGTCGCGGAGGGTGGCCAGGGGGGTGGCGTCCAGGTACTCGGCCTCCATTCGCTCGACGATCGACTCCAGGATGGGGAGGAGTTCGCTCAGCAGGAAGTGGATGCGCTGGTCGTCCATGACCTGGCGAAGGCGGTCGAGGACGTTGGACAGTTCCTGCTGGAAGCCGGTGAGGGCGGGCATGGAGCGTGCCGGGCGTGGGACCGGTCCCTTCTTGGCCCGCCGGACGAAGGTGCCGGCGGGCGGACCGGCGGCGGCTGGCGC
>NZ_SMJW01000487.1 GCF_004348335.1 Actinomadura bangladeshensis | reverse complement strand
GGTTATGGGGGGTCTAGGGGTAGGGCGAAGGTGGTCAGTACGTCTTTGAAGGTTTTCGTGCGGCCTTGGTTGTAGGCGGTTGTGAAGGCTTCTTCGCTCAGGTCCGCGCGGGTGGCGGTCTCGATGGCCACCACGTCGGGGAGGGAGAGGTCGCGGGAGCCGCGCAGGGCGTCTGCGGTGCCGAGGAGTTCGGCGGCGCGGGCCGGGTCGCCCAGGACGCGGGCGCGTTCGGCGTGGCCGGCCAGGACGTGGGAGACGATCGGGTAGTCCTGGGCCCGGGCGGCGCCGCGCAGGGCCTCCTCCAGGCGGGCGGTGGCGGCGTCCAGGGCGCCCATCGCCAGGTCGAGCTGCGCGCGGGCGCAGAGGATCATGGCGCGGAACTGCGCGGGGCCCGGGAGGTCCGCGGTGAGCTCGTCCGCGTGCGCCAGGCGGCGCAGCGCCTCGGCGGTGTCGCCGGAGCGGCGGGCGAACTCGCCGAGCTGGTAGTGCAGGGCGGCCGTCTCCTCGGCGTTGGTGGAGACGGAGTCGCGGAGGGCGGCGTGCAGCAGCGCCTCGGCCCGGTCACGTTCGCCGATGAGGTCGAGGCCGTTCGCCAGCCTCATGTGGACGTGCAGCAGCCCGGCCGTGCCGCCGCCCAGCTCGGCGTTGAGCCGCAGAGCCTCCTCGTACAGGCCGACGGCGCCGCGGTGGTCGCCGCGGCGGCCGAGGATCTCCGCCTGCGAGGTCAGGGTGACCGACAGGCCCCAGCGGTCGCCCGACTCGCGGAACGCGGCGAGGGCGCGGCCGAAGTCGTCCTCGATCTGGCCGGTCCGGCCGAAGTTGTTGGCGATCTGGCCGCGCACGAAGTACGCCAGGCCGCGCACCCACGGATCGGGGTCGTCCAGCAGGGTCTCGATGCCGGGCGCGGACGCCGGGTTCCAGCCGACCGTGTACATCTGGACGGTCTCGAGCATCAGCCGCAGCACCGGGTGCAGGGACGCGCGGTCGAGCCCGGCGCAGATGCCCTCCGCGCGGGCGAGCCAGCCGGGGATCCGGTCGGCGCCCTGCTGGTCGTCCAGCAGCGTCAGGGCGCCGATCGCCAGGGCGCGGGCGGTGGTCTCGTCGTCGGGGACGTCCGGCAGCGCGAGGATCTCGGTCAGCCCGTCGACGGCGTCGCCGAGCCGGCCGTGCAGGAACCAGTACCAGCCGAGCGCCGCGCAGAACCGTATGGCGAGCGGCGCGTCCCCCGCGGAGATCACCCAGTGCAGGGCGGCGGAGGTGTTGTCGAGTTCCGCGGTGAGGCGGTGCAGCCAGGGCAGCTGGTCGGCGCGGTAGAGGTGCGGCTCGGCCTCCTCGGCCAGGCGGAGGAAGTACGCGGCGTGCGCCCGCCTCGTCGCGGCCTCGTCGCCGGACTCGGCGAGGCGTTCGAGGCCGTAGGCGCGGATCGTCTCCAGCATCCGGTAGCGGGGCTCGGGGCCGGTGATGGTCAGCAGCGACTTGTCGACGAGCGCGGTGAGCAGGTCGAGGACGGCTGCGCGGTCCAGGCCGGGCCCGGCGCAGACCGCCTCGGCGGCGTCCAGGGTCGCGCCGCCGGGGAAGGCGGCGAGGCGGCGCCAGAGCGTCCGCTCGGGCTCCTCCAGCAGGTCCCAGCTCCACTCGACGACGGAGCGGAGTGTCCGGTGCCGCGGCATGGCGGTGCGGCTGCCCGCGGTGAGCAGCCGAAACCGGTCGTCGAGGCGGTCGGCGACCTGCGCGGGCGTCATCGCGCGGAGCCGTGCGGCGGCCAGCTCGATCGCCAGCGGCATGCCGTCCAGGGCCCGGCAGGTCCGCACGACCGCGGCGGCGTTGCCGGCGGTGACCGCGAAGCCCGGCGAGACGGCCGCGGCACGGTCGGCGAACAGCCGGACGGCCGGGGAGGCCGCCGCCTCCTCCGGGCCCGCGCACGGCGGCGGCGGTTCCAGCGGCTCGACCGGCCAGAGCGTCTCGCCGGTGATGCCGAGGGGCTCCCGGCTCGTCGCGAGGATCCGGACGCCGGGGCAGGTCGCCAGGACGGTCCCGGCGAGCCGCGCCGCGGCGTCCAGCAGGTGCTCGCAGTTGTCCAGGACCAGCAGGAGCCGCCGCCCCGACAGCGCGGAGACGAGCCGGTCGAGCGGGTTCGGGGCGGCCGCGTGACCGCCGATCAGCGCCATCTCGCGGAGCCCGAGCGCGGTGCTGACGGCGGCCGGGACCTCGGCCGGGTCGGTGACCGGGGCGAGTTCGACGAGCCAGGGCTCGCCCGGCGCCCGGCCGGCGGCCTCCAGCGCCAGCCGGCTCTTGCCGGAGCCGCCGGCGCCGGTGAGCGTGACGAGCCGCGCCCGCGCCAGCAGGCCGCCCACCCGTTCCAGGTCGGTGCCGCGCCCGATGAAGCTGGTCAGCCGGGCGGGCAGGTTGCCCTTGCGCTGATCGGACGGGGCGGGCGGCGGCGGTGCGGCGGG
>NZ_SMJW01000486.1 GCF_004348335.1 Actinomadura bangladeshensis | reverse complement strand
GGGTCGCCGTCCGGCCGGTCCGGCGCGCCGGGACGCGCGGCCCGCTCGCCGGGCTGCGCGGTGTCCCCGTCGGGGCGGGCGAGCGGCGCGATCCGGGTGCCGTCGCCGCGCCGCGCGATGAGGAAGCCCTCGGCGGTCAGCTGCTCGTAGGCGGTGACGACGACGCCGCGGGAGACGTCCAGGTCGCGCGCCAGGTCGCGGCTCGACGGCAGCCGGGTCCCGGCGGTCAGCCGGCCGGAGCGCACGGCCGCGCGGAAGCCCGCGGCGATCTGGGCCGCCAGCCTGCCGGCGGACCGGTCCAGGGGAAGGTGAAGGTCGGTCACACCACACTCAGCGCCGGGAGGTGGCGGGAGCGTCACGAAGGTCCCATTGGTCCACGATTCAGCGTCGCCAATGGCCCTGGGAGATGAGCCAATGCGCTTCTAGCGTTTCCTCCATGAACGGCTCTCAGCGACGCGGCACGGCCGGTGCCGGCACGGCGATGTTCCTGGTCGGAACGCTCACGGCGGTGTCGGCGGCGATCGCGTCCTATCCCCTGTTCGGCGGCCAGGCGGTCCGGTACGCGGTCGCCGCGGCCTTCCTGCTGGCCGTCGCCCGGTTCGCCGGCGGGCCGGCGGCGCGCCCGTCGCCGCGCGACTGGCTGCTGCTGGCCGCGCTGGCGGCGACGGGGCTGGTGGCGTTCAACGTCTGCATCGTCGAGGCGACCCGGGACACGAGCCCGGCCACGATCGGCACGGTGATCGCGACGTCTCCGATCGTGCTGGCGCTGGCGGGGCCGCTGCTGGAGCGGCGCCGCCCCGCCCCCGCGGTCGTGGTGGCGGCCTGCGCGGTCGCGGCCGGCGCGGCGCTGGCCAACGGCCTCGGCGGCGGGAGCGTCCGCGGGCTGCTGTTCTCGCTCGGCGCGCTCGCCGGGGAGGTGTGCTTCTCGCTGCTGGCCGTCCCGCTGCTGCCCCGGCTCGGCCCGCTGCGGGTCTCGGCCTACTCCGCGGTGCTCGCCGCCCCGATGCTGCTGGCCGTCGGCGTCGCCGCGGACGGGACGGCAGTGCTGCGCGTGCCGACCGCCGGCGAGCTGGCGGGCTTCGCCTACCTGTCCGCGGTCGTCACCGTGATCGCGTTCCTGCTCTGGTACGACGCGATCGGGCGGCTCGGCGCCGACCGGGCGGGGCTGTTCGCGGGGCTGATCCCGGTCAGCGCGCTCGTCACGACGGTCGCGCTCGGCCTCGACCGGCCGGGACCGGCGGATCTCGCGGGCGCCGCGCTGGTCGCGGCGGGCGTCGCGGTCGGGCTGCGGGCCCGGGTCGCCCCCCGTGAACCGGTCGTTCCCGAGCCCGTAACCTGTGAGGCGGCCCCCATCGGAATCGCGCGAGGATCTGCCTGAGATGCCTGAATTCTCCTACACCGACCTGCTGCCGCTCGGCCCGGACGAGACCGACTACCGGCTGCTGACCTCCGACGGCGTGTCCGCCTTCGAAGCGAACGGGCGGACGTTCCTGCAGGTCGAGCCGGAGGCGCTGCGGCTGCTCACCGAGACCGCGATGCGCGACATCGCGCACCTGCTCCGCCCGGCGCACCTCGCGCAGCTCCGCCGCATCCTCGACGACCCCGAGGCGTCCCCCAACGACCGGTTCGTCGCGCTGGACCTGCTGAAGAACGCGGGCATCGCCTCCGGCGGCGTCCTGCCCATGTGCCAGGACACCGGCACCGCGATCGTGATGGGCAAGCGCGGCCAGCACGTCCTGACCGACGGCAACGACGAGGAGCACATCTCGCGCGGCGTGTACGACGCGTACACGAAGCTGAACCTGCGCTACTCGCAGATGGCGCCGGTGTCGATGTGGGACGAGAAGAACACCGGCAGCAACCTGCCCGCGCAGATCGAGCTGTACGCGGCGCCGGGCGGGGCCTACAAGTTCCTGTTCATGGCCAAGGGCGGCGGCAGCGCGAACAAGTCGTTCCTGTACCAGGAGACCAAGGCGGTCCTGAACCCGAAGCGGATGATGTCCTTTCTGGAGGAGAAGATCCGCTCGCTGGGCACGGCCGCGTGCCCGCCGTACCACCTGGCCATCGTGGTCGGCGGGACGTCCGCCGAGTACGCGCTGAAGACCGCCAAGTACGCCTCGGCCCACTACCTGGACACGATGCCGACGGAGGGCTCCCCGCTCGGCCACGGCTTCCGCGACCTGGAACTGGAGCTCCAGGTGTTCGAGCTGACGCAGAAGCTCGGGATCGGCGCGCAGTTCGGCGGCAAGTACTTCTGCCACGACGTGCGGGTGATCCGGCTGCCGCGGCACGGCGCGTCCTGCCCGGTGGCGATCGCGGTGTCGTGCAGCGCCGACCGGCAGGCCCTCGCCAAGATCACGGCGGAGGGCGTGTTCCTGGAGCGGCTGGAGACCGACCCGGCGCAGTACCTGCCCGACACGACCGACGAGCACCTGAACGACGAGGTCGTCCGGGTCGGGG
>NZ_SMJW01000485.1 GCF_004348335.1 Actinomadura bangladeshensis | reverse complement strand
GTACCGGTAGGCCACTGGCGAGGTGCCCGCCGTCGGCGGGTCCTTTTCCAGTGGCCCCCGGCCCGAACCGGACGTGCACCTTTCAATGCATCCGGCTCTCCAGTGACTACTACGTGTTTGTCGCGGCAGACCTTTCCGCGTGGATGGTGTTATGGCATGCAGCGCATACAACTAGAGTTTTGCGCCTCATTTTGGCCATCAGTTCCGCCCACGCGGGGAGTGGTGGCCCCGCCTTCTTGAGTTCTGCAAGGGTTCGGACGTGGTGTGTTTGCACCTCGGCGGGCTTCTTGCAGAGCTCACAGGTTCCGCTTTGGAGGCGTTCGATTAGCTGTTTGCCTCGTTTGCGGGTGAGTGGGGCGGGGGGAAGGTCGTTGATAACGGCCTTCCGCTGCCGTTTGAGCGGTATTCCCCCGAACCGTGCGACCAGTGGCTTTCTGCCCGCTCGTTCGACCCGGACTTCAAAACATCTGCGGCGCCCGTAAGGTGTCATGATGGTGGTCTTGTGCTTGGCCGCCATCTTGGACGTCGTTGAGTGGTGTTTCGCTGCCAAGGTCTTGAGCATCGAGGTCAGCATGACCCAGCGCATCCGGTCTAGTTTCCAGACGTCGCCGGCGAGTAGATAGTACTGGACGATTCCCCGGTACTCGGCTCCGAACCTGCCGATGATGTCGTGGTCGGTCAGGTTTATCAGGTGAGACTGGTGCCAGGGTTTCCCGTGCTTGAGATACGGCGCACATTTGGCTTTGATCACCGGCCGTGGCACCCGCAGTGCGATCTTACCGTTGGTTGCACGCAGGCCGCGGTCGACCCGCCCACCGCGGGAGACTTTATCATTGGCGTGCTGGACGGTGATCTCGTAGCCGAGGAAACGGGCCGCGCCTGTGCGGGCGTGGGTGATCAGCGTCTTGTCTTCGTTCAGTTCGAGTTTGAGTTCGTCACGCAAGAACGTCGCGAGTCGCTGTTTGATCTCTTCGGCTTCGGCCTTGGGTCCGATGAACCCGAGTAGGTGGTCATCCGCGTACCGGATGTAATGCAGCCGACGGTATTGAGGATCCTGAGGGTCCCCGACCGGTAGCCTGCGCAACTGCTGGCGCAGTTTCCGGACTTCTTGGGTCTCGGTCTGCTCCTTTCGATATTTCTGTCTGTTGCGGATGCGGCTGATCATGTTTTCCACCTCGCGGTATGCAGGATTGCGGGTCCTGGAGCCGCCTCGGGTGTATTGGGGAATGAGAACCGTCTCAACGAACTTGTCCATCCGGTCCAGATAAATGTTGGACAAGACTGGAGAGGTCACACCGCCTTGTGGTGCTCCGGAGAGCGTGGCATGCCATACCCAGTCTTCGAGGTATCCCGCCTGTAGCATCTGTTTGATGAGGCGAAGGAACCGGTTGTCGTGGATCTTCCCGGACAATGTCGAGAGCATGACCTTATGGTCGAGCGTCCCGAAGCAGTCGGAGATGTCTCCTTCGATGAACCAGGTTGTTCCAGTCCAGTTGATGCTCACCTCGCTTAGTGCTGTGTGGCATCCTCGGCCGGAACGGAAACCGTGTGAATGGCTGGAGAATCGCGGCTCGTAGTATGCCTCCAGGAGAAGGCGGATCACTTCGCCGACGAGTTTGTCCGACCAGGACGGCAGCCCGAGCGGTCTTTTCTTCCCATCTGGTTTCGGGATGTAGTGCCGCCGGGTCGGCTTGAAGCGGTAGCGCTCGTGGCGCAACGCGTCGATGATTTGCCCGATCTTTTCCTCGGACATGCCGTCTACGGTCTCCCCGCAGGCTCCGGACGTCATCGCTCCCGGGTTGGAGTAGATGCGACCGTAGGCCATGAGATACAGGTGCGGGTTGAACAACTGTCGATACAGCTCATCGCACGGCAGGCCGCGCCTGCCGCGTTCACGCAGGACATCAAGCACTGTTTCGGCTCTTTGCATTACGCATACCTCCCAGTAACAGAAGATGTCCGATCACCTGGCCCCCTTCGCCCTGTGGACGGTTTTCCCGTCCGCCTTGGCAGGCCGTTAACCCTGCGACTACTACGGGGCCTCCGTCACCTTAGGGTTCGCACCCGTTAGGCGATCCCACGTTCGTCTCTGTCATACGTATCGAGCGCGACTTAGGCGCCTATTTCGTCTCCTTCAATCCTCTCACTGAGGATCGTTCTCACTTCCGAAGGGTGTGCCATAACGCATACAATCCGGCACAGGAAGCGGCACCGGTGCCAATGCACGAATTTCCGGTGGATGCTACCTTTCATCAACTGGAGACTTAGGTTCAATCAGTTTAGACTTCGCCATATCGCGCGGGTCCCTCAACGCATCGCTTCCGTGCTTGAACACGATCGTTGGTTTTCTGGCATGCTACGGTCCCCTTCACCTTTCGGATCCAGGTAAGCCATTAGACCCAGAAACCTCCCTTCAGTTCCTCCCGACTGAGCCGGGGATATGACAGAGCGCCTCGTGGCGCACA
>NZ_SMJW01000484.1 GCF_004348335.1 Actinomadura bangladeshensis | reverse complement strand
GCGGCCCGTCACCGGAAGGAAGATCGTGGCTGGTCATCGTCACTCTGCTCAGTACCCGTTCTCGCCCTGTTCACATCAGTTAGGGAACTTCATTCCCTCGTGTCCCACCTGAGCCTGACACAGAGGGAACTGGTGCCCGCTACCACGCGGAGCACTACCGCTTCGCGGACGAGCGCCGCGGAAAGGTCGCGCTGACCACCACCCGCTGAACTCCCAGCTAGACCGCGTGGCGCTCATCATCGTCGGACGGGCCGGCCGCCACCTCGGCCCGCTTCTGAGCCCCAGCCCGACGCCGTTCACGCCACGCATAGGGAATGACGACGAAGAGGACTCCCACGCCCGGGGCCAGGCTGACGAGGTGGGCATTGCCGGTCCCGATCAGCGCCGCGATAACGACGAGGACGATCGACCATTCGATTGGATGCTGTAGAACGGGACGGTCCGCCACGTTCCATCCCTGTCCCCGCTCCCGCTGCCGCAACCAAGCCTCCGCAAGGACGCCGATCGCCACATACACACAGGCCCACGCGACAAAAGCAGGAGACCAGAAGAGCATCGCCCCGAGACCTCCGCCGACCACCGCGACCAGGAAAACGACAACCCACACCAGAAGCCGCGCCCAGAACCCCATCTACCCACCGCCTTTGGAACGCCATCCCGCACCCACCTACATCAAAGCGTGCTCACGAACGTAGGACCAGGAGAAAACAGCACCGGCGGTTCCGCGCGGACGGCACCATCCTCACGAGGCCGCCGACAGGAGCGCTGCCCACTGCTCATGGGGGTCAGAGGCGGACGTTGTCGGTGGGCTGGTCCAGCCAGAGGCGGTCGCCGGTGGGTGAGACGGTCAGGCCGAAGCGGTCGCGGCCGGGGCTGCGGTGGGCGATCCAGTCGAAGTAGGCCGATACCGCCAGATCCCACAGGCGCTGGTCCCCGCCCTGTTCGACGTCGAAGGAGTCGCGGCCAGGCTCGTAGTGGGCTTCGGCCCACGCGTCCGCGCTCCACAGGCGCAGGGTGTAGGCGTCGCCGTCGTGTGCGCCCCGGGCGCACACGCCCGGTAGCGCAGCTCCCATCGCCAGGTTGGCGCCTGCCGGGGCGTAGCCGATGGTCCGGGGGTCGATGTCGGTCGTGGATCGGTTCCCGTGCCGGTCAGAGGCGTCCCATTCGGGGTGACGCTGCGCTCGCATCATCATGTACGAGGCGTAGCCGGTCAACCGGCCCACGGCGGTACCGTCCGGCATCACCACGAGCCGCAGTTCGTGGCTGGACCCGAACCCTGGAGCGTAGGGCGTCACGATCACCCCGCCCGGGCGGGTCTGCTCCACCCACGCATACGGCACGCGGGCGACCGCGCAGGTGGCGTGCACCCGGTCGTAGGGCGCTCCCTGCACCCAACCGTGAGCGCCGTCCCCAACGATGAGCCGAGGCGCGTGGCCCGCGCGCTTGAGGTTGGCGGACGCCTGCGCCGACACCGCGGGGTCGACCTCCACGCTCGTGACGTTCGCCGAGCCGACCAGCCGCGACAGCAGCGCGGCCGTCCAGCCGGTGCCGGTGCCCACGTCCAGCACGCGATGCCCCGGCTCGACGTCCAGCAATTCCAGAAGGGACACGACGGTTTGGACGCGGATAGCGACGAGGTGAACCGGCCCTCACCGGTCGCGAGATCGGTCGCGCCGTCATCAAGCTGGGTGATGACCGCGTCGTCGCCGTAGACCCGGAAGGAGGGCGGTGCGGCTGGCGGGTTAGAAGCCGTGGGTCGGGAGGACGCCTTCGAGCGGCTCGGGAATGGTCAGGTCGTCGCCGAGAGCGGCCGAGGCGCTGTGCGCATAGTCGCCGCCGCGTGGCTCGGAGAAGATCGTGGCCTTGCCGTCCAGCCGGTCGATCAGCAGGTACAGCGGGATGTCGGCGGCGGCGTAGCCCTGGCGCTTGGGCCCACGGTCGCGTTCGGCGCCCTTGCGATCACGCGGACGGCCGGAGGTCACCTCCACGACCATCACCACGCCGTCGGGCTTGCTGTGCCATTCCCGTCCGGCGAAAGCACCCTTGGGAGCGGCGATCCCATCAGGAACGTACTCGCCCTCTGGGCTGATCAGTGTCAGGTTGCGATGCAGCCGCAGATCGTGGACGTCCCGCACCCAGTCATCGACGGCCACGACGATGGTCTCGTGCTGCCCGTCGGGGGTCGGTGACACGATGATCTCTCCATCTACCAACTCGGCACGGAAGCCCGGCATCACATCGAGCGCAGCGTACGCCTCGCGCAGGTCGCCACGGACGGGCGACGGCTCTTCCGGCATCGCCGTCATGACAATTCTCCGTTCATGGTGTCAGAGAAGTTGCACCATACCCTTGACACTAGCAACGCATCCTCCCCGGGGCGGGCTGAGCCGCGCCAACGGGAGCGTCCCCTTGGACGGGGTACCTCTGGGGTAGGTGGACGGGCCGGGACCTCACGGGGAGGGGTGG
>NZ_SMJW01000483.1 GCF_004348335.1 Actinomadura bangladeshensis | reverse complement strand
AGGGGAGGTCGGTCGGGTTCATGGGGGTTCCAGCGTGCGCGGGGACGGGCCGGGCGACGGATCCCGTCCCCGCGCACAGGTTCAGGAGACGGTCAGGGTCAGCGGCGCTTCCACGGGCGCCTGGCCGGACGACGGCCGGATCGTGAGGGTCGCGGTGTAGGTCCCGGGGGTGGTGAAGGTGCGGTCCGAGACGGCGGTGAAGGTGCCGTTGCCTCGCATGTCCGGGATGCTGGCGGTACGGGATGTGGTGAGCGTGACGTCCTCCTCGATGCCGTCGCTCCAGCGGACGGTGCCGGTGAGCGCGCCGGCGGCGGGCGCGGTGACCGTCCAGGACGCACCGGCCGGCGTGCCCGCCGGGACGGTGCGGTCGGCGCCGAGCGCGGTCACCGGCCACGGCACGCCTGCGGTCGGGAAGAAGTTGACGCCCTGGAGCGTCAGCCGCCCGCCGACTGCGGCGAGCCGGTTGGTGAAGTCGGTGTAGTCGCGCTTGGGCTGCGGCGTCCAACCGACTTCGGCGGTCGCGATGAGCCGCGGGTAGCTGTAGTACTGCGCCTGCGGAAGCCGCCGGATGAACTCGCCCCACAGCGCCGACTCGACGCCGAGCACGCTGTCCTCGGAGATGCCGGGGATGTAGGTGCCGGGGTCCCAGCCGTAGTGCCGGTCGAGGCCGCACGGCCCGCCGCACGCCCAGGTGCCGCCCTGCGGCTGCCGCGAGTCCTGCTTCTGCGGGACGTAGGTGTTGCCCGCCGGGGACAGGATCACCTTGGCGCCCCGGGAGGTGACCGCGTTGGCGACGGCGTTCCGGTTGCCGTTCCAGAACTGGACGACCGCGTTGCCCTGCGGCAGCGACGTCCCGGCGGTCTCGTTCCAGCCGACGGCCGTCTTGCCGAGCGCGTCCACCTGGCCGGTGAAGGCGTCCACCATCTTCGTGTAGTCGGCGTGGCTCGTGCTGTGCGACTCGTCCCCGCCGATGTGCAGGTACGGGCCGGGCGTCAGCTCCGCGATCTGGGTGAGGACCTGCTTCGTGAACTCGTACGTCGCCGGGTTGGCGGCGTCGAAGGACGAGTAGCCGACGTTCGGGGTGCCGTTCGCCGGGACGGTCGTCTCGCCGGGCTTCAGCGCGGGCTTGGACCCGGCGCTGTTGAGCTGCGGGATCGCGTGCAGCGCGGCGTTGGTGTGGCCGGGCATGTCGATCTCGGGCACGACGGTCATGCCGCTCGCCCCCGCGTACCGGACGATCTCGCGGTAGTCGGCCTTCGTGTAGAAGCCGGTCACGCCGAGTTCGGTGCCCATCCGCTGCCCCGCGTCGTTGTACGTCATCGCGGTGCGGCCGGACACGGAGGTCAGCCTCGGATAGTCGATCCCGGACGGGTTGTCCGCCGGGGCGTCGAGCGCGATCCGCCAGCCCTGGTCGTCGCTCAGGTGCAGGTGCAGCCGGTTGATCTTGAACTGGGCGGCGGCGTCGATGTACTTCTTGACCTCGTCCACGGGGTAGAAGCTGCGGGCGACGTCGAGCATCATGCCGCGGTGCGCGAACCGCGGGTGGTCGGTGATCTCGACCTGCGGCACCGTCCAGTCCGCGCGGACCCTCGCGGGCGACTCGACCCACTGCGGGAACAGCTGCCGCAGGGTCTGGACGCCGTTGAGCGCGCCGTTCGCGGTGGACGCCTCGATGGTCACCTTCGCCGGGTTCGCCGTGAGGGCGTAGCCCTCCGGCCGCCCGGACGGCCCGAGCCCGGAGCCGACCCTGATGACGATCTGCCCCCGGCCCTTCCGCGCGGTCACGACCGGCAGCTTGTAGCCGGTGGACGGCCGCAGCACCTTCGCCAGGTAGGCGGCGGGCGCCTGCGCGCCGTCCCCGATCGCGGCGATGGACGAGGACGGGTCGAGCCGGTAGCCGGGTCCGTCCGCCTCGGCGACGGAGACGGGCTTCGGCACGAGACCCAGCGACCGCGGCGCGGGACGGTCCCAGATCTGGAACTCCGAGATCGAGTAGCCGTAGGACGCCCAGCGCTGGAAGCCCTGCATCCGGACGAACTTCGCGGTCGCCCCGACCTCGATCGTGTCGGTGCGGGGGCAGGTGTCGTGCTGCGACCGGGTCACGGTCGTCCAGGCGACACCGTCCGCGGACGTCTGGAGCGCGAAGTCGCGGGCGCAGGCGTTCGGCCACACGAGGGTGACGTGGTCGATCTTCGCGGCGGCGGCCAGTTCGACCTGCACCCAGTTGTCGTCGGCGTACTTCGACGACCACCGGGTGCCGGTGTCGCCGTCGTTCACCTGGGACGCCGCGAACGAGTCCCGGTCGAGTTCGACGCTGGACGCGGTCGCCGTCCCGGCGAGCGCGAGGTTGACGGGGTCGGCGTCCGGCGTCTCGGCGGAGGCGGCGAGCGGGGAAAGGGCGGTGAGGCTGAGGGCGGCCGCGGTGGCGGCCGCCAGGGTGCGGTGTCGTCGGACGGGGGGACGGGGCATGGG
>NZ_SMJW01000482.1 GCF_004348335.1 Actinomadura bangladeshensis | reverse complement strand
GGCGCCCGCCGTCCCCCCGGCGCGTGCGGCCGCGTCCGGGACGGCCGAGCCGGCGGTGTCGGTCGGGCCCGAGGCGGCGGCGCGGGCGGGGTACACGAGGGCGGCACCGGTGCGGGTCCCGGCCCGGGCACTGGCGCCGACCCCCGCCCCGGTCACGCGGCAGACGCCCTTCGCGCCGCCGACGGCCAGGGAGCCGGGGCCCGCCGGACGGGACGGCCCCGGCGGCACGTCCGGGAGTTCGGCGGGCAGCGGCCGCGGCACGGTCGGGTCCGGCCGGACGGCGTCGCGCGGCGGCACCCGCGGCACCGGGTCCAGCGGCTCGACCAGGCGCGGGATGCTCGGCGCGGGGCTCGTGGAGGTCCCGCCCGTCCCGGCGCGCGACCCGGCGTCCGCGATCATGGAGAACCCGGAGGTGCCGGAGAACCGGCGCTTCTGCAGCCGCTGCGACGAGAAGGTCGGGCGGAGCCGGGGCGGCAGGCCGGGCCGCACCGAGGGGTTCTGCCGCAGCTGCGGGCACCCGTTCTCGTTCACGCCGAAGCTGCACGCGGGCGAGCTGGTCGGCGGGCAGTACGAGGTCCTCGGCTGCCTCGCGCACGGCGGGCTCGGCTGGGTGTACCTGGCCCGCGACCACAACGTCAGCGAGCGGTGGGTCGTGCTGAAGGGCCTGCTGGACACCGGGGACGCCGACTCGCTCGCCGCCGCGACCGCCGAGCGCGCGTTCCTCGCCGAGGTCGAGCACCCCAACATCGTCAAGATCTACAACTTCGTCCGGCACGGCGACTCCGGCTACATCGTGATGGAGTACGTCGGCGGGCGCTCCCTCAAGGACATCCTGCTCAGCGTCCGCGCCGACCGCGGCGACCAGGCGTCCCTCCCGCTCGGCCAGGTGATCGCCTACGGCCTGGAGGTACTGAGCGCCCTCGGCTACCTGCACGGCGTCGGGCTGCTGTACTGCGACTTCAAGCCGGACAACGCGATCCAGTCCGAGGAGCAGCTGAAGCTGATCGACCTCGGCGGCGTCCGGCGCGCGTTCGACGTGGAGAGCCCGATCTTCGGAACGCCCGGCTACCAGTCCCCGGAGATCGGCTCGCAGGGCCCGTCGGTGACCTCCGACCTCTACACCGTCGGCCGGACGCTCGCCGTGCTCAGCTTCCCCTTCCGCGGCTACACCGGACGGCACCTGCGCAGCCTGCCGCCGCGCGAGGAGGTCCCGCTGTTCCAGCGGCACGAGTCGTACTACCGGCTGCTGCGGCGCGCCACGCACCCGGACCCGGCCCGCCGGTTCCAGAGCGCCGCCGAGATGGCCGAGCAGCTCACCGGCGTGCTGCGCGAGGTCCTGTCCGCCGAGGACGGACGCCCGCGGCCCGCGCCGTCGCCGCTGTTCGGACCCGAGCAGCACACGGCCGGCGCCGAGATCGTCGCGGGCCCGGAGAGCACGGTGATCCTGGCGCCGCTGGAGCCGCCGGCGGCCGCGGCGGCGCTGCCCGTCCCGCTGGTGTCGGCCTTCGACCCGGCCGCCGCGTTCCTCGCCGGGCTCACCACCCGCGACCCCGGCGACCTGGCCGCGGCGCTCGGCTCCGCCCCCGTCCCGTCCCGCGAGGTGCGGCTCGCGCTGCTGCGCGTCCGCATCGAGCTGGGCGACCTCGACGGCGCGGCCCGCCTGCTCGCGGAGATCTCGGCCGAGGCCCCGGACGACTGGCGCGTCGACTGGTACCGGGGCGTCCGCGCCCTCGCCGGCGGACGGGCCGCCGAGGCCGCCGCCGTCTTCACCGACCTGTACGACCTCGCGCCGGGCGAGCAGGCGCCCAAACTGGCGCTCGCGTTCTGCTACGAGACCCTCGGCGACATGGGCAACGCCAGCCACTTCTACGAGATCGTCTGGCGGACCGACCCGACCCACGTCAGCGCGGCCTTCGGCCTGGCCCGCTCGCACCTCGCCGCCGGCGACCGGGCCGCCGCCGAACGCGTCCTCGACGCGGTCCCCCGGATCTCCAGCCACTACCTCGCCGCGCAGCTCGCCGCCGTCGCCACGGCCGTCCGGGGCCGCGACCCCGGCGAGCTGAACGCGCCGGCGCTGGCCGAGGCGGGCCGCCGCCTCGCCTCGCTGCGCCTGGACACCGAGCGCGCCGCCGCGTTCACCGCCGAGGTGCTGGAGGCCGCCCTCGCCTGGCTCCGCGCCGGCCGCACCCCCGTCCCGGCCGGGTTCCAGCGCCAGGTCCTCGGCACGGACCTGGACGAATCGGCCCTGCGCGCCAAGCTGGAGGAGACCTACCGCGTCCTCGCCAAACTCGCCGACGGCGCCGGACACCGGCATGCGATGGTGAAACGCGCCAACGCCGTCCGCCCGAGGACGCTCTTCTGACCATGACCCCCGACATGACCACCGACCAGCGCGCCCCCGCCACCGCCTGCCGCACCTGCGGCGAGCCCGCCCTGTCCCGCGACCGCTTCTGCGAACAGTGCGGCACCCCCACCTCAACCACC
>NZ_SMJW01000481.1 GCF_004348335.1 Actinomadura bangladeshensis | reverse complement strand
CCCCCTGCCCGAGACACCGACCGGCCCGCCGGCGGGGGCCCCGGCCGGCGTGCCGGTCGGTGTCTCGGGCAGGGGGCGGCGCAGTGCCGTCCGCCCGGCCCGCCAGCGGTCCAGCAGGCGTGCGCCCAGGCGGTCCTCCAGCAGCCCGGTCGCGTGCACGCCCAGGGCCACGTCCGCGGCCAGGTCCGGTTCGCCGGCCAGCAGCGCGCCGATCACGTCGTGGCGCAGCACCTGCTCGTGGACGGCGTCGGCCTCGATGTGCTCGGTGTAGAACAGCAGCGCGCGGGGGCCGGCGCCCGCGCGCTCCAGCGCGGCGGCCATCCGCCGCGCGGACGGCGCCGTGGTGATCTCGGCGGCGGCGAAGTGGCCGACCAGCGCGCCGCGCAGGGAGCGGTGCAGCCCGAACAGCGACATCATGTTCACGGTCGCGAGCATCTGCGCGGGGGCGGTGTCGACGTAGGCGCCGTAGGAGGGGTCGAGGCCGAGGTCGTCCAGCAGGCCCGCGTACAGGCCCTGGTGGATCATGGCGGGGCGGCCGCCGCCGAACTCGTCGTTCTCGACCGCGACCAGCGCGGTCTTGGCGGGGCCGTGCAGGCGCGGGATCACCCAGGCGTGCGGGTCGGCCTCCTTCAGGTGGTACACCGACCGCAGTGCGGCGTGCTCGCGCAGCTGCCACATCGGGGCGCCGTCGCGCAGGTGGTGGGAGACGCCGCGGGCGTCGACCGGTTCCACCAGCAGCTCTTGCAGGGCGGCGTCGACGTCGCCGCCGGCGGGGGTGTCGCGGCGCAGGGCGTCCAGGAACACCGTTTCCAGGGCGCCGCGCAGCCGCAGCAGGTCCGGGTCCCATTCCCAGGCGGGGTCGACGCCGGCGAAGCCCCGGTAGTGCAGTTCGTAGCAGGTGTGCAGGGCCAGCTGCAGGTCGTCGCCGTAGGGGTCGGCGGCCGCGGCCTCGGCGGCGCCGGGCAGGCGGGCCGGGTCGGCCGGCGGCGGGCCGGCCGCCAGCGCCGCGGTCACGGCCTGCGACAGCGGGCCGCGCGGCGGCGGCGGTGCCGGGGCCGCCGCGCGCGATGCGGGCGCGGTGGGCGCGGCCGCGCCGCGTGCGGTCCCGGAGCGTGCGCGGGCCCGGGCCGGGGCCTGCGGAGCGGTCATGTGTCCTCCGTGGTCAGGGTGGCGTCCGTCCTGGGGGCGTCCGGCTCCGGTACCCGCTCACGCGCGTCCCATACGCCCGTTTCCTCCCCATGGGTCTCGTGCGGCGGCGGCGACGGCTCGGGAGGGGCGTCCGGTGCCCCGCCCGACGGCCCGCCGCCGAACCCGGTGAGCCCGCCGGACCCGGTGAGGCGGCCCGAGCGGGTCTGGCGCGCCAGCATCTCCACCACGGCGCGGGGGCCGCCGGCGCGGGCCGCGCGGCGCTGCCGGTCCGCGCCCGTCCCGGCGCGGCGGAGCGCCTCCAGCAGCGTGAACACGGTGGCGAGGTCGCCGGTGTCCTCCAGGGCGGGGGCGGCGCGGGCGACCAGGTCGTCCACCAGCCGCCACGCCGGGACGGGCCGCCGCGCGACCGGGTCCGCCAGCGTGCAGTCCAGGCCGTGGCGGGCCGCGCTCCACAGCGCCGCCGCGCACAGCTGCCCGTCGGCGCGGGGCGCCTCCCGGCCGGCCGCCAGATCGGCCAGCGCGGCGCCGACCAGACCGCGCACCAGCGCCGCCTGCAGGACCGCCTCGTCCGCGGTCGCCGCCGCGTCGGCCGCCCGCACCTCCACCGTCGGCCACCGCGGCGACGGCCGCGCCAGCCAGAACGTCATCGAGGCGTCCACCAGCACGCCCGCCTCCACCAGCGCCGCGACGCGCGCGTCCCACTCGGCCGCCGTCGCCGACCACGGCGGCACCCCCGCGCCCGGGAACCGCGCCATCTCCACGATCCGGCGGGCCGCGTGGCCGGACGCGCGGCCGTGGTCGAACGGGGAGTTCGCCGACAGCGCCAGCAGCACCGGCAGCCACGGCCGCAGGTGGTTCACCACCGCCACCGCGGCCTCGCGTCCGGGAACGCCGACGTGGACGTGGCAGCCGCACGCCTGGTAGTCCTCCACCACGTCCCCGAAGGCGGCCATGATCGCGGCGAACCGGTCGCCGGGCGCGGGCGGCGGCGGGCGGCCGTCCAGCACCGGCGTGCCGGACGCCACCAGCAGCGCGCCGCGCGACCGCGCGGCCGCCGCCAGCCGCGCCCGCCCGAACCGCAGCTGCTCCCCCAGGCCGGCCAGGTCGCGGCACACGCCCGTCGCCGCCTCCACCTGCGAGGTCAGCAGCTCGGCCTGGAACGACCCGCCCGACCCGGCCCAGCGGTGCGCGCCGGCCTCGGCGAGGACGCCCCCGGCGCCTGGGACGCACTTCCCCGACACCGCGTCCACCAGCAGGAACTCCTCCTCCACGCCGACGCTCGGCGCCGCCGCGCCGGGACCGCCCGTGCCGTGCACGCCCATGTGCTGCCCCCTCGATCGTGCGCACCCCGTCACCCCGGGGGATGCCCGTCCAGAACGTCCCC
>NZ_SMJW01000480.1 GCF_004348335.1 Actinomadura bangladeshensis | reverse complement strand
CCCCGCCCCCTGACCAACCCAGCGGACACCCCCGCACGCGAAGCCATGCCGGGACGGTGTGGCTGGGGCCGATGTCCGTCATATCGCCGCGTTGGCGGTGCTGCCGGGGTGTGCCCCGACTGGACGAGGAAGAGGTGAACCATGCTGTCGCGTGCCCGTTCCGGGACGTTCCTGACCTTTGCGCTCGCGGGTCTGCTGACCGGGGTGTGGGTGGCGCGCATGCCCGCGCTGGCCGGCAAGTTCGGGACGAGCGAGGGCGAGATCGGCATCGTCGTCCTCGTCTGGGGGCTCGGTGCGATCGCGGCCATGCAGGCGCTGCGGGGCGTGATGGCGCGCGCGGGCAGCCGGGCGGTGCTGCGGGTGGCGCTGCCGCTGACCGCGGTGTCCTACGCGGCGGTGGCGCTCGCGCCGAGCTACGGCGTCCTGCTCGCCGCCGTCGCGGTGTTCGGCATGACGTTCGGTGTCACCGACATCGCGATGAACGCGCAGGGCAGCGTCGTCGAGCAGGCGTACCGCCGCTCCATCATGAGCGGAATGCACGCCGGGTGGTGCGTCGGCGCGATGAGCGGCGGGCTGTTCGGCGTCGCCACGGCCGCCGCCGGGTTCGGGTTCACCGAGACCGTGCTGGCCGCCGCGCTGATCTCGCTGCCCGCCGGGCTCGCGCTCGGCCGCACCTACCTGCCCGACCCGGTGGCGCCCGCCGCGGCCGGGACGGGGCGCAAAGCGCGCCGCATGCCGGTCGCCGTGTACCTGATCGGCGCCCTCGGCTTCATCGCGTTCATGACCGAGGGCTCGATCGCCGACTGGAGCGGCCTGCTCCTGCACGACGAGCTCGGCGCGACCGAGGCCGTGGCCGCGATCGGCTACCCGGTGTTCGAGCTGGCGATGCTCATCGGCCGGCTGGCCGGCGACCGCGTCCGGATGCGCCTCGGCACCCGCCGGCTGCTGACCGGCGCGGGCCTCGGGACCGCCGCCGCCATGACCGTCGTCGTGCTGGCGCCGAACCCGGGTGTCGCGATCGCCGGGTTCTTCGTGACCGGGCTGGTCGTGTGCACGGTCGTCCCGACGACGATCTCGCTGGCCGGGAGCGCCGCGCCGGACCGTCCCGCCGCGGCCGTCGCCCAGGTCGGCGCGATGGGCTACGGCGGCCTGCTGCTCGGCCCGGTCGTGGTCGGCTTCCTCTCGGACGCCACGTCGCTGCGCCTCGGCGTCGGCACCGTCGTCGTCCTCGCCCTCGTCATCGCGGCCGGTGCCCGCTTCGTCCCGCTCCGCACGTCCATGGACGTCGCCACCGCCGTACCGGCCGAATCCACCGATCCCACCAACACCCACCCCGAACCCATCGCCGCCTGACCTCGCGCACGGCCCCGGAGCGTCCGGCCGCCGTGCACGTCTCGGGACGATCATCGGGGTGCCGGGCGGCAGTCCGCGGGTGAACGGGGTTCTGGGGATAAGTCTCGTGGGCCGGGCTCGTGATCCGATATAACCCCCATCAGGGTCGGGCAGGTGATGGGGGCGGTTCATGGGCGGATGGCAGGTCCCGGGGTACAGCGAGCTGCGGGTGCTCGGCGAGGGCGCGCAGGGGCGGGTCGTGCTGGCCCGCCATGACGCGACCGGACGGCCGGCGGCGATCAAGTACCTCGGCGCGGCGCTCGCCGGGGACGCGGAGTTCCGGGAGCGGTTCCGCGGCGAGGCCGCGCTGCTGAGCCGGCTGCGCAACCCGTTCGTCGCGGAGCTGTTCGGGCTGGTCGAGCGGCCGGACGGCGCGGCCATCGTGATGGAGGCCGTGGACGGCGCGCCGCTCAAGGCGGTGCTCGCCGAGCGGGGGCCGCTGGCGCCGGAGGCGGCGCTGGCGGTCCTCAAGGGCTCTCTGCTGGGGCTGGCCGCCGCGCACGACCTCGGCATCGTCCACCGGGACTACAAGCCCGCGAACGTGATCGTGCGCGGCGACGGGCTGAGCAAGCTGATCGACTTCGGCATCGCCGTGGACGCGGGCGCCGCGGGACGGTCCGGAACGCCCGTCTACATGGCGCCCGAGCAGTGGCGGGACGAGCCCGCCTCCCCCGCGACCGACGTGTACGCGGCGACGTGCGTGTTCTTCGAGTGCGTGACGGGACGCCGCCCCTACACCGCCGAGGACCAGGTCGGCCTCATGGGCCGCCACCTCACGGCGCCGATCCCCGTCGAGGACGTCCCCGAGCCGCTGCGCCCGCTGATCGAGCGCGGCCTGGCGAAGAACCCGTGGGACCGCCCGATGGGGGCGGCGGCGTTCGTGTCGGAGCTGGAGTCGGTCGCAGCGGGCGCGTACGGCGGCGACTGGGAGGGGCGCGGCGTCCGGACGCTCGCGGGCGCGGCCGCCGCGCTGTCGATGCTGTTCCCGCTCACGGCGCTCGCCCTCGGCTCGGGCGGTGCGGCGGGAGCGGGCGCGGCCGGTGCGGCAGGAGCGGGAGCCGCCGGTGCGGGTGCCGCCGGGGCCGGAGGTGCCGGTGCCGGTGCGGGTGCCGCCGGAGCCGGAGGTGCCGGGGCGGCCGGGGCCGGGG
>NZ_SMJW01000047.1 GCF_004348335.1 Actinomadura bangladeshensis | reverse complement strand
CCGGATGATCTGCTGCAGCCGGCGCCCCTCGTCCTGGGTCAACCGCCGTGCTCTGACTGGCTCTGCCACCAGCCCGCCCCTCTCTCGATAACGACCTGTCGTCATCGAGGGTGGAGCCGATCAACCTCCCCGTCCCAGCCCCTGGCCGGCGTGTCACCCAACCCGGTGGACGTTTGTGGTCACCGCACTAGCTGGCGCCAGCCGTGGTTCTCGGTACCGACCAGCCGGTCGGCCGGAACGCGGACGTCGTCGAGGAAGACCTCGTACACGCCGGTGATGTTGCGTCCCATCGTGGGCAGCCGGCGGAGCGTCACGCCCGGCAGCGCCGGGTCGAGCAGGATCATGCTGATCCCGTCCTGCTTGCGCGCGGCGCCGTCCGTCCGCGCGTAGAGCTGGACGATCGTGTCCGGCAGGCCCGCGGCCTCGCAGAAGGTCTTCTGCCCCTTGATCACATAGTGGTCGCCGTCGCGGCGGGCCGTGGTCAGCAGGGCGGCCGCGTCCGATCCGGCCTCCGGCTCGGTCACCGCGATCGACAGCCGGACGCCGCCGTCCATGAGCTTCGGCACCAGCTCGGCGCGCTGCGCGGGGCTGCCGTCGGTCACCAGCGTGCGCAGGCCCGAGGCGGTCAGGCTGAAGCAGGCGACCAGGTCGGTGCTTCCGCGGCCGAGTTCCTCGGCCACGACCAGCAGGTCGCCGGCGGTCCCGCCGGAGCCGCCGTCGGCCTCGGCGATCCCGATGCCGTACCAGCCCAGCGCGGCGATCCGGTCGAACACCTCCCTGGGGTAGGTGCCGGCGCGGTCCCACTCCAGGCACTTCCACTCGTCGCACTGCTCCTGGACGAACGCGCGCACGGTCTCCCGGACGGTCTCGCGCATCGCCTCCGCCTCGGTCATCGCTCCGGTCACTGGGATGGCTCCTCGTTCCATGTGTATTCGGGCGGCGGGGTCAGCAGGCCGCCGGCCCGGGGGCGCAGCACCTGCTTGGCGTGGACGGTCGGCGTCCCCGGCGCCCGCGCGAGCGCCCCCGCCACTTCTCGCGCTCGCTTCTCCGCGGACGCGGAGTCGGGGAGCACCCGGCCGACCCACCCCCAGGCGAGGGCCTGGTCGGCGGTGTAGGCATCGCCGGAGTAGGCGATCTCCGCCGCGCGCACCGGGCCCACGACCTCGGCCAGCCGGTGCAGGATCGCCGGCGGGAGCCGCAGCCCCGCGGGCAGCTCGGGCAGGCTGAACGTCGCGTCCGCGGCGGCGTAGGTCAGATCGCACGCCAGGGCGAGCCCCCACCCCGCGCCGAAGGCGGCGCCGGACACCGCGCAGACCGTCGGCTGCTCCAGGTTGCGCAGCCGGCCGACGACCTGGCTCACCAGGCGGATCCTGCGCAGCGCCCCCCGCTCGCCGGCGACCCCCCGGAACTCCTTGAGGTCGGCGCCGGCGCAGAACACCGCGCCCTCGCCGCAGAGGATCAGCGCCCGGACCCCGGGGTCGTCCGCCACGGCGTCGAGCTCGTCGGACAACCGGCGCAGCAGGCCGGTGTTCAGCGCGTTGCGGCTCTCCGGCCTCGCGAGCCGCAGCGTCGCGACCCCGGCCGCGTCCGCCCGCCGCAGGACGGCCCCGGTCATGCCCGGCCCGCCCGTTCCGGCCAGACCTTCGGAATGACCTGGGTGACCAGCAGCTCCGCCGCCTCAAGGGGGTCGGGGCCGAGCGGGCCGCCGATGTAGAACTCGGTGTAGCCCTCCGCGGCGGCGAGATCGCGCAGCTCCGCGATGGCCGGTGCGCATTCGTCCGGGGTCCCCGCGATCACCAGGCCGTCGACCAGGTCGTCCGAGCACCGGGCCGCGGCGCCCGCAACGCCCTCGCCGTCGTCGAAGGCGCGCTTCACCGACTCCGCGGACGCCAGGTCCATGCCCACCCGCTCGAGGTCGGGCCACAGCCGCGGGTTGCCGACGACCAGCGCGACCTGCCGGCGGGCCTGATCGCGCGCGGCCCGGCGGTCGGCGGACACCGAGGTGTTGATCCCGAAGATCAGCCGGAGGTCGCCGGCCTCGGCCGGCCGGGCGGCGAGCGCGGTCGCCAGGCCGGAGACCTCGGCGAAGCGGCCGGTGCGGAACGCCGCGCGCGAGAGCGTGGGCATGTTGCTCGGCGAGATCAGCCCGTCGGCGTACCCTCCCGCGACGGCCAGGATCCGCGGCCCCACACCGGCGACCACGATGCCCGGCGGACGCTCCACGGGATAGGTCAGTTGCGCGACCGCGCCCGGCTTGTACGACAGCGCCCGTCCCAGCACCGGGAACCGGTCGAGTTCGACGCGGGCACCCGACCACAGGGCGCGCATCAGCTGCAGCGCCTCCCGGACGGCGGAGACCGGCTTGTCCTTCTGGAAGAGGCTGTTGACGAGGGCGCCCCCGGTCCCCATCCCCACCGCCAGCTCGCGCCCGTCGGGCAGCAGCTCGCTGATCGTGGCGGCCGCTGACGCCATCTCGATCGGGTTCCGGCCGATCGGGTAGGTCACGTTCGTGCCGACACCGCAGCCCGCGTGGGCGAGCGCCGCCAGCAGGCCGTACACGTTCCGCGCCAGCATCTGGTCCTGGACCCACACGGTGTCCACGACCGAGGACAACCGGACGCCCAGCGAGACCAGCTCGCGCGAACCGCTCCAGGGCGTCACCTGGACACCGAGCCGCCCCGTCATCGGGCCGCTCCGCCCGGTGCGCCGGCGCCGCGCCGTCCGGCGGGCGGCGCGCACGACAGCAGCCCCCGGTCCATCGCCGCGACCCGGTCGGCCAGCCCGCGGGCGAACTCGCCGGGACGCTCCATCAGCAGGACCGCCGTGCCCCGGTCGCGGAGCCGCCGGACGAGCCGCCCGACCGCGCCGACGATGCTCGGCGCCAGCCCCTCGGTGGGCTCGTCGAGCACGAGCACCGCGGGGCCGGGCAGCACCGCCCGGGTGATGGCGAGCATCTGCTGCTCCCCGCCGCTGAGCCGGCGGGCGCGCACGCCCCAGCGCTCCCGGAGCCGCGGGAAGAATTCGAGGACCTCGTCCACCGTGAGCGCGCCGGGCCGGGCGTTCCGCACCGCCAGGGCGGCGTGCTCGGAAACGGTGCAACTGGCGAACACGCGCCGTCCCTGCGGCACCAGCGCCACCCCTTTGCGTGCGATGTGGGTCGGTCTGGCCGCCGCGAGGTCCGCGCGGCCGAGCAGGAGACGGCCGCCGCTCGGCCGGTGCAGGCCGCTCACGGCGT
Source organism: Actinomadura bangladeshensis (assembly GCF_004348335.1). Classification (GTDB taxonomy): domain Bacteria; phylum Actinomycetota; class Actinomycetes; order Streptosporangiales; family Streptosporangiaceae; genus Spirillospora; species Spirillospora bangladeshensis. Next base: position 36,309 of record NZ_SMJW01000047.1, on the reverse strand, counting down.
TGGCGAGCGTGGACTTGCCGGCGCCGTTGGGCCCGAGGACGGCGAGCACCTCCCCGGGACCGACCGTGAAGGACACCGATCGCACGGCCTGAACCGCGCCGTAGTTCGCGCTGAGGTCGATCGCCTCAAGCATCCGCACCCACCTCCAGGTAGATCTCGCGCAGGACGGGCATGGCCCGGACCTCGGCCGGGGCGCCCTCGGCGACGACCTCGCCGAAGTTCAGCAAGGTCACATGCGTGGCGAGCCGGAACACCAGATCGAGGTCGTGGTCGACGAAGAGCACCGCCAGCTGCGGGTCCAGGCCGAAGACGAGCGACAGCAGCTCCTCGGTCTCCTCGCTGCTGAGACCGGCGCCCGGCTCGTCCAGCAGGATGAGCGAGCACGGGTTCGCGACCGCGATGACGATCTCGACCCGGCGCTGCTCGCCGTAGGCCAGCCGGCCGACGGGGACGTCCTTGATCCGGGTCAGCCCGCCGCGTTCGAGCAGCTCGTCCACCCGCGCCCACACCGCGCGGGCCCTCGACCAGGGGCGGAGCGGGTCCGCCCGCCTGCGGCTGGTGGCCTGCACGGCGATCGCCAGGTTCTCGGCCACGGTCATGGCCGGGAGCAGGGACGTGATCTGGAAGGTGCGGGCCAGCCCGAGACGGGCGCGGCGGTGCACCGGCAGCGCGGTGACGTCCCGGCCCAGCAGCCTGACGCGCCCCTCGGACGGGCGCAGCACGCCCGCCGCCATGTTCATCAGGGTCGTCTTCCCGGCCCCGTTGGGGCCGACGAGCGCGCGGCGCTCACCCGGCCGCACGGTGACCGAGACGTCGCGGTTCAGATAGGCGCCTCCGATGCGCTTGGAGATCGCATCGAGTTCGAGGACGGCGGTCATGGCCTCTCCTGGGGGACGGGCCGGAGCCTGCGGCGCAGGCTCGGGGCGATCCGGCGGGGTGCCCGGTTCTCTTCGCGGCCGCTGAGCGCGACCACCACGTAGAGCAGCCCCATGACGGCGAGCCAGTTCTCGGTCCTGCTGCTGACCAGGTCCTCGCCGAAGGTCAGCGCGATCGCGATCGGCACCGGCGCGACGAGCGCGCTCCCCGCCAGCACCACGAGGATCAGGCCGCGCGCCGACACCAGGGCGGACAGGTCCTCGGGGCTGGCGAACCTGATGAGGTAGGCGTGCAGCACCCCGGCGACCCCGGCGACCCCGGCGGACAGCACGACGGCCGCCGCCTTGTAGGCCTCGACCCGGTAGCCGAGCGCGCGCATGCGCTCCTCGCTCTCCCGGATCCCGACGAGGATCCCCCCGAAGGCCGACCGCCGGACGGCCCAGAGCAGCAGCAGGCACAGCACCGTGCAGGCCAGCGTGAAGTAGAACCAGGTCACCGGCCCGGCCAGGTCCACCGGGAGCGGGCCGGCGCCGGGCCGGGCGATGCCGGTGAGGCCGTCGGAGCCGCCGACCGCCCGCCAGCGCATGGCCAGCGAACGCAGCATCTCCGCGAAGGCGAGCGTGATGAGAAGGAACCCGATGCTGCCCAGCCGGGCCGCCACCACGGCGATGGGCAGGGCGGCGACGCAGGTGACGCCCACGCCGATGCCCAGGGCGACGAACACGTTGTCGACGCCCCAGCGCGTCACGGCGAGCCCAGCGGTGTAGGCGCCCAGCCCGAAGAAGGCGGCATGGCCGAAGGACGGCAGCTTCAGCAGGCGCAGCAGGAACCAGACCGACAGCGCCACCAGCCCCCACACCAGGCCGCGGGCGACCAGGCCGATCTGGAACACGTCGAGGTAGAACGGCGCGGCGGCGACCGCCGTCCCGGCTCCGGCGACGGCGAGCATCGATGCGGGCCTGTTCAATGGGCACCTCCGAAAAGACCTTGGGGACGCCACGCCAGGACCACCACGACCAGCGCCATCATGGTGAACTCCGCCAGGGTCGGCAGGAACGCCTTGCCGTACGCGTCGGCGACGCCCACCGCGAGGCTCGCCAGGAACGCTCCGCGCAGGTCGCCCGCCCCGCCGAGGACGACGATCACGAAGGCGAGGACGAGGACGCTGAACTCCTGTCCCATCGCGGCCCCGAGCACCGGCGCGGCGAGCCCCGCCGCGAGCCCGGCGAGCAGCCCGGACAGGCCGAACACCGCGAGGAAGATCGGCCCGGCGCTGATCCCGGTGGCCTCCAGCATCGCCCGGTCGTCGACGCCGGCGCGGACCATCGCGCCGAAGCGGGTGCGCTCCTGCAGCCACCACAGGCCCCCGGCGAGCGCGAGCGCCGCGACCGCCATGAACGCCCGGTAGACCGGGAAGGAGGCGTCGGCGAAGTGCCAGGCGCCGTCGGCGAATCCCGGCGCGGGCAGGGACCGGGGCAGCCCGTCCCACCGCACTCGGGCCACCTCGGCGAAGACGAGCAGGAGGCCGAAGGTCAGCAGCACCTGCTTGAGGTCGTCGCCGAGGATCCTGCCCCAGCGCAGCCGGGTCGCGGCGTAGACGAGCAGCGAGAGGACCGTCCCGGTGGCGCCCGCGGCGAGGACCGCCGTCACATAGCCGCCGGGGCCGGTGAACGCGGTCGCAACGTACGCCGACAGCAGGAAGACGGCGCCGTGCGTCAGATTGACGAAACCGGCCAGGCCGAACGTCAGCGTGAAACCGGATGCGAGCAGGAACAGCAGGAGGCCGAAGGAAAGACCGATGGCCAGCTGCAGCACCGCCTGGGCGAGGGACATGACGCGGGCTCCTACGGCATTTCGCCGGCGACGGAGTGCTGCAGCGAGCCCGACTTCTGGACCACCGTGTAGTAGTAGGTGGGGGCGTCCGCGTATCCCGTCTCCGGATTGAAGCTCAGCGTCCCCCAGGGGGCGTCGACCTTGGTGGCGCGGATCGTCCGCGCGAGTTCCGGGCCGTCCATGGCGCGGTCGCCGGCGGCCTCGATGGCCGCCAGCAGCACGCTGCCGCTGGCCCAGGCGCCCGCGGTGAAGTGGCTCGGCACGAACTGGCCACCGGCGGCTTTCATCGTGTCGATGAAGCGCTTGTTCTCGGGGTTGTCCAGGGTGGAGGAGTAGTAGAAGCCCGCGCCGACGTCCACCGCCGAGGGGCCGATCTGCTTGAGGACGAGCTCGGTGAGGAGCGGGCCGTGGCCGATGAGCGGCACGCGCTTCTTCACGCCGAACTTGTCGTACTGCTGCACGAAGCGCACCGCGTCCGCGCCGGCGAAACCGGCGAAGGTGACATCGGCGTCCGGCAGCCGGGCCAGATAGGACGCGAAGTCCGCCGTGCCGAGCGGGGTGAGCACGCGTTTGACGATGGTTCCGCCGGCTTCGGTGAAGGTCTTCTCGAAGGCGTCCGCGACCTCGTGCCCGTAGGCGAAGTCGCTGGCGACGATGACGGCGGTACGGTGACCGAGCTCTCCGGCGGCGTAGGTGCCGAGCTTTCCGGCGTCGTGGCCCGCGGTCGGCGCCGCGACCGCGGCGGTCTTGAACTTCTTGAGCCCGTCGGGGTTGGGGATCGGCCCGAGCTGCGGGATTCCCCGCTCCGCGAGGGTCGGGCCCACCGCGAGGGTGGCGGCGCCGGTCGCGCAGCAGACGACCGCCGAGACGCCGTCCTGATCGAGCAGCTTGCCGACCTTCGAGACCGCGACGGCCGGATCGGTCGCCTCGTCCTCGAAGACCAGTTCCACGGCGCGGTCGCCCGCCCGGCCCTGCGCGAGCTTGAGGCGGGCCTTCAGCGCGGCCTCCATCGGCTTTCCGTACAGCCCGAACGTGCCCGTGTACGGCAGCAGCACGCCGACCTTCACCGGCTTGTCCGACGAGTCCTCCCCGGACACCGCGGCCCCTCCGCAGCCGGCCGCGCCGAGCACGGCGACGGAGGCCACGGCAACCGCGGTGATTCCGGAGTGTCCGACGCTGAACCGCCGAGGTGACTTGGACATCGATGTCGCCCTTCGTTCATGGGGAGCCGAGATGTCATACAACGTGAGTCGTCATACAACTCCCTCTCCAAGCACCTGTCAACGGTTGACTTGTCTGATCTCTAGTCGTAACGTCACGGTCGTTATGGACGAGAGACGCCACGTGAACTCCCACAGCGCCGCTGGTGAACCCCTACAGGCACACCAACGGCGCGGTTCCGCCAGCGCCGGCGGAAGTCATCAGATGACTCCCGCAGTGCTGCGCGACCGCCCCGAAACCGGCCGGGTCGCCGAGCGGGTGGTCCGCGACATCTGGTCCTACATCGAGGGCAATGGTCTGACGACTGGGTCGAAGCTGCCTCCGGAGCGGGTGTTCATGGAGCTGTTCGGGGTCGGCCGGTCCTCACTGCGCGAGGCGCTGCGCGTGCTGTCCACCCTCGGAGTGATCGACGTCCGGCACGGCAACGGCATGTACGTCGCGGCCCCGCCGCCCATCCAGCAGGCCAGCCCGGCCGCGATCTTCGACGCCACGGAGAAGAACGCCCTGCGCAACCTGGTCGAGACCCGGCTCGGCATCGAGCTCGCCGCCGTCACCGCGGCCACCGCGCGCGCGACCGACGACGACTTCGCCGGCCTGCACGCGATGCTCGACGACCAGCAGGCCAGGCTCCGGATCGACCCGGACTTCGCCTGGGAGCCCCTCGGCTTCGAACTCGCCGTCGTGGAGATCAGCGGCAACACGTGGCTCTACGAGGTGGAGCTCATGCTGCGCGATTCGTGGCTGGCGCTGTCCACCGGCCTGAGGGCCTCGGTCGGACGCCACGAGGAGTGGCTGACCGAGCACCGCGCGATCGTCGCGTCCATGCGCTCCCGCAACCTCGTGCAAGCCCAGCGCCTGGTCATGGCGCATCTGAACTTGGAGCGGTTCGAAGAGGACCTCGCGTCACCCTCGGACGCCCCCGACGAGCAGATCCAGGAACGACACACCCCACGCGGCCACCCCGGCCATGTCACCGAGAGGCACCCCTGATGAAGTTCGGACTGAGGCTGCCCGGAGCGGGCCCCTACGCGGGTCCCGAAGCCATCGTCGCCTTCGCGCGGAAGGCGGAGGAGCTGGGCTTCGACTCGCTCTGGATGACCGACCACATCGCTCTGCCGGTCGATGTGGGATCACGCTACCCCTACACGCAGGACGGCAAGTTCTTCTGGCCGCCGGAGACGCCCTACTTCGACACCATCCTGACCCTCGCCTGGGCTTCGGCCGCGACCACCACGATCAAGGTGGGCACCTCGGTGCTGATCGCCGGATGGCACCACCCGGTCAACACGGCGAAGGCGCTCGCCACGCTCGACGTGCTCAACGGCGGCCGCACCATCTGCGCGGTGGGGACGGGCTGGATGCGGGAGCAGTTCGAGATCCTCGGCTCCCCCTTCGAGACGCGCGGCTCCAGGACCACCGAGTACCTCAAGCTGCTGCGCCACCTGTGGACCGAGGACCTCATCGACTTCCAGGGCGAGCACTTCCAGTTCTCCGGCTTCAAGTTCTACCCCAAGCCCGTGGGCGAGCGGTCGATCCCGCTGTGGTGCGGAGGCAAGAGCACCGGCGTGCTCAAGCGGGTCGCGGCCGCGGCGGACGGGTGGCACCCGCTCTACATCGCCCCCGACGAACTGGAGCGCAAGCTGACGGAACTGGACGGGTACCTCGCCGAGCACGGCCGCGAGCGTTCCGACATCACGCTCTCGGCCCGCCCGGTCAGCCAGGCCACCCTCGACAAGGACACGGTCGATCACTATGCCGGGCTCGGTGTCGAACTCCTGATCGCCGACACGTCGTTCAAGCACGACACGCTGCAGAGCGTCCTCGACGAGGTCGAGCAGCTCGCCGACCAGCTCATGCCCCTCGCCGACTGACCGCCCCCAGGGAGAGACCATGCTGAACAGACTGTTCCACATCGCCATCAACTCCACGGACCTGGAGCGCTCTGTCGCCTTCTACCGGAAGCTGGGCTTCCAGATCCTCCAGGACAGGACGGTCAAGAACGACCAGGTGAAGAAGGCGTTCGCCGTCCCCTCCGGCGACCTCCGCTTCGTCCACCTGCGCCTCGGGGACGACGCCGACGCGACGATCCTCGACATCGTGGAGTGGTCGGCCCCCGCGACCCTGGACACCGGCACCGAACCGGTGCCGCAGCACCAGCGCGGCCTCACCCGCTTCTCGGTGCTCACCGACGACACCCAGGCGGTGTACGACGCCCTCGCCAAGGACGGGGTCGAGTTCCTGACCGAGCCCACCTCCGTCCTGACGCCGGAAGGCGGCTGGAAAGTCTGCCTGGTGAAGGACCCGGACGGGGTCGTGGTGCAGGTGACCGAGCTCCTCCCCGCCCCGAACGGCGGGTGAGCGGCCGTGACCGGTTCCGAACGGGAACCCGTCATCATCACGTGGAGCGGCCTGGCCGAGCACAACCCGCTGCCCGGCATCACCGGTTCCGTTCACCTCGGCGAGCAGCTCTCGGCCGCGGTCTTCCGGCTGGCGGCCGGCGCGGTCGTGCCGCTCCACTCCCACGGGAACGAGGAGTTCGGCCAGGTCCTCAGCGGCAGCCTGACGCTGGAGACCGGGGAACGGCGGTCGGCCCTCACCGCCGGGGACGGCTTCCTGATCCCCGGCGAGATCCCGCACGCGGCGGTGGCCGGGCCGCACGGCTGCCTCCTGCTCGAATGCTACGCACCGGCACGCGATCCCTTCCCGCCCACCGACCCGAGGAGCACACCATGAGCACCTCAACGGACACGACCCCCGCGGATCTGGCCACCTACGGGCTCTACATCGACGGGTCCTGGACCGACAGCTCCTCCGGGCGGACGCTCGAACGCACGAGTCCCAGCGACGGCAGCCTCGTCGGCCGGTACGCCCGGGGCGGCCGGGAGGACGTCGACCGTGCGGTCGCCGCCGCGCGCAGGGCCTTCGACGAAGGGCCCTGGCCGGGTCTCGCGGCCCCGGAGCGCGCCGCCGTCATGCGGGCCGCGGCCGACCTGCTCCGCGAGCGCGCGTCCGCCATCGGCCGGCGGATCAGCCTGGAGCTCGGCAAGCCGATCACCATGGCGCGCAACGAGGTCGTGCTCACCGCGGAGGTCTTCGACTACTACGCCGCCCTCGCGCTGGACCAGCGGGGCGAACTGGTCTCGCGGCACACCGACGCGGCGCTCGGGCTGGTGCTGAAGGAGCCCGTCGGCGTGGTCGGGATGATCACGCCGTGGAACTTCCCGCTCCTGCTGCTGTCGTGGAAGGTCGCCCCCGCGCTCGCCGCGGGCTGCACGATGGTGGCCAAGCCCGCGAGCCTGACGCCGGGCAGCACGCTCGACCTGGCCGAGGTCCTGGCGGACGCGGGCGTGCCGGCCGGCGTGTACAACGTCGTCACGGGCGGCGGCGGCGAGGTGGGCACGGCGCTCACCGAGCACCCCGGCGTCGACAAGATCGCCTTCACCGGGTCGACCGAGGTCGGCCAGACCGTCATGCGGTCCGCCGTCGGCACCGTCAAACGCGTCAGCATGGAGCTCGGCGGCAAGTCGCCCAACATCGTCTTCGCCGACGCCGACCTGGACCAGGCCGTCCGCGGCGCCTACTGGGGCATCTTCCTGAACACCGGCCAGGCCTGCCAGGCCGGAAGCAGGCTGCTGGTCCAGCGCTCGATCCATGAGGAGTTCGTGGCCCGGCTCTCCGAACTGGCGCGCACCAGCCGGATCGGCGACCCGCTCGACAAGCGCACCCAGATCGGCCCGCTGGTCGACGAGAACCAGATCGAGACCGTGCTGCGCTACATCGATCTCGGCCGCCGGAGCGGCGCCGAGCTCGTCGCGGGCGGCAACCGGCTCGGCGGAGATCTCGCCGGCGGCCTGTTCGTGGAACCGACGATCTTCGATGACGTGGCGCCCGAGCACGCCGTGGCGCGCGAGGAGATCTTCGGCCCGGTGCTCGCCGTCACCCCGTTCGACACCCGCGACGACGCCGTCCGGCTCGCCAACGACTCGCCGTACGGGCTGGCCGCCGCCGTGTGGACCAAGGACCTCGACACCGCGCTGAGGACGGCCGGGAAACTGCGGGCCGGGACGGTGTGGGTCAACGCCTACCACGACGCCGGGCTGCCGTTCTGCATGCCCATGGGCGGCTACAAGGCCAGCGGCGCCGGCCGCGAACTCGGTCGCGAGGGCCTCGCCCAGTACTTCGAGACCAAGTCAGTCCACCTCCGCCTCGGAGCCTGATCCGAGCACTCGCCTGACCGGAGAAACCGTGCAAGCCACTGCAGCACCCAGCAATATCAGCGCCGACGACCTCGTCATCGAGGCGATCGAGGTCATCCCCGTCCGCGTCCCCCTCGTGAAGACCTATCAGGGGTCCAACTACTCGATGACCAACCGGTGCACGATCGTGACCCGGGTCCACACCCGCAACGGGCTGGTCAGCGAGGTCTACAACGGCGACACCGACGCCGAGCAGGCGGTGATCGTGGACATCATCCGCAACGAGATCGTCCCGCACCTGCTCGGGCGGACGGCACTGAGCGTCGAGGCGTGCTGGGAGGCGATGCTCCCGCCCACCTACGACATCCTGCGCGACCGCTCGCTGGCCCTGCAGGCCATCGCCTGCCTCGACTCCGCACTGTGGGATCTGGTCGGCAAGGCGCTCGGCATCCCCCTGTTCCGGCTGTGGGGCGGGTACCGCGACCGGCTGCCCGCGATCTGCATCGGCGGGTACTACAGCGACGACGAGGCCGACATCGCGCGCCAGATCGAGTGGTACCGGGAGCTCGGGTTCGCGGGATGCAAGTTCAAGGTGGGGCGGCTGAGCCCGGCCGAGGACGCGCACCGCACCCGGCTGGCGCGCAAGGCCGGCGGTGACGACTTCGTGCTCATGGTCGACGCCAACCAGGGCTACACCCGGCAGGAGGCGATCGAGTTCGCCCGCCTCACCGAGGACCTCGGACTGCGCTGGTTCGAGGAGCCCGTGCGCTGGCTGAACGACCGCCTCTCCATGCGGGACGTCCGCCTGACGACGGGCGTTCGCGTCACCGCCGGGCAGAGCGAGGACACCCGCGCGGGGCTGCGCGACCTGATCAGCGCCGGCGCGGTGGACGCGTGCAACGCGGACGCGAGCTGGATCGGCGGGCCCAGCGAATGGCGCCGGGTCGCCGCGCTCGCGTCGATGTTCGAGGTGGAGATGGCGCACCACGAGGAGCCGCAGGTCTCCGCCCACCTGCTCGCCTCGATCCCGCACGGCACCTACCTCGAGACCTTCGACCCGGACCGCGACCCGATCTTCTGGAACCTGATCGCGAACCGGGCGCCCTTCGCCGGCGGGGACTACGCGGTGCCCGAGGGCCCCGGCTTCGGGCTGGAGCTCGACTGGGACTACATCAGCCGGTACCGGTCCGAGCCGGCGTCGTGAGCACCGGTGTGGCCGTGGTCGGAGCGGCCGAGTCCGACGCCATCGGTGTCGTCCCCGACCGGACCGCCCTCCAACTCCACGCGGAGGCGGCCGCGAACGCCCTGGCCCATGCCGGCCTCGCCCTCACCGACGTCGACGCGCTGTTCACCTGCGGGCTGGACTTCATGCCGTCGCTGATGGTGGCGGAGTACCTCGGGCTCCGCCCCCGCTACTCCAGCAGCCAGTCGATCGGCGGGTCCTCGTTCGTGGCCCACCTCCACGAGGCGGTCCGGGCGATCCAGGCCGGGGCCTGCGAGGTCGCCCTGATCACGCACGGCGAGACGCGGCGGTCGAACCGCAAGCGCGGGGTGCAGACGCGTCCGCAGCACTTCGACCCCTGGCTCCCGGACTGGCAGTGGGAGCGCCCGTACGGCGTGGACGCGCCGCCGAGCGCCTACGCCCTGGCGGCGCGCCGCCACATGCACCTGTACGGGACCACCACGCGCCACTTCGCGGAACTCGCGGTGTCGACGCGCGCCTGGGCCGTCCGCAACCCGCGGGCGTACTACCGGAAACCGCTGACGGTGGAGGAGATCCTCGCGACTCCGTACTTCGTCTACCCGTTCCGGCCCACCGACATCTGCCTGGTCACCGACGCGGGCGGCGCCGTCGTCCTCACCTCCGCCGTCCGGGCCCGGGACCTCGCGGCCCCCGTCATCGAGGTCCTCGGGTCGGCGGTCGCCCACACGCACTACGGAGTGAGCCAGATGCCCGACCTGACGGTCAGCCCGGCGGCGCGGTCCGGACCCGCCGCGTTCGCCGAGGCCGGGCTGGGCCCGGAGGACGTCGACGTGGCCGAACTCTACGACTCCTTCACTTACACCGCGATGGTGCAGCTGGAGGATCTCGGGTTCTGCGGCAAAGGCGAGAGCGGCGACTTCGTGTCGGGCGGGCGGACGGCGCCGGGCGGGGAGTTCCCGCTCAACACCAGCGGCGGCGGGCTCTCCTACACCCACCCGGGGATGTTCGGCATGTTCCTTCTCATCGAGGCCGTCCGGCAGTTGCGAGGCGAGGCCGGCGACCGGCAGGTGGAGAGCCCCGAGGTCGCCCTGGTGAACGGCATGGGCGGATACCTGTCCAGCAGCGCGACCGCGATCCTGGGGGTGGCCCGATGACTTTGGACGGTGCGGGCCTGGACCCTGTCGTGTCACCCGGCCCGGACGGGCTCCCGTTCTGGGAGGGCCTGCGGCGCGGAGTCCTCCTGCTGCCCCGCTGCGAGGCGTGCCGGACGTTCTTCTTCTACCCCCGCGTCCTGTGCCCCTCCTGCGGGTCGCGGCGCCTCACGTGGGAGGAGAGCGGCGGGCACGGGACACTCCATACCTTCTGCATGCAGTTCCGGTCCCACGTGCCCGGCCTCCAGAGCGCGGCGCCGTTCGCCACGTGCCTGGTCGACCTCGCCGAGGGCCCGCGTGTCATGGGGTATCTGCTGGGGGTGCCGGAGGATCCCGAGCTGATCGAGTGCGGGGTGCCCGTCCGCAGGACTCCGCTGGAGACCGCGGGAGGCCGGAGCCTGCTGGCGTTCCGTCCGGTCTGACGGCGCCGTGGAACGGGCGGGCGTGAGCGGCGGGGCGGGTTGCGAGAGGCAGGCCGGGCTCCTACTGTCGTGGCTGTCATGGACGAGCCCGGCACCGAACCCGCAGGAGCCCCACACTCGAGGCGGAAGGGCCGGGTGGCCGAGCGCGTCGTCGAGGAACTGCGCGCCTACATCGCCGACAACGATCTGCGACCCGGCGACAGGCTGCCCCCCGAGCGCGTCTTCATGGAACTGCTCTCGGTCAGCCGGTCGTCCTTGCGCGAGGCGGTGCGGGTCCTCTCCGCGATGGGCAGCATCGAGGTCGTGCACGGCGACGGCATGTACGTCACCGCGAACTCCGCTGACGGCGAGCCCGGCCGGGCGATGTTCGACACCCGGGAGGAGCACGCTCTCCGCAACCTCGTCGAGACCAGGCTGGGCGTGGAACTTGCGGCGGTCACCGCCCTGACGCACCGCGGCGCCGATGCCGACTTCGACGCCCTCGCGGCCATGCTCGACGAGCAGGGGGCGAACCTGAAGGAGGATTCCTCCTTCGTCTGGGAGCCGCTCGCCTTCGAACTCGCCATCGCGTCGATGTCGGGGAACACGTGGCTCTGCGAGATCGAGGAGCGGCTGCGCGACGCCTGGGTCAGGCTTTCCTCGGGCCTGAAGGCGACCGTCGGCCGGCACGCCGAATGGCATGCCGAGCACGTGGCCATCCTCGCGAGCATGCGGACCGGCAACGTCGCCCAGGCGCAGCGGCTCGTCATGGCCCATCTGAGCCTTGAGCGCTTCGAGAGCGACCTCGCGAAGCGGTCCCGGGCCGGCCGCTCACCGAACAGGCGCTAGATCCCCGATGTGGGGGACCGCCTGAGCCGGTCGCGGGTGCGGTGACGGCCTGCGCGCGGCCCGTCCCGCGCGGTTAGCATGATCAGGTGTTGCTGACCGCCGACGGCCGATTCGTGTCGTACGGGCCATCGCACTGGGCGGCGATAGGGCTGTTCGCGGTCGGATGCGCCGTGCTGGTGCCGCTCGGCCGGGCGCAGCGCGCCGGGCCCGGGGAGTCCGGCGACCGGGCGAGGGGCTTCGGGCAGGCGTACGCGCTGGCGATCATGTACGTGGTGATCGGGACCAAGGCGTACACGCTGCTCCCCGGCCGGTGGAGCATCGGCGGGTCGCTGCCGCTGCAGTTGAGCGACCTGGCGTGGGCGGCCGCGGCCGGCGCGCTGTGGACCCTCGGCCGGCGCTGGTTCGCGCTGACGTACTACTGGGGCCTGACCCTGGCGGTGCAGGCCCTGCTCACACCGGCGCTGCACGGCCCGGACTACCCCGGCATCGACTATCTGGGCTTCTTCGGGAGGCACCTGCTGGTCCTGTGGGCCGCCGTGTATCTGACCTGGGGGCTGGGCATGCGGCCGGACTGGGGCGGCTACCGCTTCGCCGTCGCCGCCACCGTGGTGTGGGCCGTCGCCACGTTCACCTTCAACCTGATCGCCGGGACGAACTACGGCTTCCTCAGGGCCAAGCCCGGCACCGGCTCGGTGCTGGATCTGATGGGCCCCTGGCCGTGGTACGTGCTGGCCGAAATTGTGATCATCCTGCTCGGGTGGGCCCTGATCACCTGGCCCTGGACTCGTGCGGACGCCGAGGGAGAACGGCCCGCCCGCTGACATGGACGAGGGTCCGAAGGGCGCGGTTCTCTCGACTCCTGTGATTTTCCTACGCGGTGTGTGATCGATCGGTAGCATTCCGTGCTCTGTGCTGGGTGGTCCGGGAGGTAGGGCATTGGCGGGGTTTCTGCTGCGGCGGCTGGTGAGTCGCGGAGTGCTGGTGGTCGTCGCCGGGAGCCTCGCCTACCTGCTTGCTGCCGCCGCGCTCGATCCGCGGGCCGGGTTCGAAGGGCGCACGCCGCGTCCGCCGGAAGCCGTGGTCGACGCTCGGCTCAACGCGCTCAACCTCAACGACCGGACTCCGCTGTTCGATCGCTACAGCACGTGGGCCTGGAACGTCCTGCACGGTGACTTCGGCCGGACGCAGGAGGGCGAGCCTGTCAACGCGGAGTTATGGCGTCGTCTTGCCGTCAGCCTCCGGTTGCTGGTTCCCGGCGGTGTTCTCGGGGGCGTCCTCGGAGTTCTGCTCGGCACGTATGCGGCGGCCAGGCGCGGACGAGTCGCCGACCGGTTCATCACGGGCGGGTCCTATCTGCTCTTGGCCGTTCCCGTGTTCGTCCTGGCGGTGCTGTTGCAGACGATCGCCGTCATGGTGAACGGTGCAATGGGTGCGCGGGTGTTCGTGTGGGTCGGTGAGTCCGCCCCGGGGGAGCCGGGCGTGCTCGGTGTGCTTGACCAGGCTCGGCATCTGCTGCTTCCGGCCACCGTGATCGCAGTGCCACAGGCCGCGCTGTACGGCCGTTACCAGCGTGCCCTCGTGCTGGACGTCCTGCACGCCGACTTCGTCCGGACCGCGCGGGCCAAAGGGCTTCGAAGGCGGAGCGCGCTGGTGCGGCACGGGCTGCGGACCGCGCTCGTCCCGATGACGACGTACTCCGCTTACGCGTCGGGGCTGCTCGTCCTCGGCGGGGTGTTCGCGGAGAAGGCTTTCGGGCGGCACGGCATGGGGGAGTGGCTGGTCGACTCGATCGCGCGCGGTGATGTCAACGCGGTCGCGGCGATCGACTGCGTCGCGGCCTGCACGGTGGGGGCGGCCGGTCTGGTGTCGGACGTCCTGAACGGCCTGCTCGACCCGCGCGTCCGGCTCGGGGCCACCCCGTGACCCGGCGAGGTGCCGTCGGTCTCGTGCTGCTCGTGTCGGTGTTCGTGCTGGCGTTCGCGGGGCCGCTCGTGTCGCCCTGGCGTTGGGACGAGATCGACTTCACGGCGTTCGGTCGCGGGCCGTCCGCACGGCATTGGCTCGGGACGACGCAGAGCGGACGGGACGTCCTTGCGCTCACGCTGCGCGGGACGCAGAAGTCGCTGGTGATCGGCCTTCTCGCCGCCTTGCTCGCGACCGGGCTGGCCGCCGTCGTCGGTACCGTCGCGGGGTTCGCGGGCGGGCTGCTGGATCGGGCCCTGATGTGGGGCGTCGATCTCCTGCTGGTGTTGCCGCCGCTGCTCGTCGTCGCCGTTCTGGCGCCGGGCGGGGCATGGCCGATGCTGGCACCGGTGCTCGCCGCGTTGACGTGGATGCTCACCGCCAGGGTGGTGCGGGCGATGACCCTGTCGGCGCGCAGGCGAGACTACGTGCTCGCCGCCCGGTTCGCGGGGGTGGGCGCGCCGCGCACGATCGTCCGGCACGTCCTGCCGCAGGTCACCTCGCTGCTGATCGCGGACGCGAGCCTGACCGCCGGCGTCGCGGTCATCGCTGAGGGCGGGCTGTCGTTTCTCGGCCTCGGCGTGCGCCCGCCGGACGTTTCGCTCGGCACGATCATCGCGGACGGGCGGGGCGCGGTGGCCGCATGGCCCTTCATGGCCGCGGGCGGGCTGCTCGTCGCGATCGTCCTCGCTGTGAACCTGCTCGGCGATGGCCTGCGGGACGTCCTCGATCCCCTCCAGGCCGGGCGTTGACCGTGCTGGAGGTCACCGACCTGGCGGTCGGCCACGCGGGTGGTGTCCGCGCCGTGCGAGGGGTGAGCTTCGAGGTCGGGGCGGGCGAGGTTCTCGGGGTCGTCGGTGAATCGGGAGCGGGGAAGACCGCGCTCGCACTCGCGGTGATGGGGCTCCTCCCGGACGGCGCCGGAGTGACCGGATCGGTGCGCCTGCGCGGGGAGGAACTGATCGGGCGCTCCGATGCCGAACTCTCTCGTGTACGCGGCAGGGACCTGGCGATGGTGTTCCAGGAGTCGGCGCTCACACCCGTTCACACCGTGGCGGGCCAGATCGCTGAGGCCGTCCGTGCCCACTCCAGTGTCACGCGTGCGGCGGCGCGTGCGCGGGCGGTGGAACTGCTCGATCTGGTGGGGATCCCGGCAGGGCGGGTGCGCGCGTACCCGCACGAGTTCTCCGGCGGGATGCGGCAGCGCGTGATGATCGCCATGGCCATCGCGAACCGTCCGGGCGTGATCCTGGCGGACGAGCCGACGGCCGGGCTGGACGTGACCGTCCAAGCCCAGGTCTTGGATGTGCTCCGGGCTGCGAAGGACGCGACCGGTGCCGCGATCGTGCTGATCACGCATGACCTGCGGATGCTCGACGGCTTCGCCGATCGAGTGATGGTGCTGCGTGAGGGACGGGCCGTCGAGACCGGTCCGGCAGGGCGGGTATGCCGGGAGTTGAGGTCCATCTCCCGCTTGGGCGGGAAAGAGGCGTCCAAGCCTCGGCCTGAGCGTCCTGTTGTGTTGCGGGTGGACGGTCTTGCCCGGCACTACCCCGTCTTCCAGGGGACGCTGCCGCGTCGCCGAAGGGGAAGCGTGCGTGCCGTGGACGGCGTCGCATTCGACGTCCGGGAAGGCGAGACCCTCGCGCTCGTCGGCGAGTCAGGATGTGGCAAGACCACGACCCTGATGGAGATCCTGCGCTTGTCGCAGCCGCAGAGGGGACGAGTGGCCGTCCTCGGCCAGGACACGGCATCCCTGAGCGCAGCCCGGCGAAAGGTCCTGCGGCGCGACGTCCAGGTCGTGTTTCAGGACCCGGTCGCATCACTCAACCCCCGGATGCGCGTGGACGACATCATCGCCGAGCCCCTGACCGCGCATGGGCGCCCGTCCTCGCTGACCGGAAGCCGCGTGAGGGAGTTGCTGGAACTGGTCGGCTTGGGAACCGACCACGCACGGCGTTATCCGCACGCGCTCTCAGGTGGGCAGAGGCAACGCGTGGCCATTGCCAGAGCCCTCGCCCTGGAACCGCGTTTGCTCCTCTTGGACGAACCTGTGTCGGCTCTGGACGCATCCACACAGTCCAGCATCATCGCCCTGTTGGAAAGCCTCCAAGACCGTCTGGGCCTGGCGTATCTGCTCGTCGTCCACGATCTGGCTCTCGTCCACCGCATCGCTGGCCGGATCGCTGTCATGCACATGGGCCGCATCGTCGAACTGGGACCGACTCGCGACGTGTATCAGGCGCCGGCCCACCCGTACACCCACGCACTGCTCCATCGCGCCCCTCTCCAGGGAGAACCACCGGACCCGATGTCACCCCTCGCCGGATGCCGCTTCCGTTCCCGGTGCCCCCGCTACGTCACGCTCGCCAGACAGGACGCCCGCTTGTGCGACGAACAGGATCCAGCGCCCTCGAAAGACCTAGATCGATCGGTCGCCTGCCACCATCCCCGCATCGGAGCCAGGGCCACGCAGTGAAACGGATCCTCGGCGCAGCCCTCCTGCCCCTCGTCCTCATGACCGGTTGCGGTGACCCGAGCGAGAAGAACAGCGCGTTCGGGCAACTGCCGGCCTCTGACGTCAACCCCACTCCACGCGACCGCATCGTGAACGGCGGGACGCTCCGCTGGCCCCTGCCGGACTTTCCGTCCCAGTGGAACTTCAACCATGTCAACGGCACCAAGGGTGCCGTGGAGCATGTCATCCAGGGCGTCATGCCGTATCTGATGCGCGCCGACGAGAAGTCCGTCCCACATCCCGTCCCCGAGTACCTGGAATCGGCCACGCTGAAGCGCACCAAGCACGGCCAGACCGTCACCTACAAGCTCAACCCTCAGGCCAAATGGTCCAACGGAAGCCCCCTCGGATACGAGGATTTCGTAGCCCAGGCCCACGCGCTCTCCGGACGTGACTCGCGCTACGAGGTCTCCACGGTCTCCGGATACCGCCTGATCAAGCACATCGGACGAGGCATCCGCCCGAACGAAGTGAAGGTGACGTTCGCCCAGGCGTACGCCGACTGGCGGAGCCTGTTCAGCCCGCTCTATCCGGCCGCCGCCTACTCCACCCCACGCGCGTTCAACACCGCCTGGATGAACCGACTGCCCGTCACCGCGGGCCCGTTCAAAGTCCAGCGGATCGACCGCACGGACAAGACCCTCACGTTGGTACGCGACCCATCCTGGTGGGGCCCACCCGCCAAACTCGGCCGCATCGTCTACCGCGCCATGGACACGAGCGCCATGCCCGGCGCGTTCGCCAACCACGAGATCGACCTGATGGACATCGGCCTCGACGCAGCCGCAATGCAACGCGTCCAGAACGTCCCAAGCACCGATGTCCGCCGCGCGGGCGGCCCCGACTGGCGGCACTTCACCTTCAACGCCGCCGCCCCCGCCCTGTCCGACGTGCGCGTACGGCGGGCGGTCATGCTCGGCATCGACCGGCGGGTCATCGCCCGGTCCGACCTGTCCGGCCTCGGCGTCCCCGTCCAGACACTCGGGAACCACTTCTACGTCAACACGCAGAACGGCTACCAGGACAACTCCTCAGTACTCGGCGAGTACGACCCCGCACGCGCCGAGCAACTACTGGACGAAGCAGGCTGGCACCTCCACGGCAAGTACCGCTCCAAGTCCGGACGCACGCTGGCGCTCCGATTCGTGATTCCGTCCGGAGTGCCCGTGAGCAAGCGCGAAGGGGAACTGACACGCGCACTGCTCGAACGCATAGGCGTCCGGGTGGACATCCGGCCAATCCCCGCCGACGACGCGCTCGATACCTACGTCACGCAAGGGAACTTCGACATCGTTCCGTTCTCATGGCTCGGCACATCGTTCCCCGTCTCGCCCATGCGAGCCGTGTTCGCGAGCCCGCGCAAGGGCCGCGTCCAGCAGAACTACTCCCGCACCGGAACAGCCGCCATAGACACGGCGATGGACCAGGCCATAGCCGAAACCGACCCGCCCCGAATCCACGCCCTCGTGAACAGAGCCGACCGGCTCATCTGGCAGCAGGCATCGGTGCTGCCGCTGTACCAGCGCCCGCAACTCGTCGCCGCGCGCTCAGACCTGGCCAACCTGGGAGCCTGCGGCTTCCTGGAGCCCGCCTACCAGAACATCGGATTCACGAGGCGCTGAGCAGCGCACCTGCCGGCCCTGAGCCGGTCAGGTCTCCGAGCGGTCGAGGCTCGGTGGTCAGGGGAAGGCGAGCCGGATGCCCTTGCGGTCGCTCGTGTAGCGCGCGTTCCACACGTACAACCGCAGGTCGTCGGCGGAGAGGTCGTCGTTGACCGGCAGGTCGGAGGCGATCCGGACCACGTAGGACGCGCCCGCCGGCATCATCGTGCTGCCGCTGTCCTCGACCGGCGCCTTCGCCCCGTCGATCCGGGCGGTGATCCTGCTGTGGTTGGGGAGCGTGCACATGTCGTCGGGGATGCCGGCCTGCGGCATGCACCGCTCCTGCGCCGACTTCGGCACCTTCGACTTCGGCATGAACAGGTCGGCCGGGTAGTCCAGCAGGACGGCCCGCCGCTGGGTGTTCGTCAGGACGTAGTCGGCGTAGGCGTACGTCGTCCCGGACGGCGGCGCCTTCGTGGCGCCGAGCGGCTGCCGGTCGGTCCCGGCGCGGACGGCGGCCAGGCTGTAGCCGTAGCCCTCCGGCGTCGTGAAGTTCACCGGCGGGCCGGCCTTCGGCGCGGGGGCGGCGGAGCCCGGATGGGCGCTGTCGCCCTGGCTCGCCAGCGACGGCCGGGCGGCCTCCTCGGCGCCGCCCCCGCCGGGGCGCAGGATGACGATCCCGGCGGCGATCGCGGCGATCCCGACGGCCCCGGTGACGGCCCCGGCGAGGCCGAGCCTGCCCGCGCTGGTCTTCCTTCTCCGGCGGTGCGATCGGTACGGCTGATAGCTGTTGGACATGATGGTGCGTGCTCCCTCGGGCCTGCTGCAGGCTCAGTAAGCGCGTCCTATCGTGCTGTGGTCGGCGACGGCTGGCACACGATACCGGACGCCCGGATCGGCGGGACGGCCGGATCGGCGGTGATCCGGGGTCGCGGGTTACGAACGGCGCGCGACGAGGGCGTCGCGGCCGAGCCCCCGCAGGGAGGCGTCCAGCACCTGCGCGGTGTGCGCGACCGCGATGCCGGCGCCGCGCCGGCGCAGCGCGGTGGCGATCTGCATCGAGCAGCCGGGGTTGGCGGCGACCAGTAGTTCGGCTCCGGTGGCGTCCACGTTCACCGCCTTGCGGTCGCCGAGTTCGCCGGCGGCCTCCGGCTGGAACAGGTTATAGGTTCCGGCGGATCCGCAGCAGATGTCCGGTTCGGCGATCTCCCGGACGGTGAGCTCGGGGATCGCGGCCAGCAGCGCGCGCGGCTGGCTGCGCACGCCCTGGGCATGGGCGAGGTGGCACGCGTCGTGGTAGGCGACGGTGACCGGAAGTGGCCGCCGTTCCGCGCGGGGCCCGAGTTCCACGAGGTACTCGGCGAGGTCCCGGGTCTTCGCCGAGAGCGCCTTGGCGCGCTCCGCCCACGCGGGGTCGTCCGCGAGCAGCGCCTCGTACTCCTTCATCGCCGAGCCGCAGCCCGCCGAGTTCACCACGATGACGTCGACGGCCTCGAACGTCTCGACCGTCCGGCGGGCGAAGGCGCGGGCCTCGTCCGCGCGCCCGGAGTGCATGGACAGCGCCCCGCAGCACCCCTGGTCCCGCGGGATGACGACGTCGCAGCCCTCCAGCGCGAGGACGCGGGCCGTGGCCGCGTTGACGCCGGGGAAGAACTCGCTCTGCACGCAGCCGGTGAGCATCCCGACCGTGGCGCGCCGCCCGCCCCGCGCGGCGACCCGCTCGGGAAGCC
This sequence comes from Actinomadura bangladeshensis, assembly GCF_004348335.1. Lineage (GTDB taxonomy): Bacteria > Actinomycetota > Actinomycetes > Streptosporangiales > Streptosporangiaceae > Spirillospora > Spirillospora bangladeshensis. The sequence continues at coordinate 16,767 of NZ_SMJW01000047.1, read as the reverse complement.
GCGGAGCCTTGCCGAGGGGCGGGGCGAGCCGCTCCATCGCCGCGATCGACGGCGACAGGCGCTCCAGGATCCCGCTGCGCCGGACGAGACGCTCCAGACCCGACTTCTGGTACGCGCGCAGGGGGCCGCGCAGAGCGCGCAGCCTCCGCTTGTACGGGAACAGCTGGAAGACCATCTCCCTGATGGCCCGCTCCTTCAGCGAACGCGGGTGCTCGTTCTCGACGTCCTCACGGGTGATCTCGATGAGGCGGTCGTACTGGACACCGGACGGGCAGGCCGTCACGCACGCCATGCAGCCGAGGCAGCGGTCGAAATGCTCGACCATCGGCCCGCTGAGCGGTTCGCCCTCCACGTGCTGCTGCATGAGGTGGATGCGGCCCCTGGGGGAGTCCATCTCCTCGCCCCACAGCACGTACGTCGGGCATGTGGGCAGGCAGAAACCGCAGTGGACGCAGTCGTTGAGGAGATTCGGGAGGTCGTCCTGGCCACTCATCAAATACCTCCCACAAACCGGCCGGGGGACAGCCTGTGATCCGGGTCGAACTGGTCTTTCACACGCCGCATCAGCGTGAGCGCGGGCACCGGGCCCCACAGGTCGATCTCGCCGCGCACCCCTTCGGGGGCGTAGCGGACGATGGCGTGGCCCCGATGCCGCCCCAGCACGTCACGTAGTCGCCCTAGGACGTCCGCCACTTCGTCTGGCGGCGTCTCAGCGGCCAGACCCACGTGGCCGTGCCCGCTGCCGCTCCAGGTGAGGGCGACCTCCGGTCCGAGCAGGGTGAGCAACTCGGGGAGCGCAGGCGGCGGGGCGCCTATGTCTATGAGCGTGGTGCCGTCGGGGTAGCGTCCCCAGCCGTCCGGCGCGGAATCGGTGATCTCGGCGTTCTCGCCGAGCAGCTCTGCCGTCTGCCGAGCGCGCGCGGCGACACCGTCCGGTACGCCTTCGAGAAGGACCGAAACCGTACCCGGGCCGATGTACTCGACCGCACTGGGCGCCACAGGGGAGTGCAGGACGCTCTGGACGGCGTCGTGCGCATCCTCCGGGCCGCTTACGGCGCACGTCACGTACGTGGACGCGGCGGGCACGGGATGCAGGCGGAACGTCGCCTCCACGATCAGGCCCAGCGTGCCGAACGAGCCGGAGAAGAGCCGCCCCAGGTCGTACCCGGCGACGTTCTTGACGACCTTGCCGCCCGACCGCGCGACCTGGCCGTCCGCCCGGACGACCGTGAGCCCGATGACCAGGCTCCGGGGCGTCCCGTACAGCGTGCGGAGCGGGCCGGCGGCGCCGCTCGCGATCGTCCCGCCGACCGTTGAGCCGGGCAGCGGGACGTCCAGCGCGAGCCGCTGGCGGTGCTCGGCGAGCCGCTCGGCCAGCACCTCCATGGGCAGCCCGGCCTCCGCCTTGGCGACGAGGTCGCCGGCGGTGTGCTCGATGAGCTTGTCCAGCCGGTGGGTGTCGACCAGCAGATCGCAGCGCTCCGGGGGCGTCCCCCAGTCCAGGCGGGTCTCGGCTCCGCGCGGGACGACGGCGAGACCCTTCTCGGCGGCGACGCGCATGACGTCGGCGGCCTCGGCGAGGTCCTTCGGGGCGGCGACGAGCGCGGGTTCGACGCCGAGCACGCCTTCCGCCGGCTCACCGGGGCGTACGTCGGCGCAGACCTTCGCGAGGGCGTCCAGGGGCCGCATCAGAAGATGTCCGCCTTTCCTTCGTACGGGTGGGGGCCCTTGCGCTTGCCGGGCACCTCGCCGCACAGCCGCGGCGTGGGGAAGACCTTCCCCGGGTTGCACAGCCCCGCCGGGTCGAACCCGCAGCGGACCATCTGCATCGTGTCCAGGTCCGTGTCGGTGAACATGCGCGGCATGTACCGGGCCTTGTCGACGCCCACGCCGTGCTCACCGGTGATCGAACCGCCGTGCTGGATGCACAGGTCGAGGATCGCGCCCGACACCGTCTCCGCGCGCTCCTCGGCGCCCTCCTCCGCGTCGTCGAACAGCACCAGCGGGTGCAGGTTCCCGTCGCCCGCGTGGAACACGTTCGCCACCCGCACGCCCGACTCGGCCGACAGCGCGTCGATGCTCGCCAGGACCTGCGGCAGCACCGTCCTCGGGATCACGCCGTCCTGGACGAGGTAGGCGGGGCTGATCCGCCCGACCGCGGCGAACGCCGACTTGCGGCCCTTCCAGATCAGCGCCCGCTCCGCGTCGTCGGCGGCGATCCGGATCTCGAACGCGCCCGCGTCCCGGCACAGCCGCTCCACCTCGGCGAACTGGGCCGCGACCTCGGCGTCCGGGCCGTCCAGCTCCACGATCAGCACCGCCGCGGCGCCCGCCGGGTACTCGCAGCGCACCGCCGCCTCGGCCGCCTCGATGGCGAGGGCGTCCATCATCTCGATCGCCGCCGGGACGACGCCCGCCCCGATGATCGCCGACACCGCCGTGCCGCCCGCCTCGACCGAGTCGAACGCCGCCAGCAGCGTCTGCACGGTCTCCGGGACGCGCGTCAGCCGCACCGTGATCTTGGTGGTGATGCCGAGCGTGCCCTCGGCCCCCACGAACACGCCGAGCAGGTCGTAGCCGGGCGCGTCCGCCGCCAGCTCGACCAGCTCGCCGTCCGGCGTGACGACCTCGCAGGCCAGGACGTGGTGCGCGGTGAACCCGTACTTCAGGCAGTGCGCCCCGCCCGAGTTCTCCGCCACGTTCCCGCCGACCGAGCAGATCTGCTGGCTGGACGGGTCGGGCGCGAAGTAGTACCCGTACGGCCGGACGGCCCGCGTCACGTCCAGGTTGATCACGCCGGGCTCCACCACGGCCCGCTGCCCGGGGATGTCGATCTCCAGGATCCGGCGCATCCGGGACGTGACGATCAGCACGCCGTCCGCGCGGGGGAGCGCCCCGCCGGACAGGCCCGTCCCCGACCCGCGCGCCACGTACGGGACGCCCGCCGCCGCGCACTCGCGCACGATCGCCGCGACCTGCTCGGCGGTGTCGGGCAGCACGACGATCCCGGGCGTCGACCGGTGGTTGGTGAGGCCGTCGCACTCGTACGTGCGCAGCCGCACCGGATCGGTGATCACCCGGTCCGCCCCGAGCATCGCCGTGAGCCGGGCCTCGAGCGCCGTGAGCATCGTCTCCATCCTCTCCACGATCCCCCGCCCGCGAACCGGCCGCAAGATCCTGCCGGAAGCCGAGAAAACGTTTCCCGGCACCCGGGGTCCCGGGCCGCCGGCGCGGCGGCCGCCGGCCGCCCGGGACGCCGTCTCCGGGTGCTTACGGGAACTGCTGGTAGGCCGGGGTGGTCAGGAACTCGGAGTACTCGTCGGCCAGGGTGACCTCCTTGAACAGGGTCACGGCCTGGTTGTAGCGGGGCTCGTTGTACGCCTTGCCCAGCTCGGCGCGGATCTTGCCGAGCTCCTCCTCCAGGAGCTGCTCGACCCACTCCTTGGTGATCTTCTTGCCCTCGGCGGTGGAGACGCCGTTGTAGATCCACTGCCACACCTGGGAGCGGGAGATCTCGGCGGTGGCCGCGTCCTCCATCAGGTTGTGGATCGCGACCGCGCCGGCGCCGTCCAGCCAGGTGGCGAGGTAGCGCAGCGCCACGTCGATGTTGTTGCGGACGCCCGCCTCGGTGATCTCGCCCGGGGTGTCCTTGATGTTCAGCAGGTCGGCGGCGGAGACGTTGACGTCCTCGCGGAGCCGGTCGCGCTGGTTCGGCTTGTCGCCGAGGACGCCGTCGAACACCTCGCGGCAGACCGGGACGAGGTCGGGGTGCGCGACCCAGGAGCCGTCGAAGCCGTCGCCCGACTCGCGGGTCTTGTCGGCGCGGACCTTCTCCAGCGCGACCTTGTTGACCTCCTCGTCCCGGCGGGACGGGATGAACGCCGCCATGCCGCCGATCGCGTGCGCGCCGCGCTTGTGGCACGTCCGGACGAGCAGCTCGGTGTAGGCGCGCATGAACGGCGCGGTCATCGTGATGGCGTTGCGCTCGGGGAGGATGAACTCGGCGCCCCGGTCGCGGAACTTCTTGATGACGGAGAACAGGTAGTCCCAGCGGCCGGCGTTCAGGCCCGCCGAGTGGTCGCGCAGCTCGTAGAGGATCTCCTCCATCTCGAACGCGGCCGGGATCGTCTCGATCAGCACGGTCGCGCGGATCGTGCCGCGCGGGATCTCCAGGTGGTCCTGGGCGAGGTTGAACGCGTCGTTCCAGAGCCGCGCCTCGAGGTGGCTCTCCATCTTCGGCAGGTAGTAGTACGGCCCCTTGCCCTTGGCCAGCTGGCGGCGCGCCGAGTGGAAGAAGTACAGGCCGAAGTCGAACAGCGACCCCGACATGGGCTCGCCGTCGATGAGGAGGTGCTTCTCCTCCATGTGCCAGCCGCGCGGCCGGACGACGATGGTCGCGAGCTCCTCGTCGGCCTTGAGCGCGTAGGTCTTGCCGCTCTTGTCGTCGGTGAAGTCGATGGTGCGGTCCAGGGCGTCCCGCAGGTTGAGCTGGCCCTCGATCATGTTGGTCCACAGCGGGGTGTTGGCGTCCTCGAAGTCGGCCAGCCACACCTTCGCGCCCGAGTTCAGCGCGTTGATCGTCATCTTCCGGTCGGTGGGGCCGGTGATCTCGACACGGCGGTCCACCAGGCCGGGCGCGGGCTCGGCGACGCGCCAGGAGTCGTCGCCCCGGACGTTCGCGGTCTCCGGCAGGAAGTCCAGCGTCCCGCCCGCCGAGAGCCGGCGCTGGCGCTCGGCGCGGGCCTCCAGCAGCTCCTTGCGGCGGGCGCCCAGCTCGCGCTGGAGGGCGGCGAGCAGGCCGAGCGCCTCGGGGGTCAGGATCTCCTCGTACCGATCGCCGAGGGGTCCGGTGACCTCGATGCCTTCCAGTCCAGCCATCTGCCTGCCCTTTCGTATGGTGAAATTTCACTTCTGTTACGTGGAGAACGGTACTCGGCGGTACGAGGCGCGGTCAAAGCGGGTGCACTCGGAGGACCTCCCCGCGCGCGCTTAGGTCAACCCAGGGCGGAAACCATGGTGATAACCGGGTGACCAGTGGGGACGGTGCGTGAGACGATCGCCGGGAAGATACGGCCGCGAGGCGGCGTTCTACCGAGGACATATGACTCAACCTTTCTCTTCAGACCAGACCGAGTTCGAGACCGCCCAGGACGAGTTCGAGTACGAGCCCATGACGGGCGAGCTCGACCTGGAGGACCGCCGGGCGCTCCGCCGCGTCGCCGGCCTGTCCACCGAGCTGACCGACGTCACCGAGGTCGAGTACCGCGCCCTGCGGCTGGAGCGGGTCGTCCTCGTGGGCGTCTGGACGGAGGGCACGGCCGAAGAGGCCGACAACTCCCTGCGCGAGCTGGCGCTGCTCGCCGAGACCGCGGGCTCGCAGGTGCTCGAGGGGCTCGTCCAGCGCCGGTCCCGCCCCGACCCGGCCACCTACATCGGCTCCGGCAAGGCCGCGGAGCTGCGCGACGTCGTGATCTCCACCGGCGCCGACACCGTCATCTGCGACGGCGAGCTGGCCCCGAGCCAGCTGCGGCACCTGGAGGAGACCGTCCAGGTCAAGGTCATCGACCGGACCGCGCTGATCCTCGACATCTTCGCCCAGCACGCCAAGAGCCGCGAGGGCAAGGCGCAGGTCGAGCTGGCGCAGCTCAACTACCTGCTGCCGCGGCTGCGCGGCTGGGGCGGCAACCTGTCCCGGCAGGTCGGCGGGCGCGCCGCGGGCGGCGTCGGCATCGGCGGCCGCGGCCCCGGCGAGACCAAGATCGAGCTGGACCGGCGGCGGATCCGCACCCGGATGGCCAAGCTGCGCCGGCAGCTCGCCGGGATGTCCAAGGCGCGCGACACCAAGCGCGGCGAGCGGCGCCGCAACGCCGTGCCCGCCGTCGCCATCGCCGGCTACACCAACGCCGGCAAGTCGTCCCTGCTCAACCGGCTCACCGGCGCCGGGGTCCTGGTGGAGAACGCGCTGTTCGCCACCCTGGACCCGACCGTCCGGCGCGCCGAGACGCCCGGCGGCCGCGTCTACACGCTGGCCGACACGGTCGGGTTCGTCCGGCACCTGCCGCACCAGCTCGTCGAGGCGTTCCGGTCGACGCTGGAGGAGGTCACGGACGCCGGGCTGATCCTGCACGTCGTGGACGGCTCCGACCCCGACCCCGAGGCGCAGATCGACGCCGTCCGCGAGGTGCTGCGCGAGATCGACGCGGACAAGATCCCCGAGCTGATCGTCATCAACAAGGCCGACGCGGCGGACGACCTCACGATCGCGCGGCTGCAGCGGCGCGAGCCGCACAGCGTCGTCGTGTCCGCCCGCACCGGGTTCGGCATCGAGGAGCTGCGCGCGGCCATCGAAGCCGATCTGCCGGGGCTGGAGAGCGAGCTCCACGTCCTCGTGCCGTACGAGCGCGGCGACCTCGTCGCGCAGATGCACGAGCGCGGCGAGGTGCTCAAGCAGGAGCACATCGCCGAGGGCACCGTCCTGCACGCCCGCGTGCCGGCCGGGCTCGCCGGTGAGCTCGCGCAGTACGAGACCGCCTCGCCCACGGCCTGAACGCACGGCCTGAACCGTTTCGATGCGTCCGGCCTCCGGGGAAACCCGGAGGTCGGACGTTTTGTGGTGTCCTACATTGCGTTCATGGACGGCCCGAAACCGGCCGGACGGCCGTCGGGGTCGCCGAACGGTGACAGCTTGTCCAATCCGCTTGACGGACCGGTTGAAATCCGTACGGTCTAAGGGCTAGGGGCGGGGTGGTGGTGGTCGATGCGCTATGACGAGAGGTTGTCGGACGGGCCTTCGGTGCACTACCGTGACGAAACCGATATCTCCGGTCTCGTTGCCGCCGATGGCCGTCCGGCCATCCGACCCTCCCACGGAGAGTCGCCGGCACCCAGTCGGTGTTTCGGATCGAGAGCAGGTGGCCATGGCAGGTCCGAACACTGGAACGAGGGCGGACGGCTCGCCCCAGCGCCATTCCGCGCGGCAGCGCGCACGCCTCCACGCAGGTCGGTGACCCTATGACGGTACGGCTGTTGACGAACATCGGCAGGCTCTGGACGGGCACCGACGTCTGCAGCAACGCCGCGGTGCTCATCCACGACGACCGGATCGTCTGGGCCGGGCCCGCGTCCGACCTCCCGCAGAGCGTCCCCGGCATCATCGACGACATCGTGGACGTCGACCACGTCGAGAACCTCGGCGGCGGCCTCGTCACGCCCGGCCTCATCGACGCGCACTCCCACCCCGTCTACGCGGGCAACCGGTGGGCCGAGCTCGCCATGCGCACCAGCGGGTCGTCCCACTCCGCCATCGCCGCGGCGGGCGGCGGCGTCAACTCCACCGTGACCGTCACCCGGGGGACCGACCCCTGGACGCTCTGCAACGGCGTCCGCGAGCGGCTCCGCCAGTGGATCCTCGCCGGCACCACCACCGTCGAGGCCAAGACCGGCTACCACCTCACCCGCGACGGCGAACTCGCCGACATCCGGATGCTGCGGTCGCTGGAGGGCGAGCCGTCCATGCCGCGCATCCACGCGACGTTCCTCGCCGCGCACATCCTGCCGCCCGAGTTCTTCGGCCGCCGCCGCGACTACATCGAGGCCGTCCGGCTGTGGGCCGGCGACGCCGCCGTGGCCGGCGCCGACTCCATCGACGTCTACTGCGACGAGGGCCACTTCACCGCCGAGGAGGCCCGCGCCCTGCTGCTCACCGGCAAGCGCGCCGGGCTGAAGGCACGCATGCACGCCTGCGCCAACGAGCGCGTCGGCGCCGCGCAGGTCGCCGCCGAGGTCGGCTGCGCCTCCGCCGACCTGCTCACCCAGGCCAACGACGACGACATCAAGGCCCTCGCGCACGCCGGCGTCACCGCCACCGTCTGCCCCGGCAGCTCGCTGAACAGCAGCCGCGCGCCGGCGCCCGTCCGGCAGATGCTCGACCGCGGCGTCACCGTCGCGCTCGGCACCGACCACAACCCCGGGCAGTGCGGCATCACCTCGATGCCGCTCGTCATCGGCCTGTCGGTCGCCATGTTCGGGCTCAGCGTGACCGAGGCCCTGCGCGCCGCCACGCTCGGCGGGGCCGCCGCCCTGCGCGTCGGCGACCGCGGCTCGCTCGCGCCCGGGATGCTCGCCGACATCGTCCTGTGGGACGCCGACCACGAGGGCGCGTTCGCGTGGGCGTTCGGGCTGCGGGCGCTGCGCATCTGGCGCGGCGGCGTGCCCGTCCAGCCCTGACGTCCCGTCCCGGTGGCGGGTAGGGTCGCCACCATGCGCAGTGCGGTCGCGGTCGTCACCGATTCCACCGCCTACCTCCCGGCCGGGCTCGCCGAACGGCACGGACTGACCGTCGTCCCGCTGCAGATCGCCGTGGGCGGCGCCACCCGCGACGAAGGGGACATCAGCGCCGCCGAGGCCGCGCAGGCGCTGAAGGAATGGCGGCCCATCACCACGTCGCGTCCGGCACCGGAACGCTTCGCGCAGGTCTACAAGGCCGCCGCCTCGTCGGGCGCGGGCCGCATCGTCTCCGTGCACCTCTCCGCGGCCCTGTCGGGGACGGTCGAGGCCGCCCGTCTCGCGGCCCGCGACGCACCGGTGCCCGTGACGGTCGTCGACAGCGGCACCATCGGGATGGGGCTCGGCTTCGCCGCCCTCTCCGCGGCGGCCACCGCCATGTCGGGCGGCACTGCCGAAGCGGCCGCGTCGGCCGCGGTTCGGCGGGCTGAGCTGACCCGGTCCCTCATCTACGTCGACACCCTTGAGCACTTGCGGCGCGGTGGGCGGATCGGCGCCGCCGCCACACTCCTCGGCTCGGCGCTCATGGTGAAGCCTCTCCTGGACATCGCCGATGGGCGGATAGCGCCACTGGAGAAGGTGCGCACGTCCTCGCGCGCGCTTGCCCGGCTGGAGGAACTCGCCGTCGCGGAGGCAGGTGAGCGCCGGGTCGACCTGGGTGTCCAGCACCTGTTCGCCTCGGCCCGCGCCGAGGCCCTTGCGGCCCGCCTCCGCGAACGCGTGCCCCATGTGGAGGACGTCTACGTCGGCGAGGTGGGCCCTGTCATAGGCGCCCACGTGGGCCCCGGCATGCTCGGCGTGGTGGTGGCCCCGCACCTTTGACGCGGCCCTCCACCTCCTGGCCGCCGCCGGTGTGGCTTCCGGACGCCGCTGACCGGGAGTTGTCCACAATTCCCGAACGCGCCGCGACCGCTCCCCGCACGTCCATAACGTCGGACGGCATGAGGCCCGACACGCAGGACCGCCTGCACACTCTCATGGGGAGGCTGAAGCCGCCCGGCCCGCCACCCGACGCACCGCCGGCGGCCCGCTTACGCGCGGCACCCGAACGGTCCCACGTCCGGACGCTCATCCTCATCGGCGTGGTCGCCGCCCTGGTCGCGGCGGGCTACCTGTGGCTCGCACGCCCGCGCCCGCAGGCGTCCGCGACCCCGATGGCGAGCGCCACGCTCACCGACTCCGGCCCCGCCGTCTCCGCGACTCCGGCGGCGGCCTCCTCCCCGGTGGTCGTCCACGTACTCGGGAAGGTGAAGCACCCGGGCGTGGTCACCCTGCCGTCCGGCTCCCGGGTCGCGGAGGCGATCAAGGCCGCCGGCGGCGTCCGCCGGGGCGCCGAGACGGGCACGCTCAACCTTGCCCGCAAGCTCGTCGACGGCGAACAGATCCCGGTGGGCATCCCGCGCCCCGCCCCGGCACCGGCACCCGCCGCGTCCGCCTCCGGTGCGCCCGGCACGCCACTCGACCTCAACACCGCCACCGCCGACCAGCTCGACGACCTCCCCGGCGTGGGCCCCGTCCTGGCCCAGCGCATCGTCGCCTACCGCACCCAGCACGGCGGCTTCCGCTCGGTCGACCAACTCCAGGAGGTCAGCGGCATAGGCGCCCACCGCTTCGCCGACCTGAAGCCCCTGGTCCGGGTATGACCCGCGACATCCGCCTACTGGCCCCGGCCCTGGCGACCTGGCTGACTGCCGCCACAACCTTGGGCCTCCCTCCACAGGTCACCTACGCGTTGGCCGCCACCGCAGCCCTGACGTCCCTCTACCTGCTAGCCCCCCGCCGCCCGCACCCCAAGTCACCTGAACGTGGTGGCCCCGGCGGAAGGAGCGCCGCCACACCGCCCCCTGAGCGGAACACAACGCAGTATCACCACCACCGAGCAGACCAGGGCTCCCCGCGGGGTCTCGAAGGGCGGCCGGCGGGACGCGGGGAAGCGGCGACACCCCCGGTTCTCTCATGGCTCGGACGGTCGAGTGCGCGCGGCGCGGGTGCGGACTCTGGTGCGCAGCGCCATCGCGGCCATGCAGTGGCGGGGCGGCGGGTCGTCGTCGGGGTCGTGTTGGCGTGTGCGGCGGCTTCGGCGTGCGGGGTGGCGCTCCGGACGACGGCCGTGGGCGGCGGGCCGGTGCACGACCTGGCGCGCGGCGGGCGGTTCGCGACGGCCGAGGCGGTGGTGACCGGCGACCCGCGGGCGAGGCCGGGTCATGCCCGGCGGGTCATCACCATCCGGGCGCGGGCGGAGGCGGTGCGGCGGGTGAAGGTCCGCGTCCCGGTGCTGCTCATCGCGGGCGATCCTCGATGGCTGCGCCTGGTTCCCAGCCAGCGGGTGCGGCTGCGCGGCCGGTTCGTGCCGCCCAAGGGGGGCGGCCTGCTGTCCGCGGTGGTGATCGTCCGGGGGCCGCCCGCCGTCCTCGGCCCGCCGTCCGCGCCGCAGCGGGCCGCCGAGCACCTGCGGGCCAGGCTGCGGGCGGCGGTGGACCGGCTGCCGCCCGACCGGCGCGGTGTCCTGCCCGGCATGGTCGTCGGCGACACCTCCCGCCTCGACCCCGCGCTCGCGGCGGACTTCCGCACCGCCGGGCTCACCCATCTCCTCGTCGTGTCCGGCGCGAACCTGGCGATCGTCGTCGGCGCGGTCCTCGGGCTGTGCCGCCTCGCGGGCCTCGGCCGCCGCCGCGCCCCGCCCGTGGCCGTCCTCGCGGTGCTGGCCTTCGTCGTCGTCGCGCGGCCGGAACCGAGCGTCCTGCGAGCGGCGGTCATGGGCATGATCGGCCTGCTGGCGCTGCTCACCGGCAGGGAACGCCAGGGGCTTCCGGCACTGGCCGCGGCCGTTCTTCTCCTCGTCCTGATCGACCCCGAGTTGGCACGCTCCTACGGCTTCGCGCTTTCGGTGCTCGCCACGGCCGGGCTGCTGGTCCTGGCCCCGCCGTGGCGGGAGCGCCTCGGGCGCCGGCTGCCGGGCCCCATCGCCGATGCCCTCGCCGTCACGGCGGCCGCCGAGGTCGCCGTGGCGCCGGTCCTGGTGATGCTCTCCGGCGAGGTGGGAGTCGTCTCCGTCGTCGCGAACCTGCTGGCCGCGCCCGCCGTCGCCCCCGCGACCCTCCTCGGAGCGCTCGGCGCCGTGACCGCCCTCGTCTCGCCGCCTCTCGCCCGGCTGGTCGTCTGGCCCGCCGGCCTGGCCGTCGGCTGGATCATCCGGGTGGCCCGCACCGCCGCGGCACTGCCCTACGCGTCCCTCCCCTGGACCGGCGGAACCTTCGGCGCCGCGACGCTCCTGGCGGCGGGCGCGGTCGCGGTACTGGTCCTGCGCAGCCGCCGCCTGCGCCTGATCGCCGCCGCTGCCGTGACCGGCGTGCTGATCGCCGTCATCGCCCTACGCGTGACGGCCCCCGGCTGGCCGCCGCCGGGATGGCAGATGGTCGCCTGCGACGTGGGCCAGGGCGACGCTCTGGTGCTGGCCGCCGGCCCCGGCCAGGCCGTCGTCGTGGACACGGGCCCGGAACCAGGCCCCGTCGACCGCTGCCTGCGGCGCCTCCACGTGACGGACGTCCCGCTCCTGATCTTGACCCACCCGCACGCCGACCACATCAACGGCACGTCCGGCGTCCGCCGCCACCGCACGGTCCACGGGGTGCTGACGACACCCCTCACCTCAGGCCGCGAGGCGCGCTGGACATCAGGGCTCCCATCCCTCCGCGCCGAACCAGGCCGGCAGTGGCGCGTGGGCGACCTGACCCTCACCATCCTCGCCCCGCTCAGCGCCGCGCCGGCCCTCTCACCGGGGGACGACGGCACCACGATCAACAACGCCAGCGTCGTCCTCGTCGCCCGGAAACCGGGCTTCAGCGCACTCCTCGCAGGCGACATCGAAACGGAGGCCCAACGTGCTCTGGAAGCGACCGTCCCCCAGGTCCAAGTCCTCAAGGTCCCGCACCATGGCTCCCCGAGCCAGGACCCCCGCTTCCTCGCCGCCGCCCACGCGTCCATCTCCTTGATCTCCGTCGGCGAAGACAACGACTACGGCCACCCGTCCCCATTGACCGTCACCCTCCTCCGCCGCCTCCACACCCAAGTCCACCGCACCGACCGGGAAGGCGACATAGCCATAGTCCGCACCGCCACCTCGGTGGCCGCCGTCCCCCGCCACTGAAGCCGGTTCCGTGCTCCGATCCATTCGCGCCCAGTGCGGAGCAGGGCACGGCCCTTACGCATCAGGCGCTGCGCTGAACGGACGGCTTCCGCTGTGTCACCAGATCCAACGGAAGCCGGCTGCAGCGTGCTCCATGTACGGGACGTAGCGGTGGGCGCAGGTCTCCACGTCCAGTGGTGCCGGTTCTTGGTGGACGATCTCGCCGCCGCGGTAGTTGTCCCAGACCGTCCACCACACCTGGCTCGGACGGTGTTCCGGGGCGAATTGAACGATGATGTCGACGTTCTCGCAGCGGGAGTGGGCCACCCGCCGATACTCGGAGCTGCACTGCGCTTGGCGGGCGAACTCGACGTCGTACTCCAGGGAGGCGACCTGTCCTCTGCGCAGCGGCGTGTTGAAGGTGATCTCGATGACCGGGGCCGCCCCGGAGAACTCATGCCGCGTGGTGACCCGGCCGCCGTGGCGGACGCGGACCGCGCGGGCGCCGCGCACCAGCCGGTAGGGGTAGCCGGTGACGCCGTCCTCGCACGCGAGGACGGCGGAGGTCGTCCGGTGGCCGATGACCGTTCCGTCGGCGCCGATCAGCCGGCGTTCGAAGACGGCGATGGTGCGGTGCCGCTGGGGGAGGGGAACGAACTGGGGGTGGCGCAGGCTGTCGACCACCGGGCCGATGGGCCCGGCGGCGTCGGGAAAGCGCAGCGTCCACAGCCGATCGCGGTCGTCGCCGGCCATGTCGAAGGCTTCGACGAACCAGGTGAGGGTCTCCGCGCTGATCAGCTCGCCGGAGAGGGCCCGGTACACGCGGTCCTTGATCTTGCGCGGAAGGCCGGCATCGGTGTCGGGGCGCTCTCCGGTGTCCCACAGGTGCGCGGCGATCACCTTGGCGACGGCGGCCTTGTTCAGCGCGCCGTCCGGCAGGGCGCGGCCGAGGCGCTGTTCCCAGCGCCGCCGGTAGGGGCCGCGCTGGGTGAGGAGTGAGGCGAGCAATCGGCCGGTGGCCCGGATGCCGTCGGGGCTCCCGGAGGCCGTGTGCGACATATCTGCGACAAGTGGATGTTCTGATGCGGTCATCGGATCCATGTCGGCCACGGGCGGGGGCGTGGGTCCAGTCGGGGGCGAGGGGAGCGGGCAGTCGACGTGGTCACGGGTATCGCGCGGTGATGGATGAGCCTTGAACCGCCTTCAAGCATAGCGAGGGGCCGCATGCGGGAATCGGGTACTGGTCTGGCGCTTTCCGGCCGGTATGTGCGGGGGGACACGCCCGCGGTGATGGTTGACGACCGGATCGACGACCGCCGGGTGATCGGTTTCGTCTACAGACCGCCGGCCGGGACCGGGGTGCCGGACCGATTCTGCGATCACGTGCTGCTCGACGGGGATGACGGGGTTCCGGTGCGGCTGCTGCAGGAGTGCGCGGACCGGGCCGAGCGCTGCGGGCACCTGCCGCCGCGCCGGCGCCCCGAGATGATCAGCGACGTGGCGGCGGTCGCGGCGGGCCTGCCGGAGCTGATCGGGCGGCTGACCGGCGGTGCGCCCGATCCGGCCGGTACCTTCTTCACCCGGCTGTTCGACCGGGTGTGGGAGCTCGGGCACCTGATCTGGGCCGTCGGGGGGTCGGTCCGGGACCTGATCGCGGACGGCGCGGAGGCGAAGGTCAACGACCTGGACTTCGCCGGGACGGCGCCGCCGGGGCTGATGGCCACGCTGGTGCGCGAGGTACTGGCCGGCATGGGCACCAGGAGGCCGTTCCGGATCAAAGTGTCGGGCGGGCAGGTCTGCTCCGCCCGGTTCCGGGGGGAGGACGAGGCGCTGCTGGAGTACAAGGCGCTCGATCTGCGGGGCTTCCCCTTCCGGGTGTCCGGCGGTGACCTCCAACGCGACGCCGAGACGCGCGATCTGAGCGTCAACAGCATCCACTACGACCCGCGCCACGAACTGGTTCTGGACCCGACGCTGCGCGGCCTGGCGGACCTGGGCTCGGACGTGGGCGACGGTTCCGTGCGGGAACTGTGGGTTCCGTACCGGCATGACGTGCCGTTCGAGCAGGTCGGCATCCTGCTGCGGCTGGTCAAGTTCGTCGCGCGATGGCGGGGAGAGGGACTGCGCATCCGCGTCGCACAGCCGATGAGGTGGGCCGCCGGGCTGCCGGACGATCTGTTCGCGAGGCTCTCTGCCGCCGAGTGGGACAAACTCCGCGAGATCCGCGACGACTATCTCAAGGACCACTCCGCGGAAGCCAGGAGGTCGGCTGCCGAGGAGATCGGCCCCATGGCCGTCCGGCTCCTCGCGGAACTGGACGTCAGGAGCGGACGATGAGCAGCCCGCACCGGCCGTTGAGCGAATGGGTCGCGGAGGTCGTCCTCAACCGGGACGGCACCGGCTCGTGGGACCCCTGGGCGGAGCCCAATCGAGGCAGGCGCGACTCCGACGCCCGCGGCGAACCTCGTTTCCGGGACGGCTGGCAGCGCCGTCGGATCCTGCTCGATGCATCGGGCGACCGGGTGGGCGCGCTGTGCCTGATCCGCGGCGGGACGGCCCCGGAGGTCGTCGCGGAACTGACGGACGCGGGTGTGCCGGTGCCGGTGGGCGAGGCCGCGATCGCGGTCGTCGAGCGGCTGGAGGAGGCGTGGCCCGATGTGCGCCCGGAGCCGGACGACCTGCGCGTCCTCGCGGGTGAGTCCGCGGCGCTGCGATGGTCGCTGGTCGAACGGCTCCGCCAGGAGGGCGACCCGGCGGCCGAGGTGTTCCACGTCCTGCCGTGGGAGCTGGTCGAGCGGCTGGCCGGAGACCTGTGCGGCGCCATCGACGCGGGCGGCGGCGCGTCCGCCGAAGTGCTGGCGCACTGGTTCGCGCCGACCGGTTCGGCGTTCAGCGACGCGATGGACGAGCTGAACCTCTGGTTGCGCGACCACGGGACGCCCGGGCTGGCGGACCACGGCGGTATCGCGCTGTGCGAGGAACTGGCGGGCGCCGACCTCGCCCTGTTCCCGGCGCGCACCCTCCGGGCGCTGGCGGCGCTGACCCGGCGGCTGACCGCCGCGGACCCCGCCATGGGCGCCGTCGGGCAGGAGGCGACGACCCGGCTGACGTCCGCCGCGTCGTCCGCGCCCGAGCGACTGGACGCCCACTTCGCGACGGCGGACCGGCCGGCGTCCGCGCCCGGCGCGGCGATCGCGTCCGGTCCGCCGCAGACCCCGCCGTCCGAGGCGGCCCCGGCGTTCGCGGAGACCGTGTCGGAGTGGCTGAGGGAGCTTTCGACCGTGGGGCCGGGGGAGTGGACGGCCGACAGCGGCGGGCTCCACTTGCGCCTGAGCGTCACCGAGGAGGAGGACACGGGCGAGGTGGCGCTGCAGGTGACGCCGCCGGTCGGGGACGTGCCCGTTCTCGTGCGTCCCGAGGCCGACCGGGGCGCCGTCACCTACCTCGGGTGGCTCACCGCCGGGCGGATGCGGCTCGAGGTCGACTCCCCGCCGCCGTACGAGGTGCGTCCGGCACCGCGCCGCCGGGACTCCCGGACCGCCCCGTTCGAGGTGATCACCTCGAAGCCGCGGCGGCTCGAGTCGGCGTTGGCGAGCGACGCGGAGGAGGAGCCGAGGGACGACAGGCTGCTGGTCGTACCCGACCTCGATCTGGAGGTGAACGCCTACGAGGCCGGTGATGGGCGGCTCTACGTGAGCGCGTCCGTGGGATCTCGGGAAGCCGACGGCCGATGGCTGGAACTCGTTCTCCACGGGCTCGGTGACGGCTCCGCACGCGAGTGCGTCATCCCGTTGCGCTGGGCGCACGACGCGGCCGAGGGCACACTGAGCGTGGGCACGTGGCGCGACCGCCTGACCATTGCCGTGGGCGCCGGGCTCGTCGATGATCCGTCCGGCTTCACCCATGAGGCCGTGCGCTGGTCGGCCGAGCACGCGGCGGACGAGCGGACCCGCGACGCCCTGCGCGATCTACTGGCCGCCCTCGGAGGTCCGGACGGTTCGGCGTGAGCGGGCGCCCGGCGGGATCGTCTCGGCCCGCAGGCCGGGCGCTGGCGGCGCGGCTGTTCGGCGGCTGGTCGCAGCCGCCCTGGCGCCGCCGCCGGCGGGTCGTACGGCTGCCCATCGTCGTCGCCGAGGGCGACACCGGAAGACTTCTGCGGTTAGAGGTGAAGGTGCTCTGGTTCCGGCGTCCGCAGGAACCTCGCCTGGTGGGCCCGCCCGCAGCCCACGGCGACGACGGGATGCGCGAGTCGTTCGACGAGGCGTTCGCCTGGGCGAAGAGCCATGCCCGCTTCCGCGCTCGTTCGGCCACGGAGTGGCGTCTGCTCCCGTACGACAAGGGCGGCGAAGTCCCCACGG
>NZ_SMJW01000479.1 GCF_004348335.1 Actinomadura bangladeshensis | reverse complement strand
CCCCCGCCCCGCCGCCGCTTCCGGATCGGCGGGCATCGCGCGGGCCCTGACTAATCCCCCGAACTGAAACTAACCGGAAGATCTACGTGTTCCTGCCCAGGACGTGACTCTCGCAACGTCCGGCCGTGTCCGCCCCTGGAACCGGGGCCGCCTCTCAGGCACAGTGTGGAAAAGGATGCACAAGAATCGGGCATGGCGCCCTCTCGCGGGTCGCGGCGCGGGCAAGCTTGGTCAGGTGCCCTCTTCGACCTCCTGAAGAGGGCTTCGAGAGCGGCGATGTTCGGACATGCCGGGTACGGTGCTGGCAGCAGGTGTGTCCGGAAGAGAGACTCGGGAACCCGGGGGAAAGGGCACGCATGCGCCCTCGGTGGGCATCGGGCGGCCGACCGTGACAGCACGGTCGACCGGTCCGGGGTCCTCCGTGCCGTCAAGACAGGGCAGGAAGGACACGCATGCAGGAGCTGCGCCTCGTCGCGGTCAGCGAGGACGGTACGTACCTCGTCCTGGCCACCGCGGGCCGAGGCACCCGGTTCACCCTGCCCGTCGACGACCGGCTCCGCGCAGCGGTCCGTGGGCACTTCTCCCGCCTCGGCCAGTTCGAGATCGAAGTGGAGAGTCCCTTGCGCCCCAAGGAGATCCAGGCCCGCATCCGGTCCGGCGAGACCGCCGAGGAGATCGCCGAGTCGGCGGGCATCCCGGTCGAGCGCGTCCGCTGGTTCGAGGGACCGGTCCTGCAGGAACGCGAGTACATGGCCCAGCAGGCGCAGCGGGTCACCGTGCGCCGGCCGGGCGAGTCCACCCCCGGCCCGCCGCTCGGCGAGACCGTCGAGGAGCGGCTCGGCCGCGGCGGCGTCGACCTGGAAGAGGCCGAGTGGGACTCCTGGAAGTGCGAGGACGGCACCTGGCGCGTCCGGCTGTCCTTCTTCGAGGGCGGCCGCCCGCACGCCGCCGAGTGGACCTTCGACCCGCGCCGCCGGCACGTCTCCCCGCTGGATGAGATCGCCGCCCGCCTCACCTCCGTCGAGTGGGACGACGACGGGCTGTCCGACACCGTGACGCCGCTCGTCCCGCGCCGTCCGGCGATGAAGGTCGTCGGCAGCGACCGCGAGGTGCGCGGGCTGCCCGCCGAGCCCGAGCAGCCCGGCCCGGCCGGCCCGCCCGGGCCGCTCCGCGCCGCCGAGGCGCGCGAGTACATCATCGAGCGCGGCCGCATGGTCGACCCGCGCCCCGCCTTCCGCGAGGCGCCGGAGGGCGCGCCGCTGCGCGAGGCGTCCGCACCGGCCGGGTTCGGTCCCGGCGAGGCGTCCCCGCGCCCGCCGAGCCCCGCGCCCTCGCGGGACGAGCGCGAGCCGGACGAGGCCGCCGAGGCCGCGCGGGCGGGCTCGGTGAGCGCGGTGTCCGAGACGCCGGACACCGCCCCGGAGCAGGACGAGGCGGAGCCCCGCGCGAGCGAGGGCGAGGGCGAGACCGCCGAGGCGCGGGAGAGCGCGGTCGCCGAGTCCGGCGAGCACGAGGAAGCGCGCGCCGAAGAGCCCGCTCGGGCACAGGCGGCCGACCGGCCGGAGGAGCCCGTCACCGCCCCGGCGGAGGACGAGCACGAGGCCGCGCAGGCCGACGAGGCGTCCGAGCCGCACGACGAGGACGAGCAGGCCGAGGGAAGAGTCGCCGAGGCGCAGGACGTGCACGGGACCGAGGAGCCTGCCGAGGCCGAGCACGCCGAGCCTTCCGCGGACGCGGACGTCCAGGACGAGGACGAGGGCGGCAGAGCGCAGCGGGACGAGGCCGAGCGCCAGACCGGCGGGGAGCCCGAACCCGTCGCCGCCGAGGAGGCGGGCGAAGCGGAGGGCGAGCCGGGGCACGAGTCGCGCGGTGCCGCCGCGTCGGCCGAGCCTCGGCCTATGCGCACCGAGCCGGCGCGGACCGAGTCCGCTCGGAGCGAGCCTGCGCGGAGCGAGCCTGCGCCGGTGAAGAAGCCTCCGGCGCCGCGGCAGCCGCCGCGGGCCCCGGCCAAGAAGAAGCCGGCGACCCGCCCCACCATGCCCGCCGCCGCCCAGGACAAGCCGGCCACCGGCTCGCCCGCCGCCGCGAGCGGCGAGGGACCGGCGGCGCAGCGGCCCGCGCGGCGCCGCAAGGCCAAGGGCAAGCGCGCCTCCGTCCCGTCCTGGGACGAGATCATGTTCGGGGCGCGCCGCCCCGAGTAGCGGGCGGGGCGGCCAGGAACGGGGCGACCCAGTCGGGGGTGATCGCGGCGGCCAGCGCCACCGCGTCCTCCTCCGCCATGTCGGCCGAGGAGTAGCCGCCGTCGCCCGCCCCGACCGCGGCGACGAGGGTGGCGAGGCCGAGCCTGCGCTGGAACAGCGTGCGGCGGATGCGCCAGCCGACGACGGCGCCGTGCTCGACGACGATCTGGCGGCGGCGCAGCGAGCCCGACCGGACGGTGAGGCGCCCGCCGCCGGAGGCGTGGCCGAGCTGCCGGTAGCGGTCCAGGCCGAGCGGGACGGCGAGGACGGCCAGCCCCGCGCACAGGTAGGCGACCCAGGGCGGGCCGGCCGGCAC
>NZ_SMJW01000478.1 GCF_004348335.1 Actinomadura bangladeshensis | reverse complement strand
GC
This sequence comes from Actinomadura bangladeshensis, assembly GCF_004348335.1. Taxonomy (GTDB): domain Bacteria; phylum Actinomycetota; class Actinomycetes; order Streptosporangiales; family Streptosporangiaceae; genus Spirillospora; species Spirillospora bangladeshensis. The sequence continues at coordinate 2,605 of NZ_SMJW01000478.1, read as the reverse complement.
GTCCAGGGCCTCCTGCGGGAACCGGGACTCCTCGTCCACCTCCGCCGCGAAAGGAGCGATCTTGGCCTCGGCCAGCTCACGCACCGTGCGCCGCAGCAGCTCATGCTCCTCGGACGGCGCATACGTGGGAAAGTCAGAACTCATGCCGCAGATGCTACCCGCCAGTAGGGCCTGCCGGGCGGCGCAGGTACGGGCTCGAAGCGGGCACGTCTCCATCAGGGCCGCTAGTCGGCGACCGCGAATCGAAGGGAGCGGGTCTTGACCTACCGGCTGACGGTCATCGGAACGGGGTACCTCGGCGCCACGCACGCGGCGTGCATGGCCGACCTCGGATTCGAGGTGCTCGGCCTCGACGTCGACGCCGAGCGGATCGCGCGCCTGGCGGACGGCGACCTGCCGTTCTACGAACCGGGGCTGGAGCCCGTCCTGCGCCGGGGCCTGGAGACCGGGCGGCTGCGGTTCACCACGTCCTACAAGGAGGCCGCGGAGTTCGGCGACGTCCACTTCCTGTGCGTGGGGACGCCGCAGAAGACCGGGGAGTACGCGGCCGACCTCAGCTACGTCGATGACGCGGTCGCGACGCTCGCGCCCCTGCTCCAGCGGCCCTGCCTCATCGTGGGCAAGTCCACCGTGCCGGTCGGGACGGCGGCGCGGCTGGCCGAGACCCTGAACCGGGTCGCGCCGGCCGGGGGCGACGCCGTGCTCGCCTGGAACCCGGAATTCCTGCGCGAGGGGTTCGCCGTCCAGGACACCCTGCACCCCGACCGGATCGTGGCCGGGCTGCCCACCGAGCAGGGGGCCGCCGAGCACGCCGAGAAGGTGCTCCGCGAGGTCTACCGGTCGATGATCGCGGAGGGGACGCCGTTCATCACCGCCGACTTCCCGACCGCCGAGCTGGTGAAGGTGTCGGCCAACGCCTTCCTCGCCACCAAGATCTCGTTCATCAACGCGATGGCGGAGGTCTGCGAGGCCGCGCACGCCGATGTGACGAAGCTCTCCGAGGCGCTGTCCTACGACGACCGGATCGGCGGCAAGTTCCTCGGCCCCGGGCTCGGCTTCGGCGGCGGCTGCCTGCCCAAGGACATCCGGGCGTTCATGGCGCGGGCCGGCGAGCTCGGCGCCGACCAGGCGCTGACGTTCCTGCGCGAGGTCGACGAGATCAACATCCGGCGGCGGATCCGGATGGTGGACCTCGCCCGGCAGCTGCTCGGCGGCTCGTTCGCCGGCCGGACGGTCTGCGTCCTCGGCGCCGCGTTCAAACCGAACTCCGACGACGTCCGCGACTCCCCCGCGCTGGACGTGGCCGCGTCCATCAGGGCCCAGGGCGCCAGGGTGACCGTGTACGACCCGCAGGCGATGCGGAACGCGCGGCGCGCCCAGCCGACGCTGGAGTACGGCGACTCGGCCCTGTCCGCGGCCCGCGACGCGCATGTGGTGCTGCTGCTGACCGAGTGGGCGGAGTTCCGGGGCATGGACCCGTCCGAACTCGCCGGCGTCGTCACCGAACGCAACATCGTGGACGGGCGCAACGCGCTCGACCCCGAGCGGTGGCGCGCGGCCGGCTGGAACTACCGCGCCCTCGGCCGCCCCTGACGCCGGGAAGCAAAAGATCGCGGACGCTGTTGTCGTGGGCATGGGTGACGAATTCGCCGACCAGGACGTGATCCGGCGGCTGCTGAACGAGTCCGCGACGTGGGCGTTCGTCGGGCTCGGCGACAACCCCGACCGCGAGGTCTACAACCAGGCCCGGCTGCTTCAGCAGCGCGGCAAGCGGATCGTCCCCGTCCACCCGGCGGCGCGGGAGGTGCTCGGCGAGCGGGGGTACGCCTCGCTCGCCGACGTCCCCGGCGAGGTGGACGTGGTCGGCGTCTACCGGCGCGCCGAGCACGCCGGGCAGGCGGTGGACGAGGCGATCGCGGCCGGCGCGAAGGCCGTGTGGCTGCCGCTCCAGGTCATCGACGAGGCGGCGGCGCGGCGCGCCAGGGACGCCGGGCTCGACGTCGTCATGGACCGCTGCCCCGGCGTCGAGTGGGCCCTGCGCCGCTGAGCGCTCAGAGCCTCTCGCGGAGCCGCGCGCCCTTCGCCTTCGCCTGGCCGTAGAGGTCCTGCTGGAAGACGGCCATCTTGGCGCGCAGCTCCGCGTCCGACGCGGCCAGGATGCGGACCGCCAGCAGCCCCGCGTTGCGGGCCGCGCCGACCGCGACCGTCGCGACCGGGACGCCGGCGGGCATCTGCACGATCGACAGCAGCGAGTCCATGCCGTCCAGGTACTTCAGCGGGACCGGGACGCCGATCACCGGCAGCGGCGTCACCGACGCGAGCATGCCCGGCAGGTGCGCGGCGCCGCCCGCGCCCGCGATGATCACGCGGAGGCCGCGCCCGGCCGCCTCCTCCCCGTAGGCGATCATGTCGTGCGGCATGCGGTGCGCGGACACCACGTCGGCCTCGTACGGGACGCCGAACTCGGCGAGCGCCTGCGCGGCGCCCTCCATGACGGGCCAGTCCGAGTCGCTGCCCATCACCACACCCACGACCGGCTCACCGCTCATGCCCGCCTCCTGTGGGGGGCGACCCCCCACACCCCCCGGTTCGCTCCGCTCATGCC
>NZ_SMJW01000477.1 GCF_004348335.1 Actinomadura bangladeshensis | reverse complement strand
GCCCTCCACCGAGGCAGCGCCGCCCAATGCCACCACGCCGGCCGACGCCATCGCGCCAGGTGACGAAAGCGCGCCACCCAGCGGGCCCGTGCCCCTCGCCGAGGCGGCGCCGGCCGATGCCATCACGCCACCCGGCGGGCCCGTGTCACCTGGCGGAGGCGCGCCACACGAGGGCGCTGTGTCGCCTGGCGAGGCGCAGTCGGTCGGCGCCATCGCGCCAGGTGACGAAAGCGCGCCACCCGGCGGGCCCGTGCCCCTCGCCGAGGCGGCGCCGGCCGATGCCATCACGCCACCCGGCGGGCCCGTGTCACCTGGCGGAGGCGCGCCGCGCGAGGGCGCTGTGTCGCCTGGCGAGGCGCAGTCGGTCGGCGCCATCGCGCCGACCGTCAGCGACGCGCCGGCTGGCGGCGGCGCGTCGACCGGTGGGTCCGTGTCGCCCGGTGAGGCGTCGTCAACCGAGGGCATCGCACCGGCCGGCGGTCCGATGGTGCGCGGAGAGGCGGCGCCGGCCGGCGAGGATGCGGGGACTGACCGGAGTGTGCCGGCTGCACCCGGGGGATCGGTGTCGTCCAGCGGTGCGGCGCCGGTTGGCGGGGGCGCCTCAACCGAGACCGCAGCGGGGGTTGTGCCGCGGTTGATCATTCCGACGCCGAGCGGGCGGCCGTTCACTCAGGCCGACGCGGTGCGGTACGCGGCGGAGCCCTGGCTCGTGTTCGCGTGCGGGCGTTACGAGGGCATCGACTCGCGTGTCGTCGAGGAGGCCCGCACCCGCATGCCCGTGGACGAGGTCAGCCTCGGCGACTTCGTCCTCGCCGGCGGTGAGGTCGCCGTCATGGTGATGATCGAGGCGATCGCGCGCCTGGTGCCCGGGGTCCTCGGCAACGCCGAATCGGTCACGGACGACTCCTTCGCCCCGGGAGCCATGGAGTCGCTCCTGGAGGGCCCCGTCTACACCAAGCCCCCCGTCTGGCGGGACCGGCCGGTTCCGGACGTCCTCCTGTCCGGAAACCACGGGGCGATCGCCCGCTGGCGGCGGGACGAGGCGCTCCGCCGGACGGCCCGGCATCGTCCCGAACTCCTCGCCCGCCTCGCGCCGGAGGACCTCGACAAGCGGGACCGCGCCGTCCTGCGCGAGGCCGGTTTTCCGGTTGACGGCGAAGGTATGGCAGACTAGAGCGTCCGTGCCTCCAGAGCGCACGGCACCCGAAGACCACTTCCCGCGGCGCGACGCCCCCACGAAAGTCCCACCGGGGCCTCTCGACGCCCGCGTTCGACCACGAGGAAACGCTGCGATGCACACCCTGATCCAGGAGATCGAGAAGGCCGCGATGCGCGCCGACGTCCCGGACTTCCGTCCGGGCGACACGCTTAAGGTGCACGTGCGCGTCACCGAGGGCAACCGTAGCCGTATCCAGATCTTCCAGGGCGTGGTGATCCGGCGGCAGGGCGGCGGCGCCCGCGAGACGTTCACCGTCCGCAAGGTCAGCTACAGCGTCGGCGTCGAGCGGACGTTCCCGCTCAACAGCCCCTCGATCGACAAGATCGAGGTCGTGACCCGCGGCGATGTCCGCCGCGCCAAGCTCTACTACCTGCGCAACCTGCGCGGCAAGGCCGCGCGCATCAAGGAGAAGCGCGAGCACTGAGCCGATGGACCACGACGCCCCGGGAACCCGCGACGGTGCCCGGGGCGTTGCCCGTTCCGGACGGGTGCGACCGGCTCGTCCGCCCGCGACACGCTCGTGGGCGGCGTCCCGCAGGACTTGCGGCGCTAGGCTTTCGCTCTGATGACTGAAGAGGACGATCGGAGAGACGTGCGATCCGAAGCCGAGGGCGCGGTGCCCGAAGAGAAGGAGCCCGTGGACTCGGCCGAGGAGACGGCCGGCGACTCCGAAGACGGCGGCAAGGGCAAGAAGAAGCAGGGATCGTTCTGGAAAGAGCTCCCGGTCCTCATCGTCGTCGCCGTCGTCCTCGCACTCGTCATCAAGGCGTTCGCGGTCCAGGCCTTCTACATCCCGTCCGGCTCCATGGAGAACACCCTCCAGGTCGGCGACCGCGTCCTCGTGAACAAGATCGTCTACCACACCCGGGACATCGCCCGCGGTGACGTGATCGTCTTCAACGGCCTCGACTCCTGGGACCCCGAAGTCCAGGTGGACGAGCCGGGCAACCCGATCTCCAAGGCGCTGCGCGCCGTCGGAACCGCGTTCGGTGTGGCGCCCAACGAGAAGGACTACATCAAGCGCGTCATCGGCATCCCCGGTGACCACGTGAAATGCTGCGACGCCCAGGGCCGGGTGACCGTCAACGGCGTCCCGCTGGACGAGAAGTCCTACATCTTCACCGACCCGATCACGCATGAGCAGAACAAGCCGTCCAACGACCCGTTCGACGTCACCGTGAAGCCGGGCCAGCTCTGGGTCATGGGAGACCATCGCGAACTCTCCTACGACTCCCGCTCCCACCGCGGTGACCCCGGCGGCGGCACCATCCCGATCGACCGCGTCATCGGCCGCGCCTTCGTCATCGTGTGGCCGCTGGACCGCATCAGCACCCTCCCGATCCCCGGTACCTTCAAGCAGCGCGGCCTGGAGAAGTCGGCCGCCGCCGCCG
>NZ_SMJW01000476.1 GCF_004348335.1 Actinomadura bangladeshensis | reverse complement strand
GCGAACTTCCCGCCCGGCGCCTTCCCGCCTCCCGGCGGACCGACACCCGGTCATTCCCCCCATGGAGCCACGCCCCCCGGCGGCTTCGGGCATGGCGCGCCGCCTCTGACTCAGGGCCAGCCCCCGTACGGTTCAACGCCTCCGCTCGGCCCCAACACCCTGCCGCCTCCGCCCGGCCAGTTCCCGTACGGGGCCACACCGCCGCCGGCACCCGGCGGCATGTCCGCCCCCGGCCACGGCGGCCCACCACCCGCGCCCGGCGGACCGTCCGTCCCCGGGGGACCGCCGCCCGCGCCGGGACACGTCCCGCACGGCGCCGTCCCGCCGCCCGCGCCCGGCGGGCCTTATCCGGCGGCGCCGGGTCACGCCGGGCCGCCGCCGCCCGCTCCGCCCGGCCCGGCCGGCTACCCGCCTCCGCCGGCGCACGGCCGGCCCGGGCCGCCGCCCGTGCACGTCCACCACGGCCCGCCCGGCTACCACGGGCACCACCGGCACGGGCACCACGGCATCGCCGCGGCCGGCCTGGTCGGCGGCGCCGCGGTGGCCGGTGTCGCCGGAGGCATGGCGATCGGCGCCATGGGCGACGCGGTGGGCCAGGCCGCGAACGTGGCGGGCTACGTCGCCGGCGCCCCGGTGGACGCGTTCGGCAGCGCCGTCGCCGGATACGCGGGCAACGTCGCCGGCGGCATGATCGCGGACGCGGCCGGCGGCGTCGCCGGGGACATCGCGGGCGACGTGGCCGGGGACATCGCCGGCGGCGCCGCGGAGATCCTCGGCGGCCTGCTGGGCGGCCTCTTCGGCTGACCGCTCCCCGCCCCCCTCGACGGCGGGAAATGCGGGACCATTCGGACGAGATGCGCCGCGTCCTCGTCCAATCCGGCCGCGTCTGGTTATCGTCGAGAGCGCAGCCCGCTTCCCGAGGAGTCCCATGACGACCGTGATCCTGGTTCTGCTCTGCCTCGCGATCGCCGGACGCGAGCTCTACCTGGCATCCGACAAGCGGCTCCCCCGTGCCCAGGAGGACCTGCGCATCCTGCAGGACCGGCTGGACAGGCTCGCCCGCGACCACCAGGACCTCAAGACGGTCGTGGACAACGCCACCGAGCCGGCCGGCATCCCCATCCCGCCCCAGCCGGAGGAGCCGCCCGCCGCCGTCCTGGAGAAGCTGGACTCCGTCACCGGTCGGGTGGAGCGGCTGGAGAAGCAGTTCGGCGACATCTCCGAGGAACTGGCCGGCATCGACCTCGACCGCGACGCCCAGCGCGCCCTGGCCCGCTCCCTCGACGCCGTGGAGCATGACGTCCTGGAGCTGCACCGCGAGATGCTCGACCGGCTGGACCGCGAGGAGGGCGTCGTCACCGGCGTCCTGCTCAGCGAGGAGGGCGAGGGCGAGGCGCTGCTCGCCGAGGCGTACGAGAAGTGCGCGGCCGAGTGCGGGCTGCGCGTCCGCATCCGCGACCAGCGCTCCGCGCAGGCCACCGGCACCTACTGGGGCACCGTCTACCACATGTCGGGACGGCGGCCCGACGTCCTCGCCGAGGACCTGTTCTCCTACGTGCGCGGCCTCTACGACCCGCAGGACGCGTCCGCCGTCAGCGCGCTGCTGACCGAACTCGCGTCGCTGCGCGGCGGGGGGATCGCCCGGTTCGGCCCGTTCGTCGCGGTCAGCACGCAGAGCGCGCTGCTCTGCGGCGTGCTCCCGGACGAGGAGAGCACGCCGCCGGAGCCGTGGCAGCTCGTCGACCACATCCGCGAACTGCCCGCCGACCGGCAGCGCGACCTGACCTGGCTGCGCTCCGACGACTGATCACGGCCGGACGAACCGGTGCACACCGTCCTCGTCCACGCCGAACGCGAGCAGGCACCGCGGCACCCGCGCCGCGTCGATCTGCAGGCACAGCCCGAGCCGCAGATCCGGGTCGACGAACACGACCCGCCGCAGCGCCCGCAGCGCCCGCCGCACCCGCGCCCGCTCCGGTTCGCGCAGCGTTCCGGTGACGACCCGGCCCGCGTACCGCCACAGCGCCGCCGAGTCCAGCACCCGCACGCCCGCCTGCGTGAGGTTCGCGACGATCACGACGCCGCTGTCGTCGTCCTCCGTCCCGGACGGCACCGGCAGCGCGCCTTCCCCCGGCAGGTCGCGCGGCGCCCTCGGCCCGCCGACCGCCCGGTGATAGCGCAGCGGATCGAGCGTGTCGATGACGAACGCCCCCGCGTAGGGCCTGGACGCCCGCGCCGTAACCGCCCGCGCCCGCGGCGACCGGACGGTCCGCACGCCGAAATGGGCGCTGAGGTCGAACACCATCCCGGCGTCGTCCGTCCACACCGGCACGCCGAGCGTCGCCGCCGCCTTCCGGTCGAGCACGTCCATCGCCACATCACTGCGCCGCGCGAGCGCCGAGGCGATCCCCATCCCGGGGAACGCGCCCTCCAGCACCGCGAGCATCGCCCGCCATGTCGCCCCGCCGACGAACTCGCCCGCGAACGCGTCCACCATGCCCCTGCGATCCACCATGGGCGCAGGCCGGGGCACACCGGCATCCGGAACGACCGGAGGCCCGGCCGCCAGCCCTTTCCCCGGCAAGAACGGCTCGTCCCCCTGTCTCTTATACACCTC
>NZ_SMJW01000475.1 GCF_004348335.1 Actinomadura bangladeshensis | reverse complement strand
CCGAGATCGGCGCCGTCACCGACCGGTTCGCGGCGGTGGAGACCGTCAGCCGGTTCCTGGGGTCGCGGCCGGAGCGGGCGGTGCGCGCGTGCAAGCGCGAGTACGACGAGGTGGCACTGCGCAGCGATCTCCGCATCTTCCTGAATGTGCTGGACGAGGCGGACGAGGAGTTCCGCTCCCGTTTCGTGGAGCTGGCGCACGGCTTTCTGGAGCAGGCCGACCGCACCGCCCTTGATGATCTTCCCGCCATGATGCGCCTGAAATGGCATCTGGTCGGCCGCGGATTGATGCCGGAGTTGCTGAGGGTACTGGAGTACGAACGCCGCGGACTGCGCATCCCGGTGACCCGCCGATTGTGGCGGCATTACGCGAAGTACCCGTTCTGGGGAGATCGCCGGCTGCGGATTCCCCGCCGCGTGTACCGGCTCGGCGAGGAACTGGCCGCCCGCGCCCACCTGCACGAGGCGCGATGGCGGGACGGCAAGCTGCGCATCACCGGCCACGCCTTCATCGCCGACATCGGGACGCGGTTCCCCTGGTCGTCGCTCAAGGTCGTCGGCGTCCGCGACACGGACGACGGCACGACCAGGGTGATCCCGGCGTGGACGCGGCGCTGCCCGGACGCCGACGACGTCTCGCGCGACCCCCACCGCAGCCACCGGTGGTCGGGGTTCTCGGCGACGATCGATCCGAAGCGGCTGCGGCGCGGCGGCCGCTACGTCGACGGGACCTGGCTGGTCGCGGCGGGGGTCTACGACCGCGGTGTGCTGCGGCGGGGCGCGCTGTCGGCACCGTCCTCCGGCAGCGGCGCGCACCCGGCCTGGCACTACGTCGACGAGGACGTGCGCGTGGTGCCGATGATCACGCGCGGCGGCACGATGCGGCTGCGGGTGGAGACGGTCCGGGCCCGCGTCACCGGCCACCGTGTGGTCGACGACGCCCTGGAGATCCGCGGCACGATTCCCGGTGGAGTGCCGGACGGTGCCGCGGTCATCGTGCGGAGGCGGGCCGGGACGCTGCTGAACAGCTACCCGGCGGCGTCCGACGGCGGCGGCGGCCGGTTCCGGGCACGGATCCCGCTGCCCGAGCTGATCGCCGACATGCCCGTCCAGGACGAGGGAGCGAACCGCCTCGCCGCGCCCGAACCCCGCGACGGGACCGGCTGGCGGCTCGACATGGGCTTCCCCGATGCGCGCACACCGGCGGACGCCCCGGCGCCGGTGGCGGGCCCGGCGCCCGTGGCGGAGCCGGAGGCCGAAACGGCGACCGCCGAGGCGGAGGCGGAGGCGGAGGCGGCGGAGAATCCGGCGATGCCGGACGACTTCGCAGCCGAGGAGGGCCCCGACGCGGCCGAGGACCGCGCGGCCGAGGCCGACTCCGCAGCGGACGACTCCGCGCCGGACGATTCCACCGCAGCGGACGAAACTGTCCGTATCGTCCTGGACGACGACGCCACCGAGGGCCTCTATCCCTTCGCGGGCAAGGAGGTCGTCGTCTACCGCTCCCGCCACGGCTACGCCGAGCTGAAGGCCCGCACTCCCCGCCCGGTCGTGACCGACGCGACCTGGGAGCGGGGCGGGACGCTGGTGCTGTCCGGCGACGATCCGCCCGGTTCGCCGGACCCGGCCGAGCTGGTGCTGCGCAGCCGCGACCGGAACGAGGAGCGCGCGTTCCCGATGTCCCGGGCTGCCGGACGGTTCCGCGCCGAGCTTCCGCTGGCCCGGCTCGTCTCGCTCGGCGGTGTCCTGCCGCTGGCTTCGGGCCGATGGGATGTGCTGGTCAGGCGCCCGGCGAGCACGACCGCCCCCGCCGGACGCCCTCTCGCCGTCCCCTTGGACCACGCCGCCCTGGACCGGCTGCCCGTCGAGGCGACGGTGGACGGCCGCCGCTACGTCTTCCGCGAGCAGGGCTACGACGTGCCGATCGTGGAGGTCCACTCCGACCTGCGGCCGAACGAGCGCGGCGCCTACCGCCAGGCGCGGACCCGCGTCCGGCACTACCGTGCGCCGCGCCGCCTGCGCCCCCTCCGTCCGGCGGTGGTGTACGACAGTTACTCGGGCAAGCAGTACTCCGACAGCCCCCGCGCCATCCACGAGGAACTCGTCCGGCGCGGCGCCGATGTGGAGCATCTGTGGGTGGTGCGCGACGGGCAGGTGGAGCTGCCCGGGACGGCGCGTCCGGTGCGGCTGTGGGGAGCCGAGTGGTACGAGGCGATGGCCCGCAGCCGCTACGTCGTCACCAACGCGCACCTGCCGGAGTGGTTCGTGCGCCGTCCCGGGCAGGTCGTCGTGCAGACGTGGCACGGCACCCCGCTCAAGCGGATCGGGTTCGACATCGAGGACGTGCAGTTCGCCAACGCCCGCTACCTGGAGAAGGTGGCCAAGGAGACGCCGAACTGGAGTTACCTGGTGTCCCCGAACGGTTTCAGCACGCCGATCCTGCGCCGGGCGTTCCGGTACGAGGGCGAGCTCATCGAAACGGGATATCCGCGCAACGACGTGCTCGCGTCTCCTGATCGGGAGATGCTGGCCGAGCGGGTGCGCGAGCGGCTCGGGCTGCCGCCGGGCAAGCGCGCCGTCCTGTACGCGCCGACCTGGCGGGACGACAGCTACTACGGCCCCGGCAAGTACCGCCTGG
>NZ_SMJW01000474.1 GCF_004348335.1 Actinomadura bangladeshensis | reverse complement strand
GGGTGCGAACGGCGCCGGCGCCGCGGCGAGCGTGGCGTGTGCGGTTTCCACGGGCGGTGTGGGTGGTGCCCACCCTCGCGGGGTTTCCACCGGTTGGACGACCTGATGCGGGGTTCCGCCTTCGGTCACCACCCTGCTGTCCACGGCCACGAATGCGGTGAAGCGGCACAGGACGCCGAACCGAAGTGACGTTTCGACGATGCGGTGTTCCAGGTCGCCCGAGCCGCCGACCGTGTGGCGGTCTTCGAGGTCGCGCAGGTGAGCGCGGGCCCAGATGGACGTGGTGGCGCGGTCGGTGGAGACGATGCCGGTGGCGTGCTGCTCCCATGGCGTGCCGTCGGAAGCGGTGCCCCGGACGGAGACCGCACCGGATGCGGTGCCCCCGCGAATCGGCGAGTTGGAACGGGGGCCGCGGAACCGGCCGGTGATCACCAGGGGCACGCCGGGGAACAGGGCGCCCAGGCGGGACGGGGCCACGGAGTCCGGGACGATGTCCAGGCCGTCGGCGTCCAGGGTGAGGCCGGTCACGAGCGGGGCGGCGATCCGGTGGTGGATGTGCTCCATGGCCTCGTCGAGGCGGTCCTCGGATTCGACGAGTTCGCAGCGCCCCCCGCCGAGGGAGGCGAGCCGGTTCAGGAAGCCGGCGTTGACGGCCTGGTCGATGCCCACGGTGTGGACGCGGATGCCCCGGAGCCGGGGTCCGAGGTGGGCGAGCAGTTGGTCCTCGTTGCCGACCTGCCCGTCGGTGATGAGGACCAGGACCCGGTCCCGCGCGGGATCGGTGAGCAGGCGGCAGCCTTCCTCGAGCGGGGCGAGCATCCCCGTGCCGCCTCGCGCTTCCAGCGCCGCCAGATGCTCGACGGCGCGGAACCGGTTGCGGTCGGTGCCGGCGACCAGGCCGGTGCCGAGGTCGCGGGGGCGTTCGACGACGTTGTCGAAGGACAGGACGGCGAACCGGTCCTCGCCGCGGAACGTGTCGACGATGCGGGCGGCGGCGCGGCGGGCGGCGACCATCTTCCAGCCGTGCATGCTGCCGGAGCGGTCGAGTACGAGCACCACGTCGCGCGGGCTCGGCCGGGCGTCGCCGGAGGGCAGCACGGTGAGGCTGAACGTCCCCTCCTGGCGCCACTCGGGAACGATGGCGAGGCTCATGCCATCGGGCCCCTCGGGCGGGTACCTCGTCGCGGTCTCGTCCGGGACCAGGGTGAGGGCCGCGGCCTCGTGCGAGGCGAAGCCGAGGCGCAGGATGAAGTCGCGGTCGAGCCGCTCGCCCGGCTGCAGCCGCACGGTCGTGCGCCCACCCTCGCCCTCGTGGCTCACCACGTGCAGTGCGGACCGGATCTCGGTCAGGGGCAGGCCGGCCGGATCGATGTCGGCGGTCACCGCCAGGCGCACCGGGTTGGGGAAGCCGGGCAGGAGGACGGGCGGGCTGATGCGGGACGCGTCCGGCACGGCGTCGGTGTCGTCCGCGGTCCCCGGCCCTGCGCGCTCGCCGTCCAAGGGGGCGCCGGGGATGTAGCGGGGGGCCACCACGAGCGGGAAGCGGAACGTCGCACCGGAGGCCGACTCGTGCGGCAGGGGCTGGGCGAGGGTCAGCGTGATGGTCACCCGTTCGCTCGGCAGGATGTTGCCGACCCGCATGCTGAACACGTCCGGCCGGTCTTCCTCGGTGATCGCGGCGCGCCGGCCTGAGGCGACGGCGGTGTCGTAGTCCTCCCGGGCCTGGGCGCGCTCCTTCAACGTCCCTTCGATGACCCGGTCCGCGGCCTCCATGCGCATCGCGGTCACGGCGGCGCGGTCGGGCAGCGGGAAGATGTAGGTCGCCTCGAGCGGAGTGTCGAACGGGTTGTGGAAGCCCTGGACGACCTTGATGCCGGCGGTGAGGCCGGTGATCGAAGCGTGCACGTCGACGGATTCGAGCGGCAGGTTGCCCTTGCCGGTGCTGAGCGCGCCGAGCCCGCCGTCGGATGCCGGGGATTCGGTCTCGGGTAGCGGCAGGATGCGCACGGTCACGGGGACCTCCGGGAGTGATCTGCAGGCGGACGTGCGGGGCTTTCGGCGGGGCTGTCGATGGGGGTGAGAAGGCCGCGTCGGTGCAGCTCGTCGAGCAGCGGCCGCGCGGCGGTGTCGATGGCGGCGACGTCGTCGTCGCTCAGGGCGGAACCGTCCAGGACCAAGGTGATGCCGGGTGCCAGGCGAACCCCGTGGACGACCGAGGGAAGCGGCCTGCCGTAGCCGGCGGCGACCATTGCCGTGCCGTACGACACATCGGGCCGGGCCTTCCAGAAGTCGCCTCTCTCGCCGACCCCTTCGCCCTCCGCCCCGGCCGGCGCGCCCACGGAGTCGGCGCTTCCCGCGCCGACCTCCGCCCCGCGGGCCTCGGCGTCGCCCCACTCCTGCGCCGCGAAGTCAGCCATCCCGGCGGCGGTCGCACCCGCGGCATCGCGGCCCGGTGCGCCCGCCATTCTCCGGGCGGGACCTGAAGCCCCTGCCGGGTCGTCGGCGCCGTCCGCATCTTGCGGCTCGCGCGCCCGACCAGCAAGCCCTTCTTGGCCCGGTGACGGCGCTGCGGCCTGGGAGGCCGGCCTTCTGCGGGCTGGAGCCGCGGGTCGGGCGGATGCTGGGGGGCTGGGTTCTTC
>NZ_SMJW01000473.1 GCF_004348335.1 Actinomadura bangladeshensis | reverse complement strand
CATCAGGGGCAGGGGGCCGCCGGTCAGGGCGTCGGCCAGGTCGCCGGCCGTCCGGTACTGGCTGACCATGGTGTGGATGCGCTTGGTGCACATGCCGCAGCCGGGCTTGAAGCCGCATGCGGCCTTGACGGCCTTGGCGGTCGCGCAACCGCTCGCCATGCAGCCGTGCACGTCATCTTCCGTGATGGCGTTGCAGATGCAGACGTACATGCCGGTGGGGAGACCTTCCGTGCGGCTGGAGCTGGCTCGGCGTGCCCGACCTCTCGGCCTTAGGTTGCCCTTATTGAGGTTAGGCATGCCTAAGGTAGCCCAACGATGTCCGTTCTCGCCAGTGGGGTCCGGATCGGTGTGATCCACCCCTCACGGGGAAGGGCTTCCGGCGTGCGCCGCCGGGCCCTGGCCGCCGATCCCGCAGCCGGTCCCGCGGCGCGCTCTGGACGCGGCGGGGACGGAGGGCGCGACAGTGGCACAGGTCTGGCCGGGCGACGCCTATCCCCTCGGGGCCCGGTTCGACGGCGCGGGGACGAACTTCGCCGTCTTCTCCGAGGCGGCCGAGCGGGTGGAGTTGTGCCTGTTCGACGGGCCGGCGGGCGCCGGCGAGGAGACGAGGCTGACGCTTCCCGAGGTGGACGCGTTCGTCTGGCACGGCTACCTGCCGGGCGTGATGCCGGGACGGCGGTACGGCTACCGGGTGCACGGGCCCTACGACCCGCGGCGCGGGCTGCGCTGCAACCCGGCGAAGCTGCTCCTCGACCCCTACGCGCAGGCCGTCGAGGGCGAGGTCGACTGGGACGAGTCGTGCTTCGGCTACGACTTCGGCGACCCGTGGTCGCGCAACGACGCCGACTCGGCGGGCCACACGATGCGGTCGGTGGTGGTCAGCCCGTACTTCGACTGGGGGGACGACCGCCCGCCCCGGATCCCCTACCACGAGACGGTGATCTACGAGGCGCACGTGAAGGGGCTCACGGCGCGGCATCCGGAGATCCCGCCGGCGCTGCGCGGCACCTACGCGGGCCTGGCCCACCCGGTGATCACCGATCATCTGCGCTCGATCGGGGTGACGGCGGTGGAGCTGATGCCCGTCCACCAGTTCGTCCACGACGACGCGCTGACGAGCCGCGGCCTGCGCAACTACTGGGGCTACAACACGATCGGCTTCTTCGCCCCGCACAACGAGTACTCCTCGTCGGGGCGGCGCGGCGAGCAGGTCCTGGAGTTCAAGGCGATGGTGAAGGCCCTGCACGAGGCGGGCATGGAGGTGATCCTCGACGTCGTCTACAACCACACCGCCGAGGGCAACCACCTCGGGCCGACGCTGTCGTTCCGGGGCATCGACAACGCCTCGTACTACCGGCTCGCCGACGACGACCCGCGCTACTACATGGACACGACGGGCACCGGGAACAGCCTGCTGATGCGCAGCCCGCACGTGCTGCAGCTGATCATGGACTCGCTGCGGTACTGGGTGACCGAGATGCACGTGGACGGGTTCCGCTTCGACCTCGCCGCGACGCTGGCCCGCGAGCTGCACGCGGTGGACCGGCTGTCGGCGTTCTTCGACCTCGTCCAGCAGGACCCGGTGGTCTCGCAGGTGAAGCTGATCGCCGAGCCGTGGGACGTCGGGGAGGGCGGCTACCAGGTCGGCAACTTCCCGCCGCTGTGGACGGAGTGGAACGGCCAGTACCGCGACACGATGCGCGACTACTGGCGCGGGCAGCCGGGGTCGATGCCGGACTTCGCGTCCCGGCTGACGGGCTCGTCCGACCTGTACGCCGACGACGGCCGCCGCCCGATCGCCTCGATCAACTTCGTGACCTGCCACGACGGTTTCACGCTGAACGACCTCGTCTCCTACGACGGCAAGCACAACGAGGCGAACGGGGAGAACAACCGGGACGGGAGCGACGACAACCGGTCGTGGAACTGCGGCGTCGAGGGCACGACGGACGACCTCGACATCATCGCCCTGCGCGAGCGCCAGAAGCGCAACTTCCTCACCGCGCTGTTCCTCTCGCAGGGCGTCCCGATGCTGCTGCACGGTGACGAGATAGGCCGCACCCAGGGCGGCAACAACAACGCCTACTGCCAGGACGGCGAACTCTCCTGGGTCGACTGGACGGGCCTGCGCGACGACACGTTCTTCGACGAGCGCGGACCGCTGCTCGACTTCGTCCGGCGCCTGTCCCGGCTGCGCACCGAGCACCCCGTCTTCCGGCGGCGCCGGTTCTTCCTCGGCGACCAGCGGTCCAAGCGCGCCCGCAAGGCCGCGCGGCGCAAGGCGGACGCGGAGGCCGAGTCCGAGGTCCTGCCCGACCTGGTCTGGTTCACCCCGGGCGGGCAGGAGATGGCCGACAAGGACTGGTCGGCGGGCTTCAACAAGTCGCTGAACGTGTTCCTGAACGGCGACGCGATCAGCGAGCCCGACCCGCGCGGCCGGCAGGTCCGGGACGACTCGTTCCTGCTGCTGTTCAACGCGCACGACGGGGACCTGCCGTTCACGCTGCCGCCCGCCGTCTACGGGCAGATGTGGATCAAGATGCTCGACACCGCCGACCCGCTGCTCGCCGAGGAGGAGTCGCCGATCGTGAAGGCCCGCGAGACCGTCCCGGTGGGCGCCCGCTCGATCCAGGTCCTGCGCCGCGTCTGAGGACGTCCTGCCA
>NZ_SMJW01000472.1 GCF_004348335.1 Actinomadura bangladeshensis | reverse complement strand
GCCCCGACCAGACGCCCGCGCCGATCCCGACGCCGCCGCCGGAGCCGCCGGCCCCGCCCGTCCGCTGAGCGGGGCCGCGTGGCCCGGTCAGTTCGGCCGGGCCCACAGGACGGGCTGGTCGCCGTTCGCGTCCGCGCTGCGGCCCACGCCGAGGAGCGTGCTCCCGAAGGCCGCGAGGCCGGTGATCTGCTGGTCGCCGACACCCGCCAGGCCGGTGCCGCCGGGCGTCGAGGCCTTCCAGGAGACGCCGTCCGAGGACGTCCACGACACGACGTCCGTGGTGCCCGCGCGCCCGCTCGTGCCAGTGGCGGCGAACCCCTTGGGCGTCGCGGCCATCGCGGTGACGGTGACGGGCGTGTCGCCGCTCGGGGACGGGATCGGGCGCCACGTCCGGCCGCCGTCGGTGGAGACGTAGCCGATCCAGTCGAGGCCCTTCGCGGTCGCGGCGATCCCCGCGGCGACGATCGTGTTCTCCCGCGCGGCGACGTGCGTGAGGTGGGCCTCGGTGACACCGGACGCCGGCAGTTGCAGTTCCTGCAGCGTCCACGTCTTGCCGTCGGGCGACAGCCACACCGACGGGCGGTTCCCCTGGGCGCCGCGGCTGCCGCCGACGGCGGCGAAGCCGAACGGGCCGGACGCGACGTCCAGCATCCAGCGCGGGTTGCTCTGCCCGCCCGCCATCATCTTCGGGTCCGTGCCCGTGCCGCGGGTCCAGGTCTTGAGGTCGGGCGAGAACCAGGTGACGACCGAGTACCCCTGGGTGCCGATGACCGCGTACCCCTGCGAGCCGGCGGTGACCGCGTAGGTGACGGGCTGGCCGGTCCTGCCCGCCGCGAAGGCGGCGCCCGAGTCGGCGGCCTGCCAGGTCGTGCCGTCGGCCGAGGTGACGACGAGCGGACGCCGCGGCGCCGCCTGGTCGTAGCCGACCGCGACCCAGCCCGCCGTCCCGGCGGCGACGTCGTTCAGCTGCTGCGGCCCCGGCCGGGTGAACGCGGCCCCGAGCCCTTGTGCGGGCTTCCAGGTGTTCCCGTCCTGCGACGACCAGACGGCGGCGTCGCCGCTCGCGCTCCCGACCGCCACGGCCAGGTTCCCGGTGGCGCCGACGGAGCGGACCGAATGGTCGGGGCGGACGGCGCCCGGAACCTTGGACGGGTCGACGGGGACCGCCGTGCCGTTCGCGTCCCAGACGCCGAGCACCGCATTGGTGTCGCCGCCGCCGGGCTCCCGGCCGACGAGGACGGTCTGCCCGCCGGACGCCGCCGCGCCGGTGAGCTCCCGGCCCGGCTTCGACTCGGCCGTGCCCGCGCCCCGCCAGGTCCTGCCGTCCGCGCTGCGCGACAGCAGCGTGTCCCCGTTGCGGACGACCACGGCGGTGAAGCCCTGCTCGTCCACGGTGATACCGCTGGTCATGCGGTAGCCGGACGTGCTGAGGGTCCCGGCCTTGGCCCAGGTCCTGCCGTCCTTGGAGAGGAACGCCTGGCCGGCGAGCTTCCCGGACGCCTTGATCTCCCGCATCGCCAGGAAGCCCGCGGGCCCTCCGCCGATCATCAGGCCGCGGCTGCCCTTCGGCACCGGCACGTCGGAGGTCGCCCAGGTCCGGCCGCCGTCCTGCGAACGCCACACCTTCCGGTACGGGCCGGGCTTCTTGGAGTCGGGCGTGACCAGCCCCTCCAGCAGGATCACGTCGCCGCTCGCGGCGGCCTCGACCAGCGAGAGCGTCGCCTTCTGCACGTCCAGGCCGGTCTGGTCGCCGATGCGCGCCTCCCAGCGGCGGCCGTCGGCGGACAGCCACACGGCCGGCCGGGAGTCGCTGAAGTCGCCCTTGGGGGAGTTCTCCCCGATGGCCATGAACCCGCTGCGCGTGCCGACGATGCGCTTCACCCGGTCCTTCGGGCCGAAGACGTCGCCGACGGCGTCGGGCTGGCGCCGCCATTGCGTCCCGTTCTCGCTGGTCCACACGGCGCCGCCGCCTCCCGCCCGGCTGCCGATGGCGACCCAGCCGCGGGGCGAGCCGCCGACCGCCTCGGGCACGCCCCCGGACGGCGCGACGCCGCCGTCGGTGCTCTCCTGCGGGACGGACTTGAAGGTCCGGCCGGCGTCCGTGGAGACCAGGAACAGGCCGCGGGCGTTCTGCGGGTCGGTCTCGCCGCCGACCGCGACCACGGTGGAGCCGAGCGCCGCGACACCGCTGATCTGCTGGTCGCGGCCGTCGGTGGCCGCCGCGCCGTCGACGGGGAACAGCGCCCCGGCGAGCTCGGCGCCCGCACCGCCCTCGTCCTCGTCGCCGCCGAGCAGGCCGGGCACCACGATCACCGCGGCGGCGACCAGGGCCGCGGCGGCCAGCCCCGCGCCTGCGATGAGCAGCGGCTTCTTGAGGCTTCTGCGCGGCTTCTTGGGCTTGCTCTGCGTCGTCCGCCACGGTTCGTCGACCACCGGCGGCGGCGCCACCGGCTGGACGCCGTCCGGCGCGGCCTGCGGTGCTCCGGGGACCTGCTGCGCCCACGGGAACGGCTGGGCGGCCGGGGGAGCGCTCGGCGCGCCGCCCGGGACCTCCTGCGCGTAGGGGAACGGCTCCGGTGCCGGACGAGGCGGTGCGGCGGGGATCTCCTGGGCGTAGGGGAACGGGTCGTGCGCCGGGGGGCTCTGCGCGGGCGGCGGCTGCGCGACGGGCGGGCGCGGAGCAGGCAACTGCGCGGGCAGGGGCGGTGCGGGCGGTGCCGGTGGCTGGGGG
>NZ_SMJW01000471.1 GCF_004348335.1 Actinomadura bangladeshensis | reverse complement strand
GGCAGCCTGCTGCACTGGACCCGCACAATGATCGAGATCCGGCAGCGCCACCCCGTCTTCGGCGTCGGCTCCTACGTCGAACTGTCCGCCTCCAACCCCTCCGTCCTCGCCTTCACCCGCGAGATCACCGAGGACGAGAGCCCGTGGGGCGAGATGGACACGATCCTGTGCGTCAGCAACCTGTCGCGCTTCCCGCAGCCGGTCGAACTCGACATGCGGCGCTTCGAGGGCTACTCCCCCGTCGAGTGCATGGGCGGCGTCCAGTTCCCCGCCATCGGCGAACTGCCCTACCTGCTCACGCTTCCGGGGCACGGGTTCTTCTGGTTCCAGCTGCTCCCACCGGACGACGGCGGCGCCGCCGACCGGATCGTCGGCGCCGGAAGGACCGTCTGACTGTGCTGCCACCCCGATCGGACCTGGCCCGAGACCTCGCGGAGTGGCTGCCCCGGCAGCGGTGGTTCGGCGGCAAGGACGGCCCCGTCGACGAGCTGTCCATCGGCACCGCCACCGAACTGCGCACCGGCGACCCCGCCCTGCACCACCTCGTCCTCGACGTCCGCCAGAACGGCGCCGTCGACCGCTACCAGCTGCTGCTCGGCGTCCGCCGGCACCTTCCCGACCGGCTCCGGCACGTGGAGATCGGCGCCGGTACGGGCGCCGCGGGGGCGCGGCTGTACGACGCCGCCCACGACCACGACCTGACCCGGATGCTGCTGGACGCGCTGGCGGACGAGGCGTCCATCGGCCCGCTGCGGTTCCACCACGTGCCCGGCGCCCGCATCCGGACCGACCTGGCGAGCCTGCCCATCACCGCCGAGCAGAGCAACACCTCGCTGCTGTTCGGCGACGCCTACATCTGCAAGCTGTTCCGGCGGCTCAGCCGCGGCGTCAACCTCGACCTGGAGGTCAACCTCGCGCTGACCCGGCAGGGCTGCGAGCACATCCCCGCCGTGCACGGCTGGATCGAGCTGGAACCGGACGGACCGGGCGCGGAGCCGGTCACGCTCGCGCTCCTGTCGGACTACCTGCACACCGGTGCCGACGGCTGGAGCCTCGCGATCGCGAGCGTCCGCGACTGGTTCGCCTACCCGCTGCCGCCCGGCGACGAGTGGGCGGAGCTGGACGCGAGCGGCGCGGGCGGCGACTTCGCGGCCGAGGCCGAGCGGCTCGGCGCGGCCACCGCCCAGGTGCACCGGGCGCTCGCCGACGCGTTCGGCGTGACGGTCCTCGCCGCGGACGAGGTGCGCGCGATGGCCGCCCGGATGAACACCGAGCTGACCGCGACCTGCCAGGCCGTGCCCGGCCTCGCCCCGCACGCGAAGTCGCTCACCGGGGCGTTCCTCGACCTGGCGGCGCGGGCGGCGCCGCTGCCGGTCCAGCGCGTGCACGGCGACTACCACCTCGGCCAGGTGCTGCGCACCGAGTCGGGCTGGGCGCTGCTGGACTTCGAGGGCGAGCCGGCCCGCGCGGAGAGCGAGCGCCGCGCGCTCGCGCACCCGCTGCGCGACGTCGCCGGCATGCTGCGCTCCTTCGAGTACGCGGCGCGGTTCCTCATCACCAAGTCCGGCACGGTGCCGACCGAGTCGGGGCCGCACCTGGAGACGCGCGCGCACGCGTGGGCGGCGCGGAACCGGGCGGCGTTCTGCCGCGGCTACGCGGCGGCGGGCGGCGCCGACCCGGCCGCGCATTCGGTGCTGATGCACGCCTTCGAATTCGAGAAGGCGGTGTACGAGGTGCGGTACGAGGCACGGAACCGGCCGGCCTGGCTGCCGGTCCCGCTGACCTCGCTGGCACATCTGACCGCATGATCAAAGACACCAAAGAATGCCTCCAATTCGGCGCCATGATCATGTAAAATCGGCCGGTTCTCACAATTCCCCGGCGATCAACGGGTACCCGAACTCTCGGCAGGATGATGATCACCTGCCGGAGACCGACCCGGTACTGGGGGAACGGAGAGAACGGGAATGTCAATCGCACGCCACTCGCAGGATGACGGCGCCGGAAACGGAGCATTGGAGCGCCATGGCGGCCGTACTCGGACGGACGGCCGAAAACAGGGGATGCTCCTGGCGGCCCTCACCGCGACGGCGACCGGGCTGGCGCTGACCGTACCGCTCGGCGCGCCCGCACACGCGGCGCTCAATCCGGTGGTGCTGAAGAGCCTGCATCTGGACTCGGCGACGCTGCAGAAGGTGCAGGCCTACGACGAGTACCGGACGCGCGAGGCGGACCAGCGCGAGAAGGCGAGCAGGGCGCTGCGGTTCGCGCGCAAGCAGATCGGCAAGCCCTACCGGTGGGGCGCCGACGGGCCGAGCAGCTACGACTGCTCCGGCCTCGCGATGGCGTCATGGCGCAAGGCGGGCGTGAAGCTCCCCCGCGTCACCTACGCCCAGTACCGCAAGGTCGACCGGAAGGTGAAGTACGGGGACCTCGAACCCGGCGACCTCATCTTCTTCCACGGCCGCAGCCACGTCGGCCTGTACGTCGGGCACGGGCGGTTCCTGCACGCGCCGCACAGCGGCGCGCGGGTGCGCGTCAACAAGATCGGCAAGCGCCGCAGGCAGCAGTTCGCCGGCGCGGTGCGCCCCGGCGCGCCCGCCTACCGGGAATGGTCGGCGTCGGTGAAGGAGCTGGTCGAGAAGATCGACCGGATGAGCGCGGAGAAGAGAGCGGACAAGAAGCCGCCAGATAAGGAGCGGACCCCCCAGATTCCGCCGCCTTCCGACTCGCTGCCCAAGTCCGACCGCAATCCCCCGATGACCGCCCCCGGAC